>JAHEYG010000019.1 GCA_023251725.1 Sphingobacteriaceae bacterium | reverse complement strand
GATTTTTTAGCACACCGTGCCATTGGTTTTTTTATGAGCAGTGAACCGGATATTTCCCGTCCCGCTTCGAGATTTACAGTAAATGACGATATTTATTTAAAACCGTATCCCGAATTTTTAAACACCAATATTATAAATCCTTCCGATAGTTTAGAAACAAAATATTACGCTTTAAAATTAATGCAGGATGTAATTCGCTTTCATCGTTACGATACTAATGAAGATGCCTTAATTGATGTGGAATTATTGCGCTTAGATTATGTTTTTGCTAATTCACAAAATCCTAAAAAAGATACTTTGTATTTTACTTCGCTCCAGGCCTTACGACCAAAAACTTCTAAAAGTGACCGAGTTACTGAAATTGATTTTAGATTAGCCAACTGGTACAATCAAAAGGCCGCCGCCTACAAACCATTAGAAAGCGATAAATTTAAGTGGTACAAAAAAATGGCCAAAGAAATTTGCGACGAAGCTTTTAGAGTATTTCCAAATTCGTATGGGGGTAAGCAATGCCGGAATTTAAGTATAACTATCTCATCAAAATTACTCAACGTTGCTATTGAAGAGGTGAATGAACCTAATAAGCCGTTCCGCGCTTCAGTGTTGTCTTCCAACATTACTAAATTATATTTTAAAATTGTAAAAACTTCTCATATTGAATTACGCAAAATTTACAGAAACGATTACGGCGAAAAATTGTACAATAAATTAAATGCATTACCAACCGTAAAAACATTTGAGCAAGCCATAACCGACGATGGCGATTATCAGCCGCACACTTTAGAAATAAAAATGCCGGAGTTGCCTTATGGTTATTATATTATTCTGACCTCACTTAACCCCGAATTTAAATATGCCAACAACCTAACGGCCTACTCACAATGTATTGTTTCTGATATTACTACTATCGAGCGCCGCAGAGAGAATGGTTCGTATGATTTTTATGCCATGAACCGACAAACCGGCGAGCCGCTAAAAAACATTTCGGTACAAATTTGGCACGAGAAATACAGTTACGTTACCCGCGAATACGAAATTAAACGCGGCGATAATTTAAAAACAAACGAAAGCGGGTTTTTTAATGTGAACTATGAAACCGATGCCGACCGTTCATTTTTTGTAGAATTATTAAACGGACAAGATTCTTATTTTAACAACAACAATTATTACACCTACAAACCTTACGACAATAGTTATACACAGCTGCGTTCATTTATTTTTACCGACAGAGCCATTTACCGACCGGGACAAACCGTTTATTTTAAATCTATTTTATTGGAAGGAAAAAATAATGACAACTATAAAATTAAAACTAACACTCCGGTAACATTGACATTTTACGATGTAAATTATCAGAAAGTAGCTTCACAGGATTTAACCACCAATGAATTTGGAACTGTAAGCGGTTCATTCATTGCGCCGCAAGGAGTTTTAAACGGACAAATGCATATTACCGATGGCCATGGTACCGCTTACATTTCGGTAGAAGATTATAAGCGTCCAAAATTTGAAGTGAATTTTAATCCTGTAAAAGGTTCTTACAAATTAAATGATTCAATTACTGTTACAGGAATTGCAAAAGCGTATGCAGGAAATGTTGTTGACGGAGCTAAATGTGCTTACCGCATTGTGCGTAAAATTCAGTATCCATATTGGTGGTGGTGGTACAGGCCGTATTATAATGTTGGTTCGGATGTTGAGATAGGCAATGGTGAGACCGTTACTAACGATACCGGCGCTTACATTATTAAATTTAAGGCACTGCCCGATGAAAGCGTTTCGAAAACGAGTCAGGCTGTATATATGTATGAAGTTTTAGTTGACGTTACTGATATAAATGGCGAAACGCATAATTCGCAAACCAGTGCTTTGGTTGGATACACTGCTCTGCAATTAAATGTTTCTTCGGATGAAATTATTGATCAAACTGCCGCAAAACCGATTCGCATTACAACAACTAATCTTAATGGTGTGGCAGAAGCAACAAAAGGAAATTTTACAATTTACAAATTGAAACAGCCCGAAAAAGTTTTTAGAAGTCGTTTGTGGGCGCAAGCCGACAGAACCATTTTTACGAAGGAAGAATATTACAAAACTTTTCCGAACGATTTGTACGTCGATGAATTAAATAAATACAAATGGGAAAAAGAAACTAAAGTGTTAGAAAAATCTTTCGACACGGGAACAAAAACAGAAATTGATTTAGCTGCCGAATTAAAAAATTTAAAACCCGGCGTTTATGTTATTGAAGCCAATTGTAAGGATAAGTTTGGGGAAGACATAAAAGCGTTTTCTTACACAACCATTTTTAATCCAACCAATAATGAAATTCCGGAAATGACAGCTGATTGGTTTTATTATCCTAAAACAAAAGCAGAACCCGGAGAGAAAGTGAATTTTATTTTAGCATCGGCTTATCCCAATACAAATTATATGTTCGAATTAGAGCATCAGGGAAAAGCGGTTACTACAAAAACTCTAACAACATCAATGAAACCGGTGGATATTAATATTGAAGAAATTCATCGCGGAAATATTTCTTTTCATGCAACGTTTGTAAAATACAATCGCTTTTATCACAGAAGCAATGTGGTGAATGTGCCTTATACTAATAAAGAATTAGATATTCAGTTCGAAACTTTTAGAAATAAATTATTACCCGGACAAGCCGAAGAATGGAAATTAATTTTGAAAGACCGAAAAGGAGAAAAAGCTACAGCAGAATTAATGGCAGGAATGTATGATGCTTCGCTCGACGCATTTAAACCTAACAACTGGTATTTTAATGTTTATCAAAGTTATTATGCGCGGTTAAATTGGTCATCAAGTATTGGGGCACAAAGTAATTCTACCGAATTAAATAATACCAACGGCGGATACGTTAATGTTCCGTACCGTTATTACGACGCTTTAAATTATTATGGTGTTTATTTTTATAACAATGGTTATTACGGAGGAGATTATGAAAAAGATGGCAATTATCCTGTTACAGAAGCATCGGGTATGGTGGCGATGGATGATGTAACAACAAAAGGTGCGCCGGCGCCAAAAAAAGCAATGGCCGGTCGCGCCGAAGAAAAATCGAAAGATAAAACAAATAAAAATGCTGAAGTAACAACCACCTCTAACTTTTCTCCCGGAGATTCGCCTGATGAATCAAAAGTCGGCGGAAAATCGGGTGAAGGCAAGGAATCTGACAATAGAAATGGCGGCGGAGATCTTTCAGCTGTTAAGGCAAGAAGCAATTTTAATGAAACAGCATTTTTCTTCCCACAACTTTTAACCAATGAAAAAGGCGAAACCATCATAAAATTTACAGTGCCCGAAAGTTTAACCAAATGGAAAGTAATGGGATTGGCGCATACCAAAGATTTAAAATTCGGTCAATTCGAAAAAGAAGTTATCACACAAAAAGATTTAATGGTGCAGCCCAATGCGCCACGTTTTTTCCGCGAAGGCGATAAAATGACTTTTATTTCTAAAGTTTCAAACTTGTCGGATAAAGAATTAAATGGAAACGCTGAATTAAAATTATACGATGCTTTAACCGAGCAAGAAATTTCTGTCAAAATGATTGAAGCAATTTCAGGAAAATTTCCATCCATTGGTTACCGGGATTTTACAGTGAAAAAAGGATTGAGTACAACCATCGAATGGAATTTAATGATACCTGAAGGTTATTCGGCCATTAAATATAAAATTGTTGCTAAGGCCGGAAATTTCAGTGATGGCGAAGAAATGGCAGTGCCCGTGTTAACAAACCGTATGTTAGTAACCGAAAGCATGCCGCTCCCAATAAGAAGCAACCAAACCAAAGAATTTAATTTTACAAAATTCACCAACCAAAATAATAATTCAGCCACACTAAAAAATCATTCTTACACTTTAGAGTTTACGGCAAATCCTGCCTGGTATGCCATACAAGCGCTCCCGTACTTAATGGAATACCCGTACGAATGTGCCGAACAAACTTTTGCACGCTATTACGCCAACAGTTTAGCTTCATTCGTGGTAAATTCTAAACCAAAAATAAAAGCCATTTTTGAGGCTTGGAAAATGGTTAGTCCGGAAGCATTTTTATCCAACCTCGAAAAAAATCAGGAATTAAAAGCGCTTGTACTCGAAGAAACGCCCTGGGTTTTACAATCAAAAAGTGAAACCGAAAATAAAAAACGCGTGGCGTTATTATTTGATTTAAACCGAATGGCCAACGAACAAGCCCGCGCATTAAAAAAATTATTAAAAGCGCAAACTTCTAATGGAGGATTCTGGTGGTTCGAAGGTGGTCCGGATGACTGGTACATCACCCAACACATTGCCTGTGGGTTCGGACACATTGATAAATTAAATGTTTTAAAAGTTCGAGCTAACAGCGAAATCTGGAACATGCTTTATAAGGCAGTAAAATATTGTGATAACCGAATGCGTGAAGAATACGAATGGACAAAAAAATATAATAAAAATTACAAAACCGAAAATCATTTAAGCTATAACGCTGTTCAGTATTTGTATATGAGAAGTTTCTTTAAAGATATTGATTTGGATAATCGCAATAAAGAACATTTTGAATATTATAAAAAGCAAGAGCAAACGTATTGGTTACAGAATGGAAGATTCATGCAGGGAATGATTGCCTTGAGTTTGAATCGTAATGCTGATTTAAAAACACCAAAAGATATTTTAAAATCGTTAAAAGAAAATTCACTGAACAGCGAAGAAATGGGAATGTACTGGAAAGAAAATTATGGTTTCTATTGGTACGAAGCGCCCATTGAACAACAAGCCTTAATGATTGAAGCGTTTGATGAAATTAATAACGATACCAAAGCAGTTGACGATTTAAAAACCTGGTTAATAAAAAGTAAACAAACTCAGCATTGGGGAACAACGCGCGCCACCACCGAAGCAGTGTACGCATTATTATTAAAGGGCACCGATTGGTTAGCCACAGAACCAAATGTTGAAATTACAGTGGGAGAAATTAAATTAGATCCGAAAAATGATCCCACCATAAAAGCAGAACCGGGAACAGGTTACTTTAAAAAAGTATGGACCGGTTCCGACATTAATCCTTCTACAATGGGAAAAGTAAAAGTTGAGAAAAAAGATGTTGGTGTTAGCTGGGGTTCTCTTTACTGGCAATATTTTGAACAGCTCGATAAAATTACGCCGCACGAAACACCGCTCAAATTAAAAAAACAATTATTTGTTCAGAGAAATACAGCGGGCGGTCCGGTTATTGAACCCATTACTACAGCAACAAAATTAAAATTGGGAGATAAAATAAAAGTGCGGATTGAATTGCGTGTTGACCGTGATATGAATTATGTGCACATGAAAGATATGCGTGCCGCAGGATTTGAACCCACCAATGTATTTAGCGGATACAAATGGCAGGATGGTTTAGGGTATTACGAAAGCACGAGAGATGCAGCAACTAATTTCTTTTTCTCTTACTTAAATAAAGGAACTTATGTATTTGAATATCCTTTGGTGGTAAATCAGTATGGTGATTTTAGCAATGGTGTTACGACTATTCAATGCATGTATGCGCCTGAATTTACCAGTCATAGCGAAGGAATTAGAGTGAATGTTGCAAAATAAAATTTATTAAACAGCGGATGTTAGTTTCATCCGCTGTTTTTATAAGATATTTCATTGGCTTTAGGTATATTTGTTAATTCAAAAATGCTAAAGCACTTAAAAGTATATTCTATATTATTTCTTGTTTCTGTTTTATTGTTTTGCGGATGCACTAATAATAATTCCTTTTATGTTGATGATTTTAATCCGCTCGCAAATTATTCGCAAAAGAAAAACGATTCTACATACGCAATAAAAACAGATTTAAGTAATGCCGTTTTGTATGGTATCGAAATTCCCACGGTAAAACAATTATCCAATGGAAAATTTACTTTTTCATTTAATTTGAAAAATAAGACCGGTAAAGCTCAGCGTTTTTATTATAAATTATATTATCAGAACGATTCTTACAAATGGAACGAAGGCGATTCTTTAGATTTCGAAAATTTTTATGGCAGTTGGGAAGAAGCGGAACTCGAATTTAAAGCAACACCTTTGTTTGAGGGAGAACAAAATATTACTGACAGTTTTAAGATCGTAGGAAATCCACGAGATGAAAAAATATTTTACGGCCTAGATCCCGAAAAGGCTGTGTTAAGTGATAGCATTGTTGTGCGTTTTATGAAGAAAGCAAGTAGCGAACCCGAATGGTACGCAAGTGTTATTGCAAAAGCCAAATCCAATAAAGTTTCAATTGATGAGCAGCTTTATTTCGAAGCACTCTGGGGTATTAATTATAAATTTCAAACCGACACTTCTTATAATAATCGCTGGAAACGAAATCCACGAATGGGAAATTATAAATTTTTACTTGTGGTTTGCAACGGATATGATTTAGCCAAAATTCCGGATGAAATAAGAAATATTTCCAAAAAAAATAAATCCAATAATTTCACCAACCCATTTTCTTATTTTCTTAGGGGTGAAGGTAAAAATTTAAAAGGAACCAGAATTGTAATGGCACAAAATCAACTGGCAGTTAGTTCAAATTTAGATTTAGGTTCCGGTATTTATGAGAACCCGTTTAAATTAAACAGTAAAATAAATAAAAATTATTTCAACAATAACTGCAGTTCGTCGGATCGCTTATATCATAAGGCTCAATTTTCGCAATATTTTCACAACATCAATAAAAATTGGGAATTTGTTAATGTAAAAGAAACTCGCGATGTAATAAAAGAAAATTTAACTCGCGATCAATACCAAAAACTGGCAAATGATTACAGTAAAAGCAAAAATTTTGTTCATGCTTTTGCAAATATTACCGATTGTCCCTGCAAAACGGTTAATTCAGATAGCCTTGCAAAAAACATTACGATTTATAATCCGGGAAACAATTCGGGCGAATTTAAAAAAGAGCAAGTTGGAATTATTTCGCGTGTAGGTTATACTTACGGGAAATGGCGTGCAAAAATTAAATTTCCAAAAATTATTTCAAAAGATAATGTATGGAATGGAATTACAGCAGCATTTTGGTTAATTTACCAGGCCGATGAAAAATGGAATTTACGACGAACCTGTGACGCCGCAATTGCGTATATTCCAAAACAAATTCCGGATAGCCCCGAATCGGTAAAACAATCGAAACCACAAGTTACCTATAGCGAAATTGATTTCGAAATTGTAAAAGAATCTAAATTTTGGACGAAGGCAACTTACGGTAAAAGCGAAAATTATCCTAAAGAAGATGCTTCTATAAATAATGATATTATTATTTGCTGTACTAATTGGGACATGGCTTGTCAGCAGCCAAAAAATTTTATTATCGGAACCAAAGAAGTAGATGTAGAAGGTTATAAGCACGATTTTAGCAGATGGAGTTTTTTTAATAAATTAATTACTTCCAAAAAACCGGCGCCACATGAGGAAGTGTTTAATGATGATTTTTATTATTTTGAAATTGATTGGCAGCCAAAACGAATTATTTGGCGAATCGGGAAAGATAAAAATAATTTGAAAGAAATTTGTCGGATGGATGGAAGCATGACAAGTATCCCGAATAATCAAATGATAATGGTAATGTCGCAGGAATTTCATTATCAGGAATGGTGGCCCACCGCGCCGTTTCTTCAAAATTTTATTCCGTTCCCAAAAAATAATATTGTAGGTAAATTATTAGAAGTTGAAATTGAATAATGGTTTTTAGTAGTGTTATATTTTTAGCGTACTTCTTTCCGGTAGTTTTTACCATTTATTTTTTATTGCCAAAAATAGCGAAGAACGGTTTTCTGTTAATTGCAAGTATTTTATTTTACATGTGGGGCGCTCCAAAATTTATTTTTGCCATTCTTGGTACTACAACACTCGATTTCTTTTTAGTCAATATTTTACACAATTCCGCCACCGAAAAAAAGCGTAAATTATTTTTAGTGTTGTCGCTGTGTTTAAATGTGGGGATGCTTTTTTATTTTAAGTACTGCAATTTTTTTATTGATAATGTGAATTCCATTCTCCATAATTTTACCGATAAAGAAATTCATTGGACCAAAATAATTTTACCCATTGGTATTTCATTTTACACGTTCGAAAGTTTAACTTATGTTATTGATGTGTACAGGCGCGTTCACAAACCTTTAAATAATTTTTTTCAATATCAGTTATACATTATTTTGTTTCCTAAATTAATTGCTGGTCCTATTATCCGCTATCACGAAATTTCTGATCAGATTACCGGCCGGTTAGGTAAAGAAAGTGTGGATGATATTTTAACAGGGTTTTTCAGATTTGTAATTGGTTTAAGCAAAAAAGTTTTAATTGCCAATACCATGGCCGGAGTGGCCGATGAAATTTTTAAAACCGACATAGTTAATTTGAGCACGCCATATGCTTGGTTGGGAATGCTGGCTTATACATTTCAAATTTATTTTGATTTCAGCGGCTATAGCGATATGGCCATTGGCATGGGAAAAATGTTGGGCTTTAAGTTTCCCGAAAATTTTAATAATCCTTACACCTCCGGAAGCATTACCGAATTTTGGCGGCGCTGGCATATAAGCTTAGGAAGCTGGATGAAAAACTATTTATACATTCCGCTCGGAGGAAATAAAGTAGATTCAAAAAAACGTTTGTACTTTAATTTATGGTTGGTGTTTTTATTGTCAGGCTTTTGGCACGGCCCGGCTTGGACATTTATTTTCTGGGGCGTTTACCACGGTATTTTATTAATATTAGAACGAATTTTTTTATTGAAGCTCTATGAAAAATTAGGAAAAATAATTCCTGTTTTAATTACCTTCTTATTAGTGGCTTTTAGCTGGGTGTTTTTCAGAGCCGATAGCTTTAGTTTCGCTTTTAAATTTATTGTGAAATTATTTACGTTCAATTCTAATATCGTTTACATTTTTTTAAGTAACGAATTTATTTTTTATTTTATGCTGGCAACCATTTTTTCTTTTCTTACGTTATTTAAATTCGGTAAAAAAC
Organism: Sphingobacteriaceae bacterium; assembly: GCA_023251725.1. GTDB lineage: Bacteria > Bacteroidota > Bacteroidia > B-17B0 > Aurantibacillaceae > JAHEYG01. Next base: position 34,379 of record JAHEYG010000019.1, on the reverse strand, counting down.
TCCAGGATAAATTTTATTTTACAAATTACAGTAATTTAGGCTACACCATTGGTTCGGTGTTTGCTGTTTGTTTTTTTATGATTTGTTTGGCTTCTATTACATCAAGTACTTTTAATCCGTTTATATATTTCAGGTTTTAATGAGTACAGCTTATAAATATTTTTTACTTGTAATTATTGCCGCCGTTTTATTTCTGCCAATGGCTCAGCATAAATTCGACTTATTTGAAACCACCATATTGGAAGGTGATATTACGATTGCACAAAAAACTGAATTTAATTCCGACAATTACTGGAGTTTAAAATGGCAAGATGATTTTACGAAATACATTAACGATAATTTTGGTTTCCGCTCTTGGTTTGTACGATTAAACAATCAAATTAGGTTTTCGGTTTTCAATTGTACTAAAGCTCCCGGAGTTGTTATTGGGAAAAACGGAGAACTTTTTATTGAATCTTACATTGATGATTACATTGGACGGAATTTTATCGGCAGAAGCAAGATAGGTGAAACAGTTTCAAAAATAAAAGCATTACAAGATTCTCTTAAATCTTTAAACACCGATTTAATCGTTGTTTTTGCACCTGGTAAAGCTTCTTATTACCCCGAACTTATACCCGATACTTATATCCGTAAAATGAAAGACAGTACTAATTATAATGTTTATGCAAACGAGTTTCTCAAAAATAAAATCAATTTTATTGATTTCAATAAATGGTTTTTTAATAATAAAACAAAATTCAAACATCCCGTGTATCCAAAATTCGGTACCCACTGGAATCATTACGGTATGAATTTAGCAATGGATTCTCTTATAAAATACATTGAGAAAAAAAGAAATATCAATATCCCCGACTATGATTTTAGTCTACTTAATTATTCGCCGGTTTTAAAAGGAAACGATTACGACATAGGTATTTTAACCAATCTGTTATTTCCATTGGATAAAGATGCTAATCCTTATCCCGTTTACAAATTTAAAGGCGGGCAAAATTATACGCGACCAAATGTGCTTGTAGTTGGCGACAGTTATTGGTATTGTTTGGTAGGAGAAAATTTACCAATAAAGTTTTTTAGTATCGACGAATATTGGTTTTACAACAGAGACCTGGTTGTAAATAACGGAAAAAAAGATAACGCAGTAAAAAATTTAAATCTGTTTAATTCACTCGCGCAACGCGATGCCATTATTTTACTTGCCACCGAAGCAACTTTTTATATGTTTCCTTACGGATTTGCCGATGAAGCTTATAAAGCCGTTAACAAAAAAATTAAAGATGGCGTAAGAAGAAAAGCTTATTTACCCGCATTGGTTGAAAGAATAAAAAATACAAAAGAGTGGATGGCTGACATTGAAAAAAAAGCAAAGGAAAAAAATATTGGTATAAATGAAATGATATTACTCGATGCCAATTATATTTTCGAAACCGAATACTGCAAGCCGGAATACGTTGCAGCCATTGATGAAATTAAAGTTCGTATGTGGAATACTCCTGAATGGATTGCTCAAATGAGACAAAAAGCAAAAGAAAAAAATATTTCGTTTCAGGAAATGATTGAGTTGGATGCTAAATATGATTATGAAACTCATCCGCAATAATAATTTCTTCTCTTAACAAATCTTCACTAATAAGTCATAATTTCTCCGCCATTTTCTCGTTTTATCATTAAATTTTTTGTACTATCTTTACATTATGGAATTTGTGAAAGGTTCAGGCGTTATTCCCGGCGAATTATTGGCTAAAATAAATAGTCCGGCCGACCTTAAAAAATTAAATGAAAATCAATTGGAACAATTCTGCACAGAGTTGCGCCAGTTTATTATTGATGTAGTCTCTGTTAAAGGCGGACACTTTGGTGCATCGCTCGGCGTTGTTGAATTAACCGCCGCCATTCATTACGTTTACAATACACCTTACGATCAATTAGTGTGGGATGTGGGCCATCAGGCGTACGGACATAAAATAATTACCGGTCGCCGCGATATATTTCATACCAACAGAATTTACAAAGGCATTAGCGGTTTTCCGAAACGCGACGAAAGTGAATTTGATACTTTTGGTGTGGGACATTCTTCTACTTCAATTGGCGCTGCGTTAGGAATGGCGGTGGCTTCAAAATATCAGGGCAATAATGATAAACGGCACATTGCAGTAATTGGCGATGGCGCATTAACTGCGGGCATGTCGTTCGAAGCGCTCAATCACGCCGGCACACAACACGCTAATTTATTAGTTGTGCTCAATGATAATTGCATGAGCATCGACCCTAATGTTGGTGCGCTAAAAGATTATTTAACCGACATCACCACCTCTCACACTTACAACAAAGCAAAAGATGAAGTGTGGAAAATGTTAAGCAAGCTCAGCACCTTCGGAAAAAGCGCGCAGGAAATTGTTTCTAAAATTCAGGGCACAATAAAAACTTCATTGCTAAAACAAAGTAATTTATTTGAATCGCTGCAGTTTAGATATTTCGGTCCGGTCGACGGGCACGATGTGGTTCGCTTAACACAAGTATTAAAAGATTTAAAAGATATTCCCGGTCCAAAAATTTTACACGTTCTTACAAAAAAAGGTAAAGGCTATAAATTTTCGGAAGAAGGAAATGAAACTGTTTGGCACTCTCCGGGATTATTTAATAAAGAAACCGGCGAAATAATTAAAGTTGTTCCTAAAGAACCACAGCCACCGAAATACCAAGATGTTTTTGGTTTGACTATTGTAGAATTAGCAGAAAAAAATTCGAAAATAATGGGCGTCACTCCCGCTATGCCATCGGGCTGTTCGTTAAATATTATGATGAAAGCAATGCCCGACCGAGCATTTGATGTTGGCATTGCCGAACAACACGCTGTAACTTTTAGCGCGGGTTTAGCAACGCAAGGACTTTTACCTTTCTGTAATATTTATTCTTCTTTCATGCAGCGTGCTTACGACCAGGTTGTACACGATGTGGCTTTGCAAAATTTAAAAGTTATTTTTTGTTTGGATAGAGGAGGCCTTGCCGGTTCCGACGGACCAACGCATCACGGTGCTTTTGATTTGGCTTATTTCCGTTGCATACCTAACATGACCGTTAGTGCGCCAATGAACGAAGAAGAATTAAGAAATTTAATGTATACTGCGCAGTTGGATGAAATAAAAGGTCCGTTTAGTATTCGTTATCCGCGTGGTAATGGTGTGATGGTAGAATGGAAAACACCTTTTAAGAAAATTGAAATTGGTAAAGGAAGAAAAATAAAAGACGGAAAAGATGTAGCAATACTATCAATCGGTCATCCGGGAAATTTAGTTACCAAAGCGATTGAACTTTTACAAGAACAGAATATTTCTCCTGCGCATTACGATATGCGTTTTGTAAAACCTATTGACGAAACTTTGTTGCACGAAGTTTTTGCTCGTTACAAAAAAATAATTACGGTTGAAGACGGCGGTATTATGGGCGGCATGGGCTCAGCAGTTTTAGAATTTATGGCCGATAATAATTACAATGCACAAGTAAAACGCCTCGGCATCCCCGACCATTTTATTGAACACGGCGAACAAAAAGAATTGTACGAAGAGTGCGGTTTCTCACCAAAAGAAATTGCCGCTGCTGTTGTTGAAATACTTCAGGATAAAAAAGGTTCTGACTCGATGGTGAGTTAGATTTCATCTTATTTTTACTTAGCCATCCCGAAAAATAATTTATCGGTCTTTGTAACCTTTCCCCAACTCACCCACTCTAATAAATATAAATCCATAAAATCATGAAAAGATTAATCTTACCAATTATTGTATCAGCATTAATAATAGTCGCTTGTACCGCTAAGAAAAAAGTGACTACGGTTTCTACCGAGTCAACCGAAGCTCAATTAACTGCTGCTAAAACCAAATTCCCCGATGTAACCATGGAAACGCTTAAAAAGGAAATACCATTTTTCACGGAGCCTGCACAAATTGTCACGGTGCTAAAGACAAAGATATTGCTATACATACCGAACAGGAATTGAGCGGAGTACTCGATAAAATGGCGCCCAAAGCCGAGCTTTCTGCCGAGCAAAAAGATAATGTTTGGAAATATATTATGTCGGTAAAACTGGCTTCTAAATAATATTTATTTTGTAACTTAATCCCATACAAAACAAATATGATTTTAATTTATAAATAAAATCCGCGTTGATCCGCCAAATCCGCGTCATCCGCGTTCTATTAACAAAATGTTATTATGGAATTAAAAGTTTTTGAAAAATGCACCGATACCGAAGTGATAAAAGAAATACTTGCGGGTAAACCTGCCTTGTACGAAATATTAATCAGAAGAAACAATCCGTTTTTATATAAAGTGGGAAGATCTTATGGATTTAATCATCACGACACTGAAGATTTGATGCAGGAAACTTACATCAGCGCATTTTACAATTTAGCAAAATTCGAGAATCGCTCGCTTTTAAAAACCTGGATGATAAGAATAATGCTCAACAATTGTTATCAGAAAAAACAAAAACACAGCTATCAAAAAGAAGTTTTGCCGGAAAATAATTTAAACGAAAAAAACATTCCTATGTTTACAAACCAAAGCAGTGGCGAAAAAAACATTATTAATAAAGAATTGGGACATGTTTTAGAAAATGCACTAAATCAAATTCCTGAAGATTACAGAATAGTTTTTGCCTTGCGCGAATTAAACGGATTAAGCACCACCGAAACAGCCGAAGCCGCCAACATTTCTGAAACCAATGTAAAAGTGCGGTTAAACAGAGCGAAAACCATGTTAAGAAGCGAAATAGAAAAAATGTATTCGCCCGAAGATATTTACGAGTTCAATTTAATTTATTGTAACCGTATTGTAAATTTTGTAATGGCAGAATTAGAAAAATCACGAAAACCCGGGACTAAGTCATAATTCCCTATGATAAAAATCAATGGTATAACAACTAATTACCTAACTTTACCTTAACTTGAAAAACACTCTTATATTATTACGATTGCCTTTTTCTTTTTTTCTGATGCCGGTGTACTTTTTTGCGTTGAGTCAGGCTACAGAAATTAATGTAACTAAAGCCATTTTAGTTTTTATTGTTTTGCATTTGCTGATTTTTCCTTCGAGCAATGCTTATAATAGTTATATGGACAAGGATGAAGGTGCGATTGGTGGATTAAAAAATCCACCTAAAGCCACCAAACAATTATTTCACGTAGCAAATATTTTAGATGCAGCAGGATTAATTTTAAGTTTTTTTGTAAGCAATTTATTTTTGGTGGGAACATTAATTTACATTTTATCGTCGCGCGCTTACAGTTTTAAAGGAATTCGTTTAAAAAAATTTCCCATCAGCGGTTTTTTAATTGTAGCGTTGGTGCAGGGTTTTGTTACTTTTTTATCGGTGGTGTTTGGGGTGAGTAATCCAATTCCTTCAATGGAAATTTTTAATTATTATTTATTACCTGCCCTTGCCTCAGCATTTTTATTGGGTGGTGTTTATCCGCTCACACAAATTTATCAGCACGACGATGATAAAAAAAGCGGCGACATCAGCATCAGTATTTTATTAGGTTACGTTGGTACTTTTATTTTTTCGGCTTTGCTTTTTATATCGGCCAATGTGATTTTGTTTTTTTATTTTAACGGTATTCACAAATTAATTCAGTTTAATTTATTGCAGGCCTTTTTATTTCCAACCATCGTGTTTTTTATTTATTGGTTAGTTCGTGTTGTAAGAGATGAAAAACAAGCCTCCTTCGAAAATACTATGCGTATGAATATTATTTCATCATTGTGTTTGAACGCCTGTTTTATAACGTATTTTTTTTATGAGTAAAATAGTTTCCATAGCTACCGAGTTGCCCCAATATAAAATTGCGCAAAAAGATATCCGCGATTTTATGTTGGAAGTTTATGGATTAAACGAACAAGACACCAAACGGGTTGAATTATTGTACGGCCGATGCGGCATCGATTACCGCTATTCTGTTCTGCCCGATTACAATGTTTCATTGGGAAAACGCACTTTCTATCCCCCCACCCGAAATTTAGAACCATTTCCATCGCTCGAAAAACGAATGGAATATTTTCATCCTTTCGCATTAGAGCTTTCCGCTAAGGCTATTAAAAAATGTATTTCCGAAAAAATTGAAGCAAAAGAAATTACACACCTCATAACGGTCAGCTGCACCGGACTTTCAGCCCCTGGCTTAGATTTAGCGATTTTGGAAGAATTACAATTGCAAAATAATATTTATCGTACCTCCATAAATTTTATGGGATGTTATGCTGCCATTCACGGATTAAAACTCGCCGATAGCATTTGCAAAACCGAACCCAATGCAAAAGTAATTGTGGTTTGCACAGAGCTTTGTACTTTACATTTTCAAAAAGAAAGTGAAATGGATTTTATAACTTCGAGTTTATTGTTTGGCGATGGCTCTGCTACAGTTTTAGTTACGCACGATTCTTATAAGGAAAAAGGACTCCACATAAAAAGTTTTTACAGCGAAGTAAAATTAAAAGGTAAAAAAGATATGGCCTGGCAATTGTCTTCAAAAGGATTTTTAATGACACTATCCGCTTACATTCCGCAATTATTACAGGAAGATTTACGTGCCTTAACATTAACTGCCCTTAAAAAACACCATCTTTCTCCCAATGAAATTACCCATTGGGCAATGCACCCCGGAGGAAAAAAAATATTAGAAACATTTGCCACAGAATTAAATTTAGAGGAAAATGATTTGCGTTATTCTTATAAAGTATTAAAAGATTATGGCAACATGTCGTCGCCTACCGTACTTTTTGTGCTAAACGAAATAATGAAAGAACTAAATTTTGAGAAAACAAGTCATATTTTTGCGGCGGCTTTTGGTCCGGGTTTAACCATGGAAACTGTGCTCTTTAGTTCGGGGGAATGAACGAAATAAAAAAATACGATTGTGCCATCGTCGGTGGCGGTTTAGGTGGACTCACACTCGCCATTCAATTAGTAAAAAGCGGAAGAAGCGTCATTTTATTCGAAAAAGAAACTTATCCGTATCATAAAGTTTGTGGCGAATACATTGCCATGGAAAGCTGGAATTTTTTAGAACGCTTAGGTTTGCCATTGAGCAAAATGCAATTACCAAAAATTACGCGTTTGCAAATCAGTTCTCCTAACGGAAATTTAATTAAACATAATTTAAACCCCGGTGGATTTGGAATTAGCCGTTACACTATTGATTTTGAATTATCGAAAATTGCGAAAGCAGCCGGCGTAATTTTATTGGAGAATACAAAAGTAACAGATGTTGATTATTCGGAAAATACTTTTACCATAAAAACCTCAGCAGGAAATTATGAAAGCGAAATGTGCTGCGGTGCTTATGGGAAAAAATCAAATATCGATATTAAGCTTAAACGCGACTTTGTAAACAAGCCCTTAGGAAAAATAAATAATGTGGTAGGCGCAAAATATCATATTAAATTAAATTTCCCTGATGATTTAATTGAATTGCATAATTATAAAGATGGTTATTGCGGCATTTCTAAAGTAGATGGCGATAAATATTGTATTTGCTATTTAACCACCGCTAAAAATTTTGAGGCCAATAATAATTCAATTGAACAATTGGAAGAAAATGAAATTAAAAAAAATCCATTCTTAAAAAAATATTTTAATGAGGCCGAATTTTTATGGGAGAAACCCGTTGTAATTTCACAGGTAAATTTCTCAAAAAAAACCTGCATCGAAAATCATATTATAATGATTGGCGATACAGCAGGATTAATTGCGCCGCTCTGCGGCAATGGAATGAGCATGGCCATGAACGCGTCGAAAATTTTAGCTAATTTACTCGAAGCATATTTTAAAGGAAATATTAGAAGAGAACAATTAGAATTAACTTACACAAATCTTTGGAAACAAAATTTTACGGGAAGATTATTTATTGGAAGAACTATTCAACAATTTTTTGGTAACGAAACACTAACCAATATGTTTATCGCAAGCATGAAACCATTTCCGGGCTTGGTAAAAAAATTAATCAGAAGCACGCATGGTGTTCCTTTCTAAATTAAAAATGGATTGTTTTTTCTCTCGAACCCAATTGTCGTCGGTTCTCCGTGACCGTTATACACTTTCACCTCATCTCCCAAAGGAAATAAATTTAATTTAATCGAATTGATTAAGTCCTGATAATTTCCTCCCGGCAAATCAGTTCTTCCTATACTCCCATAAAACAACACATCGCCGGCAATAATAAATTTTTGTTCTTTGTTATAAAACGTAATGCTTCCGGGCGAATGTCCGGGTGTAAAAATCATTTCCAATTCGCTGTTACCAAATTTTATTTTTTCGCCTTCCACTAAAAAATTTTCCGGTAACGGCGATTCTTCATAAGGCAAATTATACATCAAAGAAATTTCTTTGTGGCGTTCAATATAGGTCAAATCATTTTTATGAACTTCGGGCAATAATTTCCATTCATCAAAAACAAAACGGTTTCCCGAAATGTGATCGATGTGCGCATGCGTTAACAACAAACGTTTTAATTTTAAATTTTTGCTCTCAATAAAATTTTTCAAAACCAAATGCTCTTCGGTCGAACTGTTTCCAGGATCAATAACTACAGCTTCGTTGGTTTCATCCCACAAAACATAGGTGTTTTCATCAAAAAATCCGAAACAAAATGCGTGTACGTGAATCATAATTTATTTTGCAAAGATGCTCTTTTGTTACGAAGACTAGGGATAATTTTTAAAAACATTGCTTTAATACATTGTTATTCAGTATTTTACATACTTATTTTTAACAAAATACAAGTAATAATTTCCCGATATTTACGTTATTGTCATAATGAAACGCCTTCTCGTAATACTAATTGGTTTAATGTTGTTTTGCAACGTTCAAGCTCAAACACGCAAGCGAACTTTTCGTCAGCACGAAGTGGGAATTTATTTAGGCGGCTCATATTACATTGGTGATTTAAATTCGAACCGTCAATTTTTTTTAACTCAACCTGCGTTCGGCGCTTTTTACCGTTTTACACCCAATTACCGTTACGCTTTTAGAGCCGGTTATAATTATGGGGGCGTTGCCGGCGATGATTCGCAAAGTGAAGATTCCGATCAGCGTCAACGAAATTTAAATTTTAAAACCGACATCAACGAGTTTTATATCATTTCTGAATTTAATTTTTTAGAATATAGAATCAGCAATGATAAATATAAATTTTCGGCTTTTTTATTTGCAGGAATAAGCGTTTTTACTTTTAAGCCGCTCGGAAATTTAGGAGCCGGCCAATGGGAATCTTTGCAGCCTTTACAAACCGAAGGCCAAAGTATACCTTACGGTCTGGTACAAGTGGCAATTCCATTCGGCATTGGTTTTAAAGTAAATGTTTCGAAACGAATAGGACTCGGATTAGAATGGGGCCCGCGCAAAACATTTACGGATTATTTAGACGATGTGAGCGGTACTTATCCCGATCCTAAAATAAATCCGCCCAATGGCTTAAAAGGTTTACAGTATTCTAATCGCACACGTGGCGGTGCCGATGTTATAAATTCTCAGCGCGGAAACCCAAGTACGCAAGACTGGTATATTTTTTGTGGTTTAACAATTAACATAAAACTCAATCCCCGCCCTGTACCTTGTCACGCATACGGTTCTATTAGAACTGAATAATACTTAAAAAATCATAATTCAATACAAATACCCCGAAACCATTGTAATTCATAAGGATTTTCATTGGTTTTTTGTTAAATTTGCCCGCTGTTAAAACCTATGAATCCGCTCGAAAAAATAAATAAAACCGACTTGCCAAAACACATAGCCATAATAATGGATGGTAATGGCCGTTGGGCGAAGCAGCAAGGAGAAGACCGTATATTTGGTCACCACGAAGGCGTTAATTCGGTAAGAGAAATTGTGGAAGCGGCTGCAGAGATTGGAATAAAATATTTAACGCTTTACGCTTTTAGTACCGAGAATTGGAATCGTCCCAAAGAAGAAGTAGATGCGTTAATGGAATTATTGGTAGCAACCATAAGTTTAGAAACACCGCAACTCAATAAAAACGGAGTAAAGCTCGAAGCAATTGGAAATTTAAAAAGTTTACCGGAAGCTTGTTATAATGAATTGCAGGAATCTATTACAGCTACGCAACACAATACGCGTTTAACTTTAGTGTTGGCTTTAAGTTATTCATCTAAGTGGGAATTAACTGAAGCCGTAAAAGAAATTTCGAAAAAAGTGGGAAGTGGAAAATTAAAAGCGGAAGAAATAAGTGAAAATACCATTGCTCAATTTCTTTGCACCAAAGCTTATCCCGATCCTGAATTAATGATTCGTACCAGCGGCGAACACCGTATTAGTAATTTTTTATTGTGGCAACTGGCGTACGCCGAATTTTATTTTACTGATAAGCTATGGCCCGATTTTAGAAAAAATGATTTTTACGAAGCCATTATCAGTTATCAGAATCGCGAACGCCGCTTTGGAAAAACGAGCGAACAATTAATGAGTCACAAAAAATGAAAATAAAATTTATTTACATATTTTTTGTTGTGTTGGCGCTCTCTTACGCTTCCAAATCGCAAACCGATTCTATCAGCTACTCCGCGCCAAAAGAATTTACCATTGGCGGCATTGAAGTTACCGGCGCAGAATTTACCGATAAAAATGTGATCAAATTATTATCCACTTTAACGGTGGGAGATAAAATTATTATTCCCGGCGATAAAACTTCCGATGCCATTAAAAGTTTATGGAAACAAGGTTTGTTTGAAGACATAAAAATTTTTAAAGAAAAAATTATTGGCGATGCCATTTTTTTACGGATTGATGTTGTTGAGCGTCCCCGCCTTTCAAGATTTTCATTTAAAGGCGCCGTTAAAAAAAATGAAGCCGACGAAATCAGAAATAAAATTCGTTTAATACGCGAAAAAGTGGTGACCGATTATACTAACGGATTTATTAGAAATACCGTGAGAGATTATTATGTGAACAAAGGTTTTTATCACACCCAAATAAATATTACCACCGAAAATGACAAACTGGCTAAAACGCCGCACGTTGTTTTATTTATTAATGTGGATAAAGGAAAAAAAGTTCGTATTAAAAAACTTACCTTTCATGGTAATACAGTGGTGGGAAGCTGGAAACTTCACCGTAAAATGGGCGATACAAAAGCCTGGCATCTTTACAATCCTTTTAATTCGGGTAAATATTTGGAAGAAAATTTAAAAAAAGATTTACCTACCATTATTGAAATATATAACGGTAAAGGTTATCGCGATGCCCGTATTTTAAAAGACACCACTTATTTTGTAAATAACAAACGCGTTAACATTGATGTGTATATTGAAGAAGGACACAAATTTTATTTTGGTGATTTTAAATGGTTCGGAAATACAAAATACCGCGGCGGACAGCTCGACACAATTTTAAGTATTAAAAAAGGCGACGTGTTTGATCAAACACGTCTCGATCAAAAATTATTTATGAATCCGAATGGTTACGATATTTCGTCGTTGTATATGGATGACGGGTATTTATTTTTTCAGGTAAATCCAACCGAAAGTAATGTGCATAACGATACCATTGATTTTGAAATGCACATGTACGAAGGCAGACAAGCCATTATTGATAAAGTTACTGTAAAGGGAAATGATAAAACCAACGACCATGTTATTTTCAGGGAGATTAGAACAAGGCCGGGGCAATTATTTCGCCGCTCAGATATTATGCGTACACAACGCGAGTTATCGCAGCTCGGATATTTTAATGCCGAAAAATTAGGGGTGGTGCCAACACCTCATCCGGCCGAAGGAACAGTTGACGTTGAGTACACCGTAGAAGAAAAACCAAGCGATCAGATTACTTTGTCGGGAGGATACGGCGGAAACCGTTTGGTTGGAACTTTAGGAGTTACCTTTAATAATTTTTCGATGCGTAACTTTTTTCATAAGTCGGCATGGAGACCGCTTCCAACGGGCGACGGACAAAGACTAAGTGTTTCGGCACAAACTAACGGCTTGCTGTATCAATCTTACAACATTTCGTTTACTGAGCCGTGGTTGGGAGGCAAAAAACCAAACTCACTAACGGTCTCCGCCTTCCACTCATCTTTTTCAAACGGAGTAGAACATCAGGCCACCATCGATGGCGTTCTTAAAAATAATCCTTCCTCTTACTTTATGAATATTTCGGGTGGTACTGTAGGTTTAGGAAGACGGCTTAAATGGCCCGACGATTTTTTTCAGATGTATGCTTCGGTGGGTTATAATTATTATGAATTATGGCAATACCCGGCCTTTGTATTTAATACCGGTTACTCTAATGATGTTAGTTTAACTTTAAATATAGCGCGCAACTCTGTTGACGCTCCAATCTTTCCGAAGAATGGTTCTAACATTACATTTACAGGTAAATGGACTCCGCCTTACTCTGCTTTCGACGGACGAAATTATAATGATCTTTTACCGGCCGAACGTTATAGATTTACAGAATACCAAAAATACAAATTTACTGCCGAGTGGTTTACTCAGTTAACCAACAAGCGTGCCGCCGAAGGTAAAGAAGCAAGAAATTTGGTACTGAGAACCAAAATTGGTTTTGGATTTTTAAGTTATTACAATCCTTCGGTTGGTTTCTCGCCATTTGAACGTTTTTATTTAGGAGGAAGTGGATTAAGCGGATATCAAAATTTTGTAGCTCGAGAAATTGTTGGTTTAAGAGGTTATCCGGATAATTCTTTGTCGGGCAGTAAAGGAGATCCGATTGTGAGTCGTTATACTATGGAGCTTCGTTTTCCAATTACACTTAATCCGCAAGCCACTATATTTATTTTAGGATTTGCAGAAGCCGGAAATACCTGGCCGAGTTTTAAAACTTATAATCCATTTGATGTTAAACGAAGTGCCGGTTTTGGTTTGCGTGTTTTTTTACCAATGTTTGGTTTATTGGGAGTTGATTACGGATGGGGATTTGATCCTGTTCCGGGCAATCCCGGCGCCGGAAATGGTGTGGGACAATTTCACTTTACCATTGGAGGAACGCTCGGAGAATTATAATAAAAAATGTTAAATTAAAGATATTATGTACCTTGCCTCCTCTTAAAATTGTTTAATTTTAATTAAAATACAGAATGAAAAAAATTATTTGTGTTATAGCTTTTGTTGCTCTTGGGGCGTCTAACGCTTCAGCGCAAAAAGTGGGTTATGTTGATTCGGATTATATTTTAGCGAGTATTCCAGAATATAAAGCGGCTCAAGCAGAAATTGATAAAGTTTCGGTTGATTGGCAAAAAGAAATTGAATTGAAATATACCGAAGTAGATAAATTGTATAAAGCCTACCAAGCCGATGCGATTTTGTTAACCGACGACATGAAAAAGAAACGCGAGAACGAAATTGTAAATAAAGAAAAAGAAGTAAAAGAATTGCAAAAGGCACGCTTTGGTGTAGATGGTGAATTATTTAAGAAACGTCAAGAATTGGTTAAGCCTATTCAGGATAAAGTTTATAATGCCGTTAAGTCGGTAGCCGAAAGAGGCGGAATTGCTATTATGTTTGATAAAGCCGGACAAGTGGCCATTTTGTACGCCAACACGAAATACGATAAAAGTGAAGAGGTAATTACTTTTATGGGATACAATAAAAAATAATTCGTTTCAACACATCCAAAAAAAAAATTAAAAATAAACCAAAAAATAAAACACAAAAAATAAAATCAAATGAAAACATCCATTAAAAAAGTAGCCTTAACTTTATTCGCGGTCGGTACATTAACGTATGCCAATGCACAAAAAATTGCGCACATTGATTTAGATTCATTAATAGGTTTAATGCCTGAAACCAAAACTGCAAAAGATGTAGCGCAAGCGTATTTGAAAGACCTTGAAAAAACAATGTCGAGTATGGAAAATGAATTCCAAACAAAATATCAAGACTATCTTGCCAATGAAACCACTATGAGTGATTTGGTTAAAAAAACCAGAGGTGAAGAATTACAATCTTTGCAAACCCGCATTCAGGATTTTAAAGGACAAGCTCAACAAGATTACCAAAAAAAATATGGTGAGTTAACTGCTCCTATTATGGATAAAGCTAAAAAAGGAATTGAAGCTGTTGCAAAAGAACTTGGATATAAATATGCATTGGATACCAGTTCCGGAAACGTTTTATATTCTGAGTCAAGTGATGATATTTTAGTTCCCGTAAAAAAGAAATTAGATACCATGCCATTAGCCGTAATTCCGGGTACTAACAGTGCACCAAAAAATAATACACCAAAAGGCGGTGGCACTCCTCCAAAACCAAATGGCGGAAAATAAAATTTAATTTTTCCATTATAAAAAAATCCCCTTCCGAATTATCCGAAGGGGATTTTTTTATATAATTTAAATTCTAAATTAAATTCCTCCTATTAAAAGCGTAATAAGAAAATACCAAAGTAATGCAAATATGAGTCCACCTCCACCTAAAGCAATACCCAATACCGAAAATGATTTTTGCATACTTCCTAAGTCTCCCTGACCAATTACCAAAGTAGTTATTCCTAAGGCAAGTCCGAGAACACCAACACCCATTGCAATAAAAAAGTAATAAGATACGATTGCAAATTTCAAAGAAGTAATGATGGCCAGCAAAACTAAAATTATAGAAACTACCCCCGAAGCAAATGCACCGATGGAAAGTCCGGTTGTTAAACCCTCAGGTGCACCCTCTTTACTTTTTTTATTTTTCTTAAAAGTAAAAGCTTTTATTATTCCGTCTTTTAAGTTGGCGCGCATTCGCATTAAGGCTTGTTTGGTTTCAGGATTTAAAAGAGGTGCATGTTTCGCAGTTGTATTGCGCGGTTGTGCTAGGGCGATTGCATTTTCTTTTTGTTTATCGGTTTCAAAAAGTGTTATTTTTTGGGGCTCCAATTTTACCGAAGGCTTTTTTGTTTCAACCGACCCCGGATGAGAAAGATTTATTGAATTGCCCGGGTTTGTTTTTGCAGTTAATTTATCTTTGTTCTCGTGGTATTTACCTTTGGTGTATTTACGAGATACATAACCTGCCTGTTTACACTGACTGAACAGAACAGCTACTGCCATTAAAAAATAAAGTTTTGTTAGTTTCATAATGCAATTTTTATTTGGTGAATACTCTAAAATTTTATCCTGATATCAAACAGGTTTCAACAGTAAATATTAAAATAAAATACTGATTCTGCAAAAAAACTTCAATTCCCTAAAAAATCTAAATATTTTAGTCTTCTCCCCTCCAGATACACTTAATTGAATACCTTTGTTTAATGGGGAAGAACATTTCTATAATTTGTTTTATTTTGTGTTTCCTATCTTGTGGTTATCAAAAAAAAGAAATTAATATTCCGGCCAATGTTTTGGATAAAGAAAAGTTTAGTAAGCTAATTTGCGATTTTACTATGGCGGAAGCGGCTTCCAGCATCAATATAAAAAACATTTTCGGCAACAAAAGCGATTCGGTGTATTCTTTTAATCCCTTATTTGACAATGGCATTTCCAAAACAACTTTCGATACAACCCTGTATTTTTACAGCCATCACCCTGCATTGTATAAAGAGGCATACGAATTAGCCCTCGAAAAACTAAGTCGACTGCAATCTGCAAGAAAATAAATGTTCTATTAAAATTTTTCTTACATTAGATTTAATTAGTTTAAGCGCCCTAAATATTTTGAATGGTGAAAATTATTTTTGTAAAATATATTTTAATGACAGTGCCTTTATTTTTTTACGGGCGCTCGTTTTTGTTTTCACAGATTCCGCCAAAAGAATTGATGTGGAAAGGGCCTAAAGAAGAATTAATTTCAAAAATCAACAAACGTACATTCGGAATTAGAATTGCTTACGGAACTATTTTATTTCCGAAGCGCGATACTTTCGCCACTAACGAATACAGCCAGGCTTATAATATTAGTTTGTGCACCGAAAAACAATTTAAACACGGCAGGTCTTCTTATGAAATGAATATTGGATACGGAATGTTTGATTTCAAAGAAAAAATTTCGGCTTTAGATACCAATGTAACGGTGCGGCCTTTTGTGAGTAAAAATTTTAATACTATTGCCTTTACTTATGATAATTTATTTTTTCAATTCACCGTAAAAATTCCGCTTAATAAATATTATATTTTAGGTTATGGTTGGGATGTGAATTATTATTTTCTAAGAACAAAAGGCGGCTACGAACCTTTAACTTTTTCGTATTGGGAACAAAATAAATTATCGGGTTTATATAATCAAACCACCATCACTCGCGATTATACCAATTACAAAAGTTATTTTAATTTATACCTTCATATAAATAATCAAATTAGAATAGACGGTAATCATTCGGTGGGAATAAATATTTCTTTTAATCCTTATGATTTCATTAATATTTCTTCAATGCATCTTACACCCGAATACCCTGTTCAGTCGGGCGATCACGATTTTAAAGTTTATGGCGGACCTGGTTTTGAATCGGTTTTTATTATGTTATGTTATTACCGATTAATGCTTTAATGAAATTAAATAAATTATTTTGCGTTAAGCAACCAGCCTACAGGATCAGTAGTTTTTAATCCTTTCCAAATTTGAAAACTCATGGCGGTTTTGCCTTCATCTTCGTTATGCAAAATTGTTCCGATAGCTTGTTTTAATTTTATTTTGTCGCCCGTTTTTACAATCACTTCTCCTAAATTAGAATACACCGTTATATATTCGCCGTGCCGAATCATCACTAATTTTCCGCCGGTAGGCGAAACGGCGATTCCTGTAACTTCCCCATCAAACACCGCCCGTGCCTGCGAGCCCATGGAAGTACAAATTTCGATGCCGCTGTTTACAATCATAAATCCTTTTATGGCCGGATGTTCGTGTTCGCCGTACTCTTCGCAAATATATCCTTTGATAACCGGCCACGGTAATTTGCCGCGGTTGTTCGAAAAATCGTTACTCAATTCAATCGCTTCGTCACTTAATTCTGGAATGTCTTTTTTATTTGTTTTTATTTCCGGAACGTCCTTTATTTTTGGCTTCTTAATGTTTTTTTCTGTTTTTTCGTTTTTTGCAGCGAGAGCGGCGGCTTCAGCTTTTGCTTCTTCTATTTTTCGTTTTATTTCGGCTTCAATTAATTTTTTAATGGCTATCTGCAAATTTTCGGCGTCACGTTTTTTCTTTTCCAATTCTTCTTTTAAACCTTTTTCTTTAGTTTGCAATTCGGTGAGCACCACTTCCTGATCTTGTTTTTCTTTGCCTAAGCTGGTTTTTTCTTCCACTTCATTTCCCAATAATAAATTCTTTTGGTTGCGTTTATCTTTTAATTCGTCAATTTTTTCCAATAATAAAGTTTGTGCTTTACCAATTTCTTCGGCTTGTTTTTTTCGGAATTGCGAATACTGCTGAAAATATTTTAAACGCATGTAAGCCTGATTAAAATCACCGGAAGCAAAAATAAAAACCAAACGACTATAAGAATCCTTGTTACGCTGCGCAAAATAAATCATACGCGCATAATCGCTTTTAAGTTTTATTAAATTTTGTTTTAACTTTTCGGTTTCGTTTTGATTTTGTTTTATCTCACGATTCAGCTGATGAATTTCGGCGTTAATGGTATTAATTAATTCTTCGCGGATGCTGATTTTTTTATTAAGCGCCACTAATTGATTTAAGGATGTTTTTTTATTGGCCTTGGTTTCGTTTAAGAGCGAATTAATTTCATTAATCTCTTCGTTTAGTCTTTTCTTTTTATTTTCGAGTTCTTTTTTGTCGGCCTTTGGCTGAATTATCTGATTTTGTTTTTGAGATGTTTGCGAAAATGAAGGGGAATGAATTTGAACCATAAAAAAAACAAAAGCAATTCTTAACAAGAATTTATTTTTGCTTTTTAACCGAAATGGGTTCATACTTTGGTGGTATATTTAAACTTAATTTTTGTGGCTGATTTTTCTCAATACGAACATAATCAATTTTAAGGTTTACTTTCTTTTGGGCAGCTATGTCGATATTAACATGGTGCGGTGCATAAACCGAATCTTTCATGGTAAAATTTTCGTACACTGCCAAAAACCTTTGATTCGTTGATACATCAATGAATTCGTTCTTTAAAATTTTAAAATTATCGGGGTTAAGAGTCATCGTTTGCAGCGATTTTTTTAACTCGCTACCCTGACTAATTTTCCTCAAGCGCCGTTTTCGCTCGGTACTTACCAGATAATGGCAATTTTGCCGATCGGTTACAGGTTTTAACTTAGTTTCGTCATCATCAAACTCGGCATAATTACCAAACAAAACCGCTTGTATCACATCAAAATCCAAATCGGCATTTAACAATTCGTTGATGTAATTAAAATCGCCCTTAAAAAATTGTTTTTTGGGATAAATTACCATTCTTACCGAATCGCGGGTAATTAATACTTTGGCAATTTCAATTCCTAAAATATACTGTATCGAAATTAAAAGGGCAGAGTCTTTTTTGCCCCTCACTTTTATATCGAGTGAATAATCTTCGCTATCGATTTTTACTTCGGCATTTGCCTTGGCATAAATCCAAGTGTAATCAAATGCGTTTTCTTTAATGTGTTTTGTAAGTGCCTTGGCAGTTTTAAAAGCTAAATGGCATCTTCCGGTTAGTGTATCGTTAATCACCACGTCTTCGGTTTTTACAATATTTTTTTTTGATTTACATCCTACAAAACTAAAGTCGCTAAAAAATATCAACAAAGCGGCCGCTAGAAGTTTATGTAAATTTAATTTAATCACTTAATTTTTTGAGTGCTATTTTTTTTAATAAGTTTTCTGAATTGCCCCCCGCCTCTTTTGCCAATTGCCAATATTTAAGTGCTTCGTCGACTTTGTTTAATTTAAATAACACATCGCCGTAATGTTCTAAAACATTGGGACGCTTACTAACGTTTTTAGCAGCGCGTGCCAGCCATTCTTCTGCTTCCTTATATTTTTCCTGTTGAAATAAAATCCATCCGTAGGTATCCATATAAATGCCATTGTTGGGAGACAGTTCGTTGCTTCGCCGCGAATATTTTTCGGCCTTTTCCATTTTTTCTTTTCTTCCCGAAAGGAAAAAACCATAAATATTTAAAACGTCGGCGTTATCGGGATCCACTTTTAAAGCATCTTCAAAAGCTCTGTCGGATTTTGCATATTCTTTTAAATAATTGTAGGCATCGCCCAGGTTTCTGTAAAAATCAATCATCAATGATTTATTATCGTAAACAAATTCTAGTCCATCATATAACGATTGTGCCGCTTTTTTATAATCGCGCAAATTAATATTTGCTACACCGTTAAAAAAATAAGGTAAGGGTTGATTCGGAAAAAGCTCCATGGCAAAAGCGGTGTGTTTTTCTAATGAATCGTTTTGGTTGATGTCGTTTTCTACCAACAATAATTGCTGCCAGATGGCAAACCGACTTTTATCGAGCCGCGCAGCAATTAAATACTGATTACGCGCTTCGAGTGTTTTATTATCGCGCAATAAAAAATCGGCATAAATGCTGTGCGCTTCTGGCGCTGAGGGATGCACTTTTAACATGATGGCACAAAGTTCATAGGCTTTAGGTGAATAAGCGGGAGTTTTTTCTGACAATTCGAAATATGAAAATAAAATTTTTAATTTGGTATCTACCTCCAAGTCCGGATTAGAATAGGCAATTTTTAATTCGCCGTGCGATTCTTCTACTCTGTTTTGATCTTTATAATAATTGGCCAATGCCAGATGCACCATCGGATTATTAGGGTCGATGCTTAAAATTTTTTGATAAATAACTTTCGCTTTTTCAAATTCGTTGGTGTCTTCATAAAATTCGGCGAGGTAAGTATAATAGCGCGCTTCATTTGGAAACGATTGAATTAATTTTTTTAATTCGCTTTCAGCTTCGCTGAATTTTTTTTGTTCTTTTAATAATTTTATTTTGTTGAGTGTAAATGTTTCGTTGGTACCGAAACGTTTTTCGAGCTCCTCATAAATTTTAAATGATTTGGTATAATTTCGACTCATGGCATAACTGATAGCCATCGATTCATAAAAATCGCTTCTGTCGGGAAAATTTTTTATTAATTTTTCGTAAGCTTCTGCTGCAACGGTATAAAGTTTTTTGTATTGCAAACATTCGATGTAACGGATATGATACCACTGATTTTTTGGATCGGCATCCACACATTCTTTTGCAATTCGCATAGCCTCATCGGGCCGACCGGTTAATCTAAAAACATCGCTAAGCTCATATTTAATAGCGGCGTCGAGCGGATCAATTCTTCCGGCCTGATTAAATAAATTTTCGGCGCTCTCTAATCGTCCCGCCATTTTTTCTTTGCAACCGTCGATAAATAAATTTTCAACCAACGTGCGTTGCTTTTGTTTTAAATCTTTGTCTTTATCGTTTGCTTTATTGGCAACGGTACTAGTTGCTTTCGCAGAAGTTTTGCACGACGTAAAAAAAACTCCCACGATAAAAATGAGGGAAAATAAAATTAGTTTCGGATATAATTTTTTTTTATGCAATAATTTGTGTGTAATCGCTAATACTTAAATCGAGTGCTTTACCTTTTACTTCGGCGCCGTTGCCCAACATGCTGTTGCAAATGTTAGCGTTATTTATTTTTGTAAGATTTTGTAAGATGGAATTTTTAATAATGCTGTGATCAATAATTGAATTGGCACCAATGCTCGCATGCGGACCAATAATTGAATTCGTAATTTTTACGTTATCGCCAAAAAAACAAGGTTCAATAACAATAGAATTTTCGATGCTTGTGTTTTTCCCTTTTAAAAAAGATTTTCCTTTATCAAATTCTAAACAGCGCTGATTGGTGTTTACGGTGGAATCTTTATTTCCGCAATCGAGCCACTCGGTAACTTTGCCCGGAACAAATTGCGTTCCTTTTACTTTCATGTTTTCGAGTGCGTTGGTTAATTGAAATTCGCCTTTTTCGGTAATATTGTTATCCAATAAATATTGTAATTCTTTTTTTAAATAAT
Source organism: Sphingobacteriaceae bacterium (assembly GCA_023251725.1). Lineage (GTDB taxonomy): Bacteria > Bacteroidota > Bacteroidia > B-17B0 > Aurantibacillaceae > JAHEYG01. Next base: position 13,414 of record JAHEYG010000019.1, on the reverse strand, counting down.
CGCCGTCTTTAAAATAATAAATTCCTATGATAGCTAAATCGCTTACAAAATTTTGTGGCTTCTCAACAAAATCGGTAATTACATTTTTGTCGTTTACTTTAACCACACCAAACTGACGCGGGTCTTCAATTTTTTGCACCCAAATAACGCCTTCATTATTGGTATCCATTACAAAATCGGCTTTAAACAAAGTATCGGCAAAAGCCACAACGGTTTTTCCTTTAATGGCCTCTTTGGCGCACATAATAGCGTGCGCGGTACCGAGGGCTTTATCCTGATAATAAATGCTGCCTTTGGCACCCTGACCTTCGGCTATTTTAATGAGATTTTGTTCTACTTCACCCCCAAAATCGGAACCGATAACGAAAGCAATTTCGCTTACTTTTTCGCCGCACACTTTGGTGATGTCTTCTACAAGTCGCTGTACTATTGGCTTTCCGGCCACTGCTATTAGGGGCTTAGGTACGGTTAAAGTATGCGGGCGCATACGTTTTCCTTTACCGGCCATTGGAATTATAATTTGCATAATGGTTTAAATAATACATACAAATTTATAAGAATTATTGGGATTTTTAGCTCTTAAAATAGCCTAAATGATGAACGGTTTTGGCGAGGCGACATAAAACATAATCTTCAGGCCTAAGATACGTGTCGCTCGCCATTAAATCATGTTTTTTAGGTTATTTTAAGAATGATTTAAATTGTTTATTAAGGAAATTATTTTTAAATTGTATTCTTAATTTGAGATTTACAAAAACATATTTATTCTTCGTTTTATTTGTTTCGTCTTTTTTGAATATAAAAGCGCAGGATACATTAAGGAATCAAATTAATAAAAATAAGATTGGTGTAAATATTGGGATTGGAATTTCGCCTAAATATTTATCTTATGCTTCCTTAACTATGCCGATGTTTTCTGCCGGAATTGCCTACGAAAGAATGTTTAAAAAATCTTTTTTTTTAGAAATTAATATTACAGGAATTCTTACAATGACTAGTTATTCTGATACTTATTCTTATAGTTCTTCAGACACAACTTCTACAAGCACTTCGATTAAAACAAAAGATGAGAATTATTATTTGACGACTGAATTTAAAATGAAAAAATCTTTCAAATTTTTCAATAACCAAAATAATAGTTTTTATTTTGCTGCTGGAATTCTTATTGTTCCATATTTTAGAAGAGATTACTTTTATGATAATCATTCTGACAGATTCGTAGTTAAAAAAATAAACAATAATACAACTTCAGTTTCGTATTTAGATTCTTTTAAATCGTCCAGCCAAACTCTATACGATCGTTTCGGTATTTTAAATGTTTCTCCAATCATAGAAGTTGGATTAATGCAAAAAATAAAAAAAATAAGATTATGTTATTCATTTAAAATGTTGCCGTTTTTTTACACCTACTCTACTAGTTCTTATATCCCAAATAATTTAGAAACAATACAGGTTTCGGTTTATTATTAAAAAAATACTCGAAATACCTTCAAATAACCACAGTTTTCAAAAACTCTTCGAGAGTCAAAATATTTTTTGAGACAGTTTCATCGTATTAATTTTTGGTTTATCTTTGTAAAAAAGAAAACATGTACACAACATTTCATATTAAAGCTGTTGAATTAAATGAGAGTTTTTTAAAGAAACTTAAATTACTATTTAAAAATAAAAATATTTCAATTACTGTTGAAGAAGATATCGACGAAACAGAGTATCTTTTATCTAATCCTGCCAATGTAAAAATGTTGCGCGAATCTATTTTACAAGCAGAAAAGGGCAAACTCACCAAAGTAAATATCGGAAAGGCGAGCAAGAAATGATGGAAGTGTTATTCACACCAATAGCGCTCGCTCAGCTTGAAAAATGGAAAAAAATTAATAAGAAAATATACAAACGTATAGAAATACTTATTGATGATATTCAAGTTAACCCATTTGTTGGATTAGGAAAACCAGAGCCACTAAAACACGAATTTAAAGGATATTGGAGCCGTCGTGTTAACAAAGAGCACAGGTTAATTTATAAAATAAGCAAAAACTCTATAATTATTTTTGCCTGTAGATATCATTATTAATTTTTTCAAATAACCACTCTCTTCAAAAACTCTTCGGGACTTAAAGCATTTTTTACATCGAAGTCGCCGATTTTTGTGCGGCATAATGCGGTTAAGTGCGCGCCGCTTTTTAATGCCATTCCAAAATCGCGAGCGATGCTTCTTATGTAAGTTCCTTTGGTGCAAACAATTTTAAAATTTATTTCGGGCATTTTTATATTGGTAATTTCAAATTCTAAAATTTCTATCGGGCGTGCTTTTAATTCGGCCGTTTCGCCTTTGCGGGCTAATTCGTAAGCGCGTTCGCCGTTTACTCTTATAGCGCTAAAAATAGGCGGGGTTTGCATTTGCTTTCCTAAAAATGTTTTTGCTGTATCTAAAATGTTTTGTTCGCTAATGTGTTCGGTGGGATAAGTGGCATCAATTGGTTTTTCTAAATCGAAGCAAGGAGTTGTGGCGCCTAAAAAAAATGAGCCGGTATATTCTTTTTTCAAATCTTGATACAAATGAATTTCTTTTGTTTTTTTTCCACTGCACACAATTAATAATCCTGTTGCCAAAGGATCTAATGTTCCGGCGTGACCGATTTTTAAATGCACAAATTTATTATCGTGAAATAATGAAGGATGCTTTTTTAAACCGTGTTTTATTTTGTTTACTGCCTGAAAGGATGTCCAGGTTAATGGCTTATTGATTAAAATTATTTCTCCTTTATAGAAGTTGTACATTTTTTTTAACCGCTAAGGGCGCTACGGTTGCGCAGAGGACGCAAAGACTTTATAAGTTATTTACGACTCTTCGAACTCCATTCTTTAGTAAAGAAACATTAAAATTAATTAGCAAGCCCAATTTATTTTTATTGAGTTTTAAATAGGTTAAAATTTGTGCCATATGAACGTCATTTAAAGCTTCAACCGCTTTTATTTCAATTATTACTTTATTTTCTACTAACAAATCTAATCGATAACCAACTTCTAATTTTACTTCTTCATAAACAGGAGGAAGTGGTTTTTGTTTTTCAACTTTTAATCCTGCTTTTCTCAATTCATAATTCAAACATTCTTCATAAGCAGATTCCAATAATCCAGGTCCCAATGCAGAATGAACTTTTATTGCACAACCAATAATAATATTTGAAATCTCGTTCTCTTCCATTTTCTCTGCGAACTTTGCGCCTTCTCTTTGCGTCTTTGCGGTTACTCTTTTTACACCACGCTCAACGGAACGTGAAGCAAGAATAAAATAATTAATATTGCTCCAACAACAATCCGGTACCATCCAAAAATTGTAAATCCGCTTTTGTTTAGCATACTTATGAAAAATTTTATTGCAAGCATGGCCACAACAAACGCCACCACATTTCCAAAAATTAACAATGAAACTTCGTGCGAATCTAATTGTAAACCGTCTTTATAAAAATCTAATAATTTTTTTGCTGTTGCTGCAAACATCGTGGGTACCGCTAAGAAAAAAGAAAACTCCGCTGCATTTTTTCTGGTAAGTTTTTGTGTCATTCCTCCCACAATAGTGGCACCGCTCCTACTAATACCCGGAAACAATGCAATACACTGAAACAATCCTATCTTAAATGCTTTCCCATAAGAAATATCTTTTTCTTCATCTAAATTATTTTGCTGAAACCATTTATCTACAAACAATAAAATAATTCCTCCCAAAAATAAGGCAACCGCTACTCCAAAAACATTTTCTAAGGCCGCATCAATATAATCTCCTAATAACAGTCCCGCCACCGCGGCAGGAATAAAAGCCACAATTAATTTCAAATAAAAATTTACGCTCTTAAAAAATCGTTTAAAATAAATTACTACCACCGATAAAATGGCGCCCAACTGAATGCAAATGGTAAATAATTTTACAAAGGGTGTAACTTTCATTCCCATTAATGCAGTAACAATCATCATGTGCCCGGTTGACGACACCGGCAAAAATTCGGTGATGCCTTCCACCAGGGCAATAAAAAATGCTTCGAGAAATGACATTTGATTTAATAAAATTACTTAGACGTTTCCTGATTTTGTTTTGGTCGCCACATAATGCCAACAATAATTCCAACAAATCCCAATACACAAACTACCGGCGCAATAGTAATGCGTTGTGCATCAAAAATAGCAGGATTAAAAACATTAGGATCGGCACTTCCGCCACCCATCATCAATAAATATCCTAAAACAATTAGCGCGAGACCGCCTAAAAAAAGATAATAATTTTGTTTCGAAAAAGTTGATTTCATGTTGTATTATTTAATGCAAATTAGTTCACGAATCTAATCAATTTTTTGAATTATTTCATGCATTTTCCTTCGAAAATTCGTTAATTTTTCGTAATATTGCTTCTTACATTTGCGCTGCGGCGTAGCAATTTTCAGATATGGCAAAAGTGGCTTTAATTACAGGGGTAACCGGACAAGACGGTTCATATTTAGCAGAATTTTTATTGGAGAAAGGCTATGAAGTGCACGGTGTAAAACGCCGCAGCTCGATGTTTAATACCGATAGAATTGATCATTTATATCAGGACCAGCACGAAAAAAATGTGCATTTTAAATTGCACTACGGCGATTTAACCGATAGTACAAATTTAATTCGCATTGTGCAGGAAGTGCAGCCCGATGAAATTTATAATCTCGCGGCGCAGTCGCATGTTAAAGTGAGTTTTGAAACTCCCGAATACACAGCCAACTCTGATGCTGTTGGAACTTTGCGAATTTTAGAAGCTATTCGCATTTTAGGTTTAGAAAAGAAAACACGTTTTTATCAGGCATCTACTTCCGAACTTTATGGATTGGCTCAGGAAGTTCCGCAAAAAGAAACAACACCTTTTCATCCGCGGAGTCCGTATGGAGTTGCAAAACTTTATGCTTTTTGGATTACCAAAAATTACAGAGAGGCTTACGGTATTTTTGCTTGTAATGGAATTTTATTTAATCATGAGAGTCCGGTTAGAGGAGAAACATTTGTGACGAGAAAAATCACGCGTGCTGTTGCTAAAATAAGTTTAGGCATGCAAGAAAAATTATTTATGGGAAATATTGATTCGGAACGTGATTGGGGACATGCACAAGATTATGTAGAGGGCATGTGGTTAATGATGCAGCATAAAGTGGCCGATGATTTTGTTTTGGCTACCGGAAAAAAAATATCAGTAAGAAAATTTATTGAATTGGCTTTTGCCGAAGTAGGAATTGTGGTAGAGTGGAAAGGAAAAGGCATTGACGAAAAAGGATATAATAAAACTACCGGAAAAATTATTGTGGAGATTGATGCGAAATATTTTAGGCCCGCCGAAGTAGATTTGTTATTGGGTGATGCATCGAAAGCCAAAAAAGAATTAGGCTGGGTAGCTAAACGCAGTGTGGAGCAATTGTGTAAAGAAATGGTGGCGAGCGATGTTGAATTGTTTAAACGCGATAAATATTTAATGGAAGGCGGACATAAGGTTTTAAATTATAAGGAATAAATTTTAATATTGAACATTGAACATTGATGATTGAACATGTTTTTTTGCCTCACGATTTAAATCATAAATTTTATAAGAAATGAATACAAATAAAATATCAAAAGCACAAGAACTGGAAGACAGATTAGTTGATTTTGCAGTGCTAATTTTAGAAATTACAGATAATTTACCAAATAAACGTTCTTGTAATTATTTGGGTGATCAACTTATGCGTTCCGGAACTTCTCCTGCTTTAAATTATGGTGAAGCGCAGTTTGCCGAGTCAAGAAATGATTTTATTCATAAAATAAAAATTTGCCTTAAAGAGCTGAAAGAAAGTAAGATTTGTATTACTATTATTGAACGGAGATCTTATCTTGCCGATGCAAGGCAGTTGGACAAAGCAAAAAACGAAGTCGGAGAGCTTGTAAATATTTTCACAAAATCCGCTAAAACCGCCTCTGAAAATAAAATTAAGAAATGAAAAAATACATTTTCAATGTTCAATCATCAATGTTCAATGTTCAATGTTTTAAATTTTCACATTGATAATGGAATTAACATCAAAAATATATATCGCCGGTCACCGTGGAATGGTGGGTTCTGCGATTATGAGAAATCTCCAAAAAAAAGGATTCTCTAATTTTTTAATTAAAACATCGGCTGAATTGGATTTACGGTGTCAGCAGGCCGCTAGTGATTTTTTTGCAAAGGAAAAACCCGATTACGTTTTTTTAGCGGCTGCAAAAGTGGGCGGCATACAGGCCAACAATATTTATCGTGCCGATTTTATTTATGAAAACTTAATGATTCAGAATAATATCATTCATTGTTCTTACCTGAATAAAGTAAAAAAATTAATGTTCTTGGGTTCTTCCTGTATTTATCCCAAACTCGCGCCGCAACCTTTAAAGGAAGACTATTTATTATCGGGTTATTTAGAAGACACTAACGAACCTTATGCCGTTGCTAAAATTGCCGGAATAAAATTATGCGAATCTTATAAAAGACAATACGGTTGTAACTTTATTTCGGTGATGCCAACTAATTTGTACGGACCTAATGATAATTACAATTTAAATAATTCGCACGTATTGCCGGCGTTAATTAGCAAATTTGATAACGCGAAAGAAAATAATTTAAAGGAAGTTGAATTGTGGGGAACGGGGAAACCCTTGCGTGAATTTTTGCACGCCGATGATATGGCCGATGCCTGTGTGCATTTGATGAATACTTACGAAGGAGAAAAGCATGTAAACATTGGCACAGGAAAAGATTTAAGCATAAAAGATTTAGCATTGCTCATAAAAAACATTGTGGGTTACAAGGGCGAAATAAAACACGATTTTACAAAACCCGATGGTACGCCGCGAAAATTACTGGATGTAACTTTCCTCCACAGTTTAGGATGGAAACATAAAATTGAACTGGAAGAAGGAATTAAAATGGTGTACGAAGATTTTAAAAGAAAAGAAGGCGCTGTTAAAATGTAGAATTGAGAATTAAAAATTATACTTTGAAATTAAACCGTTCTATATTTATCAAAATTTTATTTTTAATTTTTAATTTTACATTCTTAATTACAAAAGGACAATTCTATAACCTACCCGGTGATTATTTTTACGCGCTTCTTACCGAACGTGGTCTTGCCGAACCCGATTCTTCTATTCACAGTTCAGTAAAACCTTATATTCATTTTTATTCGCCCAAATATATTCACGTGGCGGATAGTTATAAAGTATTTAAATATATTAAAGATGATTTGCTTTTAGATAAGATATTTAATGATAATTTAATAAATGTAAAAAATAAAGAAAACAAATACCGTTTTAGTATCAATCCGTTTTTAAATTTGGAGATCGGAAGAGATTTTTCGGACACGCTTTCGAGGAACCTTTACAATAATGGACGTGGATTTATAGCTAATGGTTACATTGGCAAAAAGTTTTATTTTGAAACTATGGTCGCCGAAACGCAATCGTTGTTTCCTAATTATATTGAAACCGAAAATAAAAATTCGTTGGTGGTACCCGGACAAGGCCGTTGGAAAGTTTTTAAAACACGAGGATTTGATTATGCGTTTTCTTCCGGATTTATTTCTTGCCAGATTACAAAGAATATAAATATTCAGGCCGGTCATGGTAAACAAAAAATTGGCAACGGTTACCGTTCATTATTTTTAAGCGACAATGCTTTTAATTATCCGTATGTGCGCGTCACACAGCAATGGTTTAAAGGGCGGGTACAATACACTAACATTTATGCATCGTTAATGAATTTAGATTCGGCCAGTGCTAAATCGCCACCCTACACCGAATTATTGTTTCAGAAAAAAGCAGCTTCATTTCAATACCTCAGCATTAATTTCACCAAACGAATTAACATCGGGTTTTTTCAGGGATTGATATGGCAGGCCGCCGACCGAAACAACGTACCGCATTTCGACTGGCAATATTTTAACCCGGTAATTTTTACCAATCTGGCTTTTTACGGATTAAATAATAAAAATAATATTTTAATCGGTTCTGATTTTAATTTTAAGTTGAGCAAAACAATTAGTTTGTACGGACAAATAATGGCCGATGATTTAAGCACAAGGAACGGTGGTTGGGGTTATCAATTAGGCGCCAGATATTTTAATGCTTTTAAAATTAAAAAATTATTTTTGCAAGGCGAGTATAATTCGGTGAGTGAAACTGCTTACACCAATCCATCAACTTCTAATTTAGCCGATCAATCGTTTTCGCATTACAATCAAAATCTGGCTTATACTCCCAATAACGGGAAGGAATTAATTTTAATTTCAGACTATAAATTTAAACGACTTTTTTTTAGTGCGAAATACAATTACCAATCCTTTACTTTAAATAATAATAATTTTTATACCAATAATATTTTTAACTTTAAGGTGGGCTACACAATTAATACTGCTTACAACGCAAACGTTAGTTTAGGTTATAGTTATCGGACGCAGGATTTTTTTGGAACCACTTTGGGTAATAATAATACAAGTTATGTTTATGCCAGTTTTAAAATTAATTTATACAATGCTTATTTTGATTTTTAGATGGTTTATTTAATTTTAGTTTTTATAACCGCTTTTGTTGTGGTGCTGTATTCTACGCCGGCGCTAATTAAAGTGGCTATATTAAAAAATTTAATTGACTCGCCCGAAGAAGACCGCAAGATTCATAAGCGTGCTGTACCTACCATTGGCGGAATTATTATTTATGCCGCTACTTTATTTTCATTTTCGCTATGGTACAACATTGAAGAAATTCACGAACTCGGTTTGATTGAAGACTCGGTAAAAGAATTTAAAATATTAATTGCAACCAGTTTGGTTTTATTTTTTGTTGGTGTTAAAGATGATATTATTGGGACCGCTCCTGTAAAAAAATTATTTGCTCACGTGGTGGTGGGATTAATTTTAATTTTGATGGGCGATATAAAAATTACCGGTTTGCACGGGGTATTTGGTGTTGAACGGATTCCGGAATGGGGAAGTATTTTTTTATCCCTCTTCACTTACATTGTAGTGGTTAATGCTATGAATTTAATTGACGGCGTTGACGGATTAGCCGCCGGCATCGGATTTATTGCCACATCTTTTTTTGGAACCTGGTTTGTGTTTGGTAACGAATTAACTTTGGCTTCGCTTTCGTTTTCACTGGCCGGGGCCTTATTAGGATTTTTAGTTTTTAATTTTTCTCCTGCTAAAATTTTTATGGGTGATTCGGGCTCTTTAATTATTGGAATGTTTATTTACGTATTAAGTACAAAACTTATTGAATATCCGGTAGATTTTCTCGATAAATTTTGGGTTCACATTTCGAAACCCAATTTAGCCATTGCCGCTTTAATTTATCCTTTAACCGATACCTTGCGTATTTTTATTATTCGTGCTTTAAGAGGCCAATCGCCATTCTCCGCCGACCGTAACCACATTCATCATCGGTTAATTGACTCTGGTTATTCGCATGTTAAAACAGTTATTATTATTTATGTGTTTAGCGTTGCCACCATTGGTATTTCTTTACTTAGTTATTATTTAGATCCGAGTCTTTCTTTGGTAACTGTATTAGGATGCAGCGGTTCGTTTATATTGTGGGTGCACTTTGTTTTTAAAAAACATTCTAAAAATAAAAAAACTTCTAAAAAAATTGTTGACCAAAAAATATAATTATTTTTACTTAATGCCGGTTTTGTTGTTTTGTTTGAATAAAATTCATTCACAAAACGATCCTATTGCGCACAACATTTTTTTTAATCAGGAAACTCAGCAGGTGATTGATGAGTGGGATATTAAATATCCGAGTTATGAATTTCACAGTGGTTTTAAACCTTATTTAATCTCAACACTTAAAGATTTTCACGATTCTTGTGCAACCTACAAACATTATCTCATTAAAAATTTTTTTCTGAGTAAACCATTTAATGAAGGTCCACAAAAAAGAAATCATTTTAATATTCAGTTTTTACCGGTGGTTGATTTTCAAACCGGTTATGATGCGTTGGAGAAAAAAAATGTAAATGAAATTGTAGGCGGAGCTCATGTGAAAGTAAACATCAATGATAATTTTACTTTAGCAGGAACTTTAATTGCCGGGCAAGTGGCTTACCCTTTTTTAACCGACACGTTTGTAAAAGACAATATGCTTATTCCGGGGATGGGTATAGCGTATAAATCGGGAAACTCATCTTATAGCTTTAGTAATTTTAGCGGATATGCTTCTTATTCTCCCAATAGAATTTTTAATTTTCAATTAGGGAAGGATAAACATTTTATTGGTGATGGATACCGCTCATTGCTTTTGTCGGATGTGGCAAACAATTATCCATATTTACGAATCAGCACAAACATCTGGCACATTCAATACAGTGTGTTATATACATGGATGAATGATATAACAGGAGCTAACGGAATAAAAAATAATTTCAAAGATAAATACAGCACCATGCATTATTTAAGCTGGAATGTTTTTAAGAATTTAAATATTTCTTTTTTTGAAAATATTATTTGGCAAGGTAAAGATTCGAGCCGCTCACGAGGTTTTGATCCAAATTATTTGAATCCGATTATATTGTATCGCCCACAGGAATATTCAATCGGTTCTTCCGATAATGCTTTTATTGGGCTAAATATTTCGGGTAAATTATTTCGCTGCCTTAAACTATACGGACAATTAGCGCTTGACGAATTTAATTTTGAGGAAATAAAAAAAGGCACAGGCTGGTGGGCTAACAAACAAGGCTGGCAACTGGGCATGAAATATGTTGATGCTTTTAAAGTAAAAGGACTTTCGCTTCAACTTGAATACAATGAAGTGAGGCCTTATACTTACACGCATGGTTTAGTAGCACAAAATTATGCACATTACGGTCAGCCCCTTGCTCATCCGTTTGGCGCCAATTTTATGGAATTTTTGTGTAACCTTTCGTATCGAAAAAATAGATTTATGGTAAGCGCTCAGGGGGTTTATGCAATTATTGGGAAAGATTCTACCGGTTCTAACGTAGGTCAGAATATTTTTTTATCATACACTACGCGTCCGTATGAATACGACCATTACACAACACAGGGTGTAAAAAATACATTTTTGCAAAGCGATGTTAAATTAACTTATTTACTTCTCCCGCAAATGAATTTAAGAATAGAATTGGGATATATACAGAGGAGTTTAAGTGATACAAAAGGACTTAATATTCAGGCCCCTTATATTTATTTTGGGATTAAAACGGCGTTATGGAATTTTTACCGTGATTATTAGGAAGCAAATATTTCTTTTAAAACGGCAATTGATTTTAAATCGTTGAAGCCGGCCACCTGCATTTTATAATAGGCCAATAAACATTCAACCAATTCGGCACGTTCGATTTTATTGAATTTCTTTTCTATTAAATCAGGATCGAACAGATTCAAAAATAATTCAGATTGTTTTTTGTCTAATCCCATTGGGAAACTTATAGAAAGTTGTGTAAACTTTCCTTCTCTGGTATCAAAATAAACAGTTTCGGCGCTGTAATTGTTATGAGGTTCAAATCCTAAAAACCTGCTTAATTCAAATAAAAAATAAATATGAAAATCGCTGAAATTTTTTTCCTGTACATCCAGCCATTTATAAGCTCCCAAAATAAAATTAAAAAGTTCTTCGTTGGCACTTTGTTCTTTTAAACACTTACATAAAATTTCATTAATAAATTGTGAGATAGCCAATTTATTATAGTCTCGCGATAAACTATTGTACACGCATAAACTTCGGGCTTCATTTAATTGTTGTACCTCGCGGTTTTGTTTTAATGTGAAACTGATTTCGATTTGATGAAGCGGCAAAATAGTAGCGGCCTTAACTTTTGATAATGGAGAATTACCAATAAATGCGTGCGTTGTAACGAGACCGTAATGTTTAGTATAAATTTTTGAAATTACTTTTTTGTCGGCATATTTTATATTTTGCAATACTATGCCTTCTGTTTTAACCAACATTTTAGTTAACAACTAAGATTTTTGTAACTTCAGATTTGCTTCCATCAGAGGTGGCGCAATATGCCATGTAAACTCCTGAGGCCACTCTTTGTCCCGCTAAATTTTTTACCGGCCATTCTATTTGTCCGCCTTGCGATTTCGCTTCCCAAACTAAATTTCCGCTGACATCTGTAATTTTAACAATGGCACCATTTATTAAACCTCTCACATAAACGCTGCCTGCGTAACCCGGCCTCACCGGATTTGGATAGGCGTGAACTTCTGTAAATTCATCTTCACCTTTTACAATAGAAGTGCGGTAAGATTGTATTCCTCTATCGGTACCAACATAAATATCCCCTTTAATTTCATCGTAACACAAATCAACAATAATGTTCGAAAAAATCGGACTATCCTCGGCAGTAAAATGATAAATCTGTTGTTGCCCATCTGGCGAAAAACAAAACACGCCAGCAGAGGCAGTTCCAACCCATTTACGATTTGCACCATCAACAGCAATGGCGGTAACAATTTCTGTTTCAAGTAAAATCTGAACATGGCCATCTTGCGTAATTAAAATTTGTTGGCAATCAAAATTTCCTACACCTGATGATATATTGGCAGGATTATAAAATACTCCGAGGCCCTTTCTGGTTCCAATCCAAATATGTCCGTCTAAATCTTCAGCAATAGCGTTAACATACATGTCGGGTAATTTACCTGTACCGGTAATTATAGTTTGACCTGCCAAAGTACCGCCCGCTAAAAATTTAACCGGAAAATTTATAAAATTGTTGTTTTTTACCACTGCAATTCCGTTTCCTCTCGGAAACAAAACCCAAACCTGATTATTTTTATCGGCAAATACTTTTCCAACGGCCGGTTTCACTCCATTTAAAACTGTAGAGAAATCAATATTAATAAATGTGCCGTTTGCTTTTCTAACAGTTAAAAAATTAGAAACATCACTGCTTCCAATCCATAAATTACCTGTTTCATCCATTGATAATCCGGAAGCTCTGTGATAACTTGGAATACCTTGTAAATTCGGTATAACAGAGTTTACGCTATTGTAAACTTTAACAAGTTGTTTGTTTTTATATTCTACTAATCCTTCAAACCAACTGGATGTCCAAATATGATTGGGATCTTTGTTATCAATTATCGCATAGTTTTGATCGTATATAGTATCAAAAACTTCTTCTTTAATATACTGCCAATCTGTTCCGTCAAAAAAACTTATGCCGGTTTTATTATATTGTCCAACTCCATCATCAGAAACTTTTACCGGCGCGGTTACTATATTTCCGTTTCTTGCAGTAATGCTTCCAATATAATTAGTTTTTGTACCATTTATACTTATTTTATCGTTAGAATAAAAAGGAAATGCGCCCTTGCTTCTAATAAATCCATTGTTAAAATCGGCAATCCAATAAGTG
>JAHEYG010000018.1 GCA_023251725.1 Sphingobacteriaceae bacterium | reverse complement strand
CTTTTTTTACGGTACCATAAGTTATATCATAACCTAAATTTACCAATACATCTCTGTTTTCATCGTCGGTAATAAAAGTTCTTTGTTTGGCGTCTTTAGAAACTACTTTATGAATGCGCGGTTGTATAGAAAGTAATTTACTTAACTCCGGCTCCACTAAAATTTTTCCTCCTTTTAATATTTCGGTAGCCTTAAATTTATTTAAATAATCATCCAATCCTTCAATCAATCCGCCAAATGCTACCTCAGCAGTATTAGGAATGTAACTAAACACCGAATTAGCTAAATCGTAATTAACTGCTTTTAAAACCGGGGGCACTAAATAACGGCCTAAAGCCTGGCGCTCGTTATAAATATCGGCATCGTTACCGCGCGAAAAATAAATACGCTCAAACGAACAGGCTTTTTTTTCTAAAGGTGCAATTATTTCTTCCTGAGTAAAATCTCCGTTTTTCTTAATGATAACCGCATGCCCGGGTTGTATTTCATGAACATCTTCAAAAGCAATATTAAATACCGTTTGAATTACCGGTCGCTCACTGGCAATTACAATTACCTCCTCATCTTTATAATAAAAACCCGGACGAATGCCATTCGGATCGCGCAGCACAAACGCATCGCCATGACCAATCATGCCCGCCATTAAATACCCGCCATCCCATCGTTTGCTGCTTTCAATTAAAATGGAGGCCACATCAATATTATCCTGAATTTTTTTGGAGATTTCCATATTGTCGGCGCCCGTTTCTTTGAACTTACGAAACAATCTGTCGTTTTCTTTATCTAAAAAATGTCCTATTTTTTCTAACACGGTAACAGTGTCGGCCATTTCGCGGGGGTGCATGCCCAGCTCCACTAAATGTTCAAACAATTCGTCAACGTTGGTGAGATTAAAATTGCCCGCCACCACTAAATTACGGGCCATCCAGTTATTTTGACGGCGAAAAGGGTGACAACTATGAATGGCATTTTTGCCAAAAGTACCGTAACGCAAATGTCCCAACACTAATTCGGCGCAAAACGGAATATTTTCTTTTTGCCAATCCGGATTTTTATACTCTTCGGGGTGTTTGGTTTGCGCATCGACAAATAAATCGTTTATGTTCGAAAAAATATCGCGGGTGGCTTTATTTTCAACAGAGCGCATTCTATCAATGTAAGAAGTACCGGGTTTTGCATCTAATTTTATGGTGGCAACCCCGGCGCCGTCTTGTCCGCGGTTAATCATTTTTTCCATGAGCTGATACATTTTGTGCAAACCGTACCGCGCCGAACCATATTTGGTTTTGTAGTAAGAAATCGGCTTAAGAAGGCGAATAAGTGCTACGCCGCATTCGTGTTTTATTGCATCGCTCATTTAGGGATACAAAGGTAGGGTTTTGATATGGTTTTTTATAAAGAATGTTTTAACAAATAATTTTTTAGTTCTAAAATTGAATTCATCAGTTGGTTATAGGTTATAAGGTTATCCGTTATAAAATAAAAATAACTGTTCTATTACAGATTTAACTTTTTGCAGCCAACCCTTTCATAAAAAAACACGTCTTTATTAGTGAAAACCAGCGAACGTAATTATTTTTTAAATTTTAGGATTAGAATAAACGTTATTAAATAAAGGGTATTACCAAATAACTTTATAACCCTATAACCTTATAACCTTATAACGGATAACCATTAACGATTAACCTCTAATGTTTCCCCAAAATAAGTTGGATTTTTCGTTATTTATAATTAAATTTGAAACTTAGTATGTATAAAGTAGTTAATCTAAATTTTAGTATTGCCATGCAGATGAAAAAAGTGATTTTTGTCGCCCTATTTGTGATAGGATTCGTTTCCTTGAACGCACAAATAAAAATTAATGAGTATAATATTTCTAATAAAGTCAATGCAGATGCGCTTGTTCCGCCGGGTAATCCCGATTATGTTGAGATTTTTAATGCCCAGCTAACTCCGCAAAGTTTTTCTGTTAACGTATATTATTTAACCAACGATAAAACCAATTTATTTAAATGGAAAATTCCGGGCGCAATTACACTTCCTCCGGGTGGATTTGTTACTTTTTGGTGCGATGGGAAAGATGTTAAGGAGCCTGGTGTTGCGGGGCGTTACCACACTAATTTTGATATTAAACAGTGTAAAGATAAGTGGTTGATGTTGGTTCGTAACAATGGTGTTATTGCCGATTCGGTTTTAATTCGACAAACCAAAATTGGCGATACCTGGGGAAAATATCCTGACGGCTCTAATATTTGGAGATTATTTTCAGGTGGTTCTGCTTTTTTTCCTGATGCTCCAAATATTTCAAATCCTCCTGCAAATGTTTATTTTGGTTATGCACCAACACCGGTGTTTATGGCCCCTCCGGGATGGCCGGGTGCTACACCGGCTAATTTTTTTGCTATTGGTGATACCGTAAACTTTGAGATTCATTATACAATTAGCGATTGCCAAACTTGGAAGGATGGTACTGCTCCTTGTTTGACTATGGGGGGTTGTCCTACAGCCCCTATAACTTATACTTATGTTGACGATGCTGTATCTCCATTATCCCCTCCTTATCCTTTTGGGGTTACTGAAATGATTAGAGCGATAACTATTCCTAAACCCTCTAATACCAGTAACACGATTATTGGAACACCGGCTTACTATACCTACACACCAACAATCGCTCAAATGTATTTACCAAGTTTTGTTGAAACCAATACTTATTTTGATGGAGCAGATATTACGGTTAACCCCGGATTTGGAGTTCTTTCGGTTGCATCTCCTTCAGCTTACCCTGAGGTATTTGCCGGCACCGTTTTGTTTCCACCTGCAGGAGGAACTACCTTACATGTAGAATATTTTGATAAATTAAAACAATATTCCGAAGGTTACGCCAATCTTACTAAACCCGTAAACGATACTTGGGTTAACGAACAAAAGGCATTTAATGTTGGGCTCGATGATGAAACGGGTTTTGGTTGCGAAATAACCGGCCAGGTGTTTAATGACCCTACTTTTGGTGTTAGTAACCGAAACATACTTACCGATTTTGCCGTAAAATGTGCCGGAGTAGATAACTTTACTCAGCTTACTCCAAGTGTTACTACAGCTTATACGTTACCGGGTACTCACATGCGCGATGCATTTGTACAAACCTACGCTATCACCAATAATTTAAACCTCGATGGATTGCATTACAAACCCATAAAAACTTTTGTTAACGGATGCTATTGGGGCGTTTATGAGTTCAGAGAGTTGGCCGATGTTAATTACACTAATTATTATTACAAACACCACAAAGACTCTACCGATATTTTAGGAACTTACGCGGGTAATTTAATTATGGCCGGGCAAGATACGGCTTGGTTTACTACACCCGTTCTTACTTTTACTACCGGTGTGTTTAATCAGGTACAAACTTTTTACAACGTAATGAATGTTGCAAAATTTTATCAAAAAATAATTAAGCGAATTGACCAAAAAAGTTTTATGGATTTTATGATTTACAATAGTTATTTGGTGAATGCCGATTTAATGGGATTAAATAATTCGTGGTGGCGCGGCTTTACACCTTCTATTCTTAAAAACGATTCAAGCAGTTCTAAATGGCGCTATTTTATGTGGGATATGAATAATGTTTTAGGATTGAATTTAACTCCAAAAACATTACCCACTTCATCTACAAACATGTCGGTTACACCGTGTATATATACACAAGGTCTTGCGCCAGTAGCCGCGCAAAATACTCCTGCGGCGGCCTACAACGGTCATGGTTTTATTTTAAAGGCCTTATTGCAAAATGTGCAATTCAAAAACGATTATTTAAATCGATGGATGGATTTATTAAATACCACCCTGCGTTGCGATAAATTATTGGCCCATTTCCAATATTTCCGAAATATTTTTACTCCCGAAATGAATAACCATGTTACTAGCCCTGTTCCTTGGGCAACAATAAATTTTAGCGATTGGGATGCTAATATGGATACATTAAAACAAAGAATTACTACCCGCTGTGCCCTTACACAGAGTTTATTGGCTAAACCGGTTTGCTATAATTTTAATGGTCCTTACACTATTAATATTGATGTTAAGCCTGTAGGTTCGGGTAATGTAAATTTTAATAGCTTACAATTATCCAGTTATGTTTGGAGCGGAACTTATTACCAAAACAAATTGGCGCCTTATTTATTAAGTTATTTAAAAGCTACTCCCATCGATACCAATAAATATATTTTCGACCATTGGGAGTGGACCGCTTGTTGCACTAACTCCACAACAGCATCACCGGCTAAGTATGTTCATCAAAATTTATTGGGCGCCGATTCTATCGCAATTGTCATTTCTTCGAGTGATAATATTACCGCCGTGTTTACCGATAGGCGTAATGATATCGTTTTACCAACCGGCTTTACACCAAATGGCGACGGACTTAACGATGTGTTTTCGCCTTTGGGCCCCGGCACAAGATTTGCGCGTGATTACGAGTTTCAGGTATGGAACCGTTGGGGGCAAGAAGTTTATCGAAGCGCCGATGTTCATACGGGTTGGGACGGAAGTTTTAACGGCGACCAGGCTCAAACGGGCGTGTATGCGTATTTAATAAAATACAAAAACATATTAAACGAATACAAACAAATTAAAGGCAACGTTACATTAATCCGATAATTAAAATCGGTCTTGATTGTTCGGCACGAAGCCAGAAGATTTTTATGAAAAAAACATCACTAACGGTCTGTATATTACTACTTGCAATTTGTTCAACAGTAAAATCACAGGACCTTCATTTTGCACAAATACAGGAATCGCCCATGTTAATTAATCCGGCCAACACCGGATTTTTTCAGGGTTATTTCAGGGCCATCGCTCAATACCGTAACCAATGGATTTCGATGGGAAAACCTTACCAAACCATGGGGCTTTCGGTTGACGGGGCACTTTTTAAGAGCCGGAAAAAAGCGGCGTATTTAGGATTGGGCTTAACTATTTTTAATGATCTTGCCGGAGCGGCCGATTTAGGAAGCACTCAGGTTAATTTAAATGTCAGCGGTATTGTTAAGCTCAATAAAAAAAGTTTATTTTCGGCCGGCATTTATGGCGGAAGTATAAGTAATAATGGAAATTACAATCAATTAAATTACTCTTCACAATTTAATGGTACCGCCATTGATCCGGGTTTACCTACCGGCGAAAAAGTGATTTTTCGTACTTTTGTTACCAGCGATATCGGTGCCGGAGTAGCTTATGAATTTACTTCTACAAAAGTGGATAATGACCGTGATGACATTATAAGTTTAAAAATTGGGGCGGCGGCGTATCATTTAAATAAACCCAAACAAGAATTTGGAACCGGTTTAGGATACAGACTTCCTATAAAATATGTTTTTCATGCCAATATGAGAATTGATATTCCCAATAGAAATCTTTCGATATTACCAAGTGTAGTTGTTTTTTATCAGGCCTCCGCCGCACAATATAATTTTGGAGCCTTAGTAAAATATCGTTTTAAAAACGGAACTAAAATTACCGGAGAAAAATTTGAAAGAGGACTTGCCATTGGCGCTTACTACCGTTTAGACGATGCTTTAATTCCGCAGGTAATGTTAGATATGGGCGGTTACGCTATTGGAATTTCTTATGATGCTAATATTTCGGCGTACAAGCAAGTATCAAATTCGGTGGGTGGCTTCGAGATTTCGCTTCGCTACAATATGCTGGCCGATGCTTTATTCAAGAAAAAAAGTGAATATGGCCGCAGTAAATAATTTGGTTTAGTTTTTAATTTTAAGATGAAGAATAAATCTTCCCTGACTGTTATTTTTATTTTAATAGCGCTGTGTAGCGTTTCTTATTATCTGTATAAAAATAAAACAAGTGGTTCAACATTAAATAAAGATTCGAGCAATTTTAAAGTTGAAGATACGGCGAGTATTACCAAAATATTTATGGCCGATAAAAACGGTAAGCGGATTACATTGGAGAAAGGAAAAATTTGTTGGATGATAAACGGAAAATACCCTGCGCGACAAGACGCCATTAATTTATTAATTTACACGATGCGTACTTTGGATATTAAATCGCCGGTAACCAAAGCAGGAAAAGATAATGTAATAAAATTAATGAGCGGTAAATCGGTTAAGGTGGAGATTTACAGCGAAGGAGATTTAATTAAACAATATTATGTGGGTCACGAAAATCAGGATAACGATGCTACCTTTATGTTGCTTACTAATTTAGATTCGGGCGAAAATTACGACGATCCTTTTTTAATGCACATTCCGGGTTTCACCGGTTATTTATCGTCGCGCTATTTTTTGGATGAAGCCGAATGGAGAAGCCGTTTAATCATTAATTACATTCCCCCGCAAATGCGTTCCATTAAAATTGAAAACGCCGCTGTGTCGGATTCATCTTTTGTTATTAATTTAAAAAACACCAATTCGTTTGAACTAAAAAGTTTAAAAGGACAACCAATTCCATTTGATGAAATGAAAATGAAACAATATTTGGCTTACTTTCAAAACATCAATTTCGAAAAATTACTCACCACCGTTAATTTGAGATTAGTAGATTCTTTAAAAAATGCGATTCCGTTTTTACGAATGAGCATTACCGATACCAAAGGCGAAACACGGGTGTTTAGTTTTTTACAAAAATACTCTACTATTGATATAAATAGAAAATACGATACCAAATACACTTATGATCCCGACCGTTTTTATATGCGTTATGACAATGATAAAGAAGTGGCCCTTGTACAGTATTATGTATTCGGAAAAATGCTTCCTAACTACAGTTATTTCTTACCACAAAATACTGTTAAAAAGTAGTTCAAAAATAAAGGTCATATTCTCGGCCTAATCCTAAGCGAAGTTTAAATTTGTTACTTATTCACACTTCCGGTGAGGTGTGTTTGTTTTGGGAAAAATAAAACATTAAAAAGGCTTCGACGGGCTCAGCCTCCGAGGTAATAATTAAAATAAATTTTAAGCTTATGAATTTTGTTATTTCATCATCTACATTATTAAAACATTTAAAATCGATTGGCGGTGTTTTAAATTCGAATAACACTATTCCAATTTTAGATTGTTTTTTATTTGAAATACAAAACGGTGAGCTAACCTTATCGGCCAGCGATATGGAAACCACCATTACCACCAGTTTAAAAATTGAAGCCACTCAGGGAGGAACATTAGCAATACCTGCAAAAACTTTATTGGATGCATTAGCCAATTTGCCAGAGCAACCTATTTCATTTATTATTGATAACAAAAAGTTTTCGGCCAAACTAAAAACCGAAACCGGCGATTATACTTTAACCGGCCATAACGGCGATGAGTATCCCAAAATGCCGAAATTAGAATCGCAAACTTCTATTGTAATTAAAAGCGATGTTTTAGCATCGGCCATTAATAAAACTATTTTCGCAACGGGTAACGATGATTTGAGGCCGGTGATGAGTGGTGTGTATTGTCAGTTTACCGAAACCAATACCATTTTTGTGGCTACCGATGCGCATAAATTAGTACGTTACATTCGTAACGATGCTAAGGCAGGATCTTCAGCTTCTTTTATCATGCCAAAAAAACCACTTAATGTTTTAAAAACTTTATTGGTGGGAGTAGATGATGCGATAAAAGTTGAGTTTAATAAAACCAACGCTTTATTTTCTTTTGGCAATGTAAATTTAATTTGCAGATTAATTGATGGAAAATATCCCAACTACGAAGCCGTTATTCCAAAACAAAATCCAAATAAATTAACTATCGACCGCAGTTCTTTTTTGGGTGCTATTAAACGCGTGAGTGTGTTTGCCAATAAAGCAACGCATCAGGTGCGATTAAAAATTAATGGTTCATCACTAATTGTATCCGCCGAAGATTTAGATTTTGCCAATGAAGGTCACGAAAGTTTAAAATGTTCTTACATTGGTGAGGATATGGAAATTGGTTTTAATTCGAAATTTTTAGTGGAGATGGTAAGCAATTTAGAAAGCGACGAAATTACCATTGAAATGAGCGCGCCCAATCGTGCAGGAATTATTGTTCCTTCTCAAAAAGCAAATCCCGGCGAAGATGTTTTAATGCTGGTAATGCCGGTGATGTTGAATAATTAATTTTGAAAGTTTAAAGTTTTTAGTCGCGAGGCAATGTTCGCAATGGCGAATGCACTTCGTCATTTAAAGTTTTTGTTATTAGTGTCGAATAGTCAGCGACAATAGCGTTAGAATAATTTGCCCAACGGCATTCCAGTTCAACAACAACCCTTTAGAGGACAAAACACGTTGAAAACTCAATTTCAAGAGAGTATTTAATGCATAACTTTTTGTTAAATTTGAGCTTACAAACAATGGAATATGTTCGTTATATAAATGAACTTCTTCAGCCAAAAATAACTGAAAAAGAACTTGTCTTAGACCTGTTTGCGGGTTGCGGCGGACTTTCACTTGGCTTTGAATCTGTGGGCTTTAAAACAGTTGGTTATGAAATGAATGAAGCGGCAGCAGAAACTTATAGAAAAAATTTAAAAGGAGATTGTTACGCTACCAAACTTGATCTTTCATTTGAATATCCAAGTGCTTCTATAATTATTGGTGGACCTCCCTGTCAACCTTTTAGCGTAGGTGGATATCAAAAAGGAATGGAAGATGCTCGAGATGGATTTCCAATTTTTATTGATGCAGTTAAAAAACTTCAACCAAAAGTTTTTGTTTTTGAAAACGTCCGAGGACTTCTTTATTCTAATAAATGGTATTTCAATTTAGTAATTCAAGAATTACTAAAGCTTGGATACATTATAGATTACAAATTACTAAATGCAGTATACCATGGCGTTCCTCAGAATAGAGAACGACTATTTGTAGTTGGTCATCGTTCAAGTTTTGTTTTCCCAAAAATTGAGCAAAAAAAAACTACCGTTGGCGAGGCAATTGGAGATTTAATGTTTACAACACCACCAGAAAGCAAGTTCTTTAATGCTTCAATGGACACCTATGTTGCTAAATACGAAAAAGCCTCGTCTTGTATTAATCCGCGAGATTTATATCCAAACAAACCTGCAAGAACATTAACTTGTAGAAATCTCGCTGGCGCTACTGGTGATATGCAAAGGGTAAGATTAAAAGACGGAAGAAGAAGAAGAGTATTAATACGAGAAGCTGCTCGATTACAAAGTTTTCCTGATTGGTTTGAATTTACTGGTAACGAAACAAGTCAATTTAATCAGATCGGTAATGCTGTACCGCCCTTATTAGCTTATCAAATTGCTTTGGCGGTGAAAAAATGTTATCGTCAAAAAGAATCTTTTACTCCCGAAGAAATTATTAAAAATAAAATGGCAGCAAATAACGTACTGACTCTTTTCTAAAATGAAAAATTATATTTTTAAAAGCACGAAATCAAAGCCGGTTCAAAAGATAATTAACGAAGCTATCGATATTCTATTTAGTATTGGCATTCCACTTGAAGGTAAGAAAGATCGCGGGTTAGAGAAAATGGCAATGAGCTTTCTTGCTTTACTGGATGTTAAAAAAAAATGGAAAAATGCTAAATGTGTTGAAGATAATTACGGGTTATCATCTAAAGAAGTAATAAATTATTTCAATACAAACTTTGAAGACAAAATAAGTCCCGGGTCATATGATGATGTACCACGAGAATATCTTAAACTTCTGCTCGTAACAGATTTTGTTGTCAAAAGCGGTATTAATCCAAAAGAAAATTACAACAGTCCGACAAGAAAATATGTAATTCCGAAGTTCTTACGAGATCTAGTCATCCATTATAAAACAGATAAATGGCTCACAAAATTAAAAGAATTCAATAAAGATAAAATTTTGCTTCGAGAAGAAATAAAAAGACTTCGAAATCTTGACCTCCTGCCTGTTATTCTTCCTGGAGGAAAGGAATTAAAATTCAGTCCTGGTTCACACAATGAATTGCAAAAAGAAATAATTGAGAGTTTCTTGCCTCGTTTTGGACAAGACTGTTTAGTCTTATACGTAGGAGACGGAGCAAATAAATCACTTTATAAAAATGAGGAAGAGCTTAAGCGTTTAAATTTCTTCAACATCTCACATGGAATGCTTCCAGATATTGTTGCATACAATAAAAATAAAAATTGGTTGTTCTTAATAGAAGCGTTCTATTCTACAGGGACAATAAGCGAAATTCGCTTAAAAGAATTGAAAAAGAACTTGTCTAAATGTAAGGCTGGATTAATTTTTGTTACGGCTTTCCTTACCAGAGAAGATTTTAGAAAAGAAATGGGGGGAAACAGTATTGCATGGGAAACTGAAGTATGGACGGCCGATAATAAAGATCACTTAGTACACTTTAATGGGCATAAATTTTTAGGTCCAATGTAATATAAGCAGACGTGATTGAAAACTAGGTGTCCGATATAGCGGCTAAAAACACCTACCAGTAATTGTCTTACATCTTTAATCTTTTGTCTTTCATCTTCGATCCAATCCCTTCAATCCATTAAGTCTCTTAAATCCATTCAATCTCTTGAGTCTTTAATCTTTTGTCTTTCATCCTCCCTTCCATCTTTCCAATCCCTTCCGTCCCTTAAGTCCCTTCAATCTCTTGAGTCTTTAATCTTAAATCTTTTTTCCGTATCTTAGCTTTATGAAATCAAAATTACTTTTTACAGTTTTTATTTTTTCCGGATTTTTTATTTATTCCCAAACGGGCATTACAAAAATCGACAGCATAAAATCAAACGCTATCTGGCGCAAGTATCGTTTGTATAAACCGCTTTCTTATACAGGAGCCACCGCTTATCCTTTAGTAATGAATTTTCACGGATATACATCCACCGCCTTAGCGCAGCAATATTATGGAAACTTTATGCCTGTGGCCGACACGGCAAAATTTTTAATTGTTCATCCGCAAGGTACGCTCGACGGAAGCAACCAGCCCTATTGGAATGCGGGCTTGTCTCCCTCCGGTGCAAAAGATTTGCAATTTGTTTCTGAATTGATTGATACTTTAAAAGCGCATTATAATATTGATTTAAATGCTGTTTATTCCACAGGATTAAGTAACGGCGGATTTATGAGTAATTACTTAGCATGTAATTTAAGTAATAAAATTGCGGCTATCGGAAGTGTTGCGGGTACAATGTTTACTTCTTTTTCTCCCACTTGCAATCCTTCCCGTCCAGTTCCGGTAATCCATATTCATGGCACTGCTGATGCAACGGTTCCGTATAATGGGGCGGCGGGAGAAATTGCTGTTGATTCGTTAATGAAATATTGGAGACTTCATAATAATTGTAATGCCATTCCAACTTTTACAAATTTGCCGGATATTGTTCCCGCAGATGGCGGTACAGCCACACGATATTTATGGTCGGGCGGAAATTCGGGTTCTACCAATGAATTGTATAAAATTATTGGCGGCGGTCATACCTGGCCGGGTGCCACTACAATTATTGGGGTAACTAATCAGGATTTTAATGCTTCGGTTGAAATATGGAGATTTTTTAGAAAATATAAATTGAATTTATTAATGGGAATAAATAATTTAGCTCCCGAACAATTAAGTTTTAGTGTGTATCCTAATCCTTCTTCTGAAAAACTATTTATTAATACCGATAAAGAAATTTCGGTTAGTGTGAATGATATTTTTGGGAAAGAAATTATTTCTCCAACAAAAACAAAAGAAATTAATCTCAGCAATTTAAATCCCGGAATTTATTTTATAAAAATTTCTTGCGAAGGAAGTTTTTTTAATACTAAAATTGTGAAAGAGTGATTAGTTCCTAGTGTTTAGTGTTTTTATCCCTTAAGTCCCTTGGGTCCCTTAAATCTCTTTAATCTTATATCTTTAATCTTTTTTCCCACCTTTAAAGTTTAATTAATTCTTCATAATCCGGAATTTCTTTTAATACATTAGTTTTTCCTTCTTCTATTTTTATCATTACATCTTTTAATCCGTTGCTTAATAACAAATAATTTACTCCCAAAATTAAATTATAACGCATGGCCTGTTCAATGGTTGAATTATTTAATTCTACATCGGGCGATTTGCATTCTATTAATAAAACCGGATTCAACGTTTTATTATAAATAACAATATCGTAGCGTTTTTTGGTGTTGTTTAAGATGATTTCCTTTTCAACAGAAATTAATGAGGCAGGAACATTTTTATAACCAGTCAAAAAATTAATTAAATGCTGGCGCACCCACTCTTCCGGACTCAAAACCAGCCATTTTTTACGAACGGAATCGAAAATAAAAGCTTTTCCGCTTTCGTTTTTTATGCGTATATTAAATGTTGGATATTTTAGTGCGCCTTCCAATAAATTAAATTTTTATAAATATATTTACATATTATCAGATTATAATGAAAAGTAAAGAAGAAATAGTAAACAACTGGCTACCTCGTTATACGGGTTTAGCGCTCGGAGAATTTGGTCAGTATATTTTATTGGTGAATTTTAGTAATTATGTTCACCTGTTTGCTAAATTAAATAATGTTGAAGTAAAAGGTTTAGACCGGCCAATGTGCAACGCCACCGCTAACGGAATTACAATAATTAATTTTGGCATGGGAAGTGCGGGCGCGGCAACTGTTATGGATTTGCTAAGTGCAATTCATCCTAAAGCTGTTTTATTTTTAGGAAAGTGCGGCGGATTGAAAAAGAAAAATCAGATAGGTGATTTAATTTTACCGATTGCGGCTATACGTGGCGACGGAACCAGCGATGATTATTTACCAAAAGAAGTTCCTGCTCTGCCCTCTTTTAATCTACAAAAAGCAATTTCGTATACTATTAGAATAAGCAATAAAGATTATTGGACCGGTACAGTTTATACAACTAACAGAAGAGTTTGGGAACACGATGATAATTTTAAAGAATATTTAAAAGTGCTGCGCGTAATGGCTATTGATATGGAAACCGCCACCATTTTTACTGTTGGTTTTCATAATGAAATTCCTACAGGGGCTTTGTTATTAGTAACCGATCAGCCGATGACACCCGAAGGTGTAAAAACAGAAGCGAGCGACAAAATAGTTACTGAAAATTTTGTGAACGAACATTTAAGAATTGGCATTGAATCTTTAAAAGAATTACAAAACAAAGGTATTTCCGTAAAACATTTACGTTTCGATTAATTGAAAAAAACTTCCGAAATATTTAAGCCCGAATTTTACATTAAAGGGATTTTAAAACGCGATATTTCTATTCTCAGTCGCGCCATTACATTGGTAGAATCTACAAAAGACGAACACCAAAAAATTGCAGAAAAAATTATTGACGGCATCATTGGTAAAAGCGGTAAATCGTTTCGTTTGGGAATTACCGGTGTGCCGGGAGTTGGTAAAAGTACATTTATTGAAAGTTTTGGTTTGCATTTGGTAACTAACGGTCACCACCTAGCTGTTTTAACCATTGACCCCAGCAGTAGCAAAAGCAAGGGCAGTATTTTGGGAGATAAAACGCGGATGGAAAAATTATCGGTTCATCCCGGTGCTTATATTCGTCCTTCGCCGAGCTCCGGAAGTTTGGGAGGAGTGGCGCGCAAAACTAATGAAACCATTTTATTGTGTGAGGCCGCAGGATTTGATTTTATTATTGTGGAAACGGTGGGTGTTGGGCAGAGCGAAATTTCGGTGAATGAAATGACCGATTTCTTTTTATTACTGATGTTAGCAGGGGCAGGCGATGAATTACAAGGTATAAAACGCGGCATTATGGAAATGGCCGATTCAATTATAATTACAAAAGCCGATGGCAATAATATTCAGAAAGCAAAAGGTGCGCGGGCAGAATATGCCAATGCCATTCATTTATTTCCGGCCACCGAAAGCGGATGGATACCAAAAGTAAACACCTGTTCGGCCATACAAAACGAAGGCATTAAAGAAGTTTATGATGTTATTGAAGAGTATAAACGCTTAACAATAAGCAATAAATATTTTAATAAAAAACGACAAGCTCAGCAATTAGAATGGTTTCATCGCAGTGTTTCCAATTCTTTATTGGAGAAATTTTATACCAATCCTAAAATAAAAAAACAAATTCAGGCCATCGAAAAAAAACTGAGTGGTAAAAATGTAAATCCTTATAAATTGGCTTCGGAATTGGTGAAGAAATGGAAGAAGTAGTTTTATTATTTGCTGGTTTTTGTTTATATTTGATTATGGATAAAGTTCTCAAAATAATTTCATTGAAAGATAAACAAAACGATTTTGAATATTGGATGACAAAAAGTGTAACTGAACGTTTGGCAACCATTGAATTATTGAGGCAACAATTTATAAATTTTAAAAAAGATGTTCAGCCAAGACTTCAAAGAGTTTGTAGAATTATTGATAAAAAGTAAAGCGGAGTATCTTATTGTTGGAGGTTACGCTGTAGGAATACACGGGCATCCAAGATATACCGGCGACCTCGATATCTGGCTTAATCCAACTCCCGAAAATGCTTCCAAAATATTAAAATGCGTAAATCTTTTTGGATTTTCATCTTTCAAACTCAAGGAATCTGATCTTACAACCGAAGGTAATGTAATTCAATTAGGTTATCCTCCACTTCGAATTGATCTTCTCACAAATATCGATGGTGTAACATTTGAAGAATGTTTTAAGAATCGAAAAGAAGTTGAAATTGACGACCTTGTTGTAAATTTCATTGGATATAACGATCTTCTTAAAAATAAAAAAGCTTCAGGTCGGCCAAGAGACATAGATGATTTGGATAATTTAAAATAAACAAATTCCCCTCTTTACAGAATACTAGTTTCCTAAAACGATTTTAAATTTTAAACCTTCTTTATTGTGATTTGTTATCCTTA
The DNA here is from genome assembly GCA_023251725.1 of Sphingobacteriaceae bacterium. GTDB lineage: Bacteria > Bacteroidota > Bacteroidia > B-17B0 > Aurantibacillaceae > JAHEYG01. The sequence continues at coordinate 28,597 of JAHEYG010000018.1, read as the reverse complement.
AATTCACATCATGAAAAAAATCTACATTTTACTTTTCTTATTGGGAAGTTTCGGCATTAAAGCCCACGAATTAATTGTTGCAAATCCCTACTCGGCGCAGTTCAAAAAAGCTTATGCTTTGTATCCTTCCATTCCTAAAGGTTTATTAGAATCGGTGGCTTTTACGCAAAGCAGATTTACACATTTAGATTCTCAAGAACAAAGCTGCATTGGTTTACCAAAAGCTTATGGTGTAATGGGATTAATTGCCGACGGAAAAAATTATTTCAGAAACAATCTCACCAAAATTTCACAACTTTCTGGTTTCAGCGAAAGCGAAATAAAAAATAATCCCGAAACAAATATTATCGCCTACGCCGCCGCATTTAATGCTTTACAACAACAAAATAATTTATTCAATAAATCAATTGGCGATTATCAAAGCATCTTTACAGAATTAAGCGAATTGCCGGTGAGTAACGATTTAATAAATAATTTCGCGCTTAACTCTCACCTCTACCAAATTTATTGGTTCTTAAATAACGGCGAATTTCAGGACGCATACAGTTTCCCCGATTACCATCTTAATCTTAAAACTATTTTTGGTTCTAACTACGAAATTTTAAGTTCTTCTTCCGTTAAACTTTCTAAAACAAATATTTCTAATAACGAGGGACAAAACTATAAGCTAAATAATATTTTATCACCCGACTATCCTCCTGCATTATGGACTCCCGCTCCTTCCTGCAACTATAACGGTCGTGGAGGAACGGCAATTACCGCTGTAACCATTCACGATGTAGAAGGTTCTTACGCAGGATGTATTTCGTGGTTTCAAAATTGTGCTTCCTCTGTATCCGCGCATTATGTTGTGCGCAGCAGCGACGGACAAATAACACAAATGGTTTTAGAAATAAACCGCGCCTGGCATGTTGGAAGTGAAAATAGTTATTGCGTTGGTATCGAACACGAAGGTTATAACAACACTCCTATTTGGTACACACTGCCAATGTATACAGCATCCGCAGCATTGGTAAAAGATATTTGTGTAGACAATGGCATAAATCCTTTACGTACTTATTATGGTCCGGGCTGCTCGGGCGGTTACACTTCTTGCTTACAAGGTTCTTGCGTAAAAGTAAAAGGTCATCAAATGTTTCCCAACCAAACGCATACCGATCCGGGTCCGTATTGGAATTGGGATAAATATTACAAACTCATTAACAATACTTACTCTCTAATAACTTACACCGCAGTTACCGGAAATTTTTATGACAGCGGAGGAGCAGGCGGAAATTATACCGACGATGAACGCAAAGTTTATTTATTTACAAGCCCCGGCGCCACAAACATTACTTTAAATTTTACTGCCTTTAGCACCGAGAGCGGTTACGATTATTTATTTATTCGTAATGGTGGAAATATTAACTCGCCATTAATTGGAAAATATAGCGGGACTGTTAGTCCGGGCACTATTACTTCCACCAACGATAGTTTGCTGGTAGAGTTCAGGAGTGATTGTGGAATCGTTAGCTCCGGATGGGCGGCGAATTACACAATTAACGGCATTGTTGCTGCTTCGCTTGATATTATTTCTTCCGTGCAAAATAATTCCTTAGTTGTTTTTCCGAATCCGTTTACCAATCAAATAAACATTTCTTTTAATTTAGAAAATTCGGGCGACGTAAATATTTCTTTGTTGGATGTTTTGGGAAGAGAAATACTAAATACAAAATCAAAAGAAAATCCGGGTACAATAATTAAAACCATTAGCGCCCCACAATTAGCAAACGGTGTTTACTGGATAAAATTAGATACCGGGAAAAATATTTTGTACAAAAAACTCTTAAAAGAATAAAAAATATTTCCTAAAATTAAAAAGACCGTCAATCGACAGTCTTTTTAATTTAATTGTTTTAAATTAATTGCTTATTTATTCCTTTACAATTTTATACAAATTACTTTCGTTTAAAGCATTTGTGATTTTTATAAAATAAAGTCCTTTTGCTTCCGGCAATGCAATGGTATTAGTTTCAAAATTAGTTTTAGTTAATGAAACCACCTGACCAATTGAATTAGAAACTTCAATGGTTAAATTTTCATTTGAATTTTTAAAATGAACCGTTACATCATTAACAGTTGGATTCGGAGAAATATTTAAGCCTGTAAACAAATTATTATTTTTAATTGCTAATGGCGCTGTGTTCTCGTAATAAATAAGATCACCATAAGCTTCTCCTGTCATAATATCCATATCAGAATCATTATCCAAATCAACGAAGGTCGGTGTTGAACCGCCGTTAGTTGAAGGTGTTAACGAAAATGGATCGACTACCGGAGCAAAAAATGCCGGAACTGTTGGTGTACCATTATTCTGATAATAACTAAAACTGCCATCATTTCTTCCCGACATCAAATCTTTATCTCCATCACCATCCAAATCAGCAAAAGCCGGGGTCGAATATTTTCCTCCGGTAATTACCAAACCGAAAAAATTCATCTGTTGAGCGCCAAAAGCTGGTAAAGCGGCGGTTCCGTTATTTTGAAAGTAATAAAAGTCACCATTTTTATCGCCCGACATTATGTCTTTATCACCATCATTATCCAGATCAACGAAAGTAGGCCAAGAATAAGTGGTAGCCACATTTGTTAATCCGTACGGATTCATCACCGGTGTTGTAAAAGACGGAACAGAAGCGGTTCCAGTATTTTTGTAATAATAAAAATCTCCCGCGCCATCTCCCGAAAGCATATCCTTATCTCCATCATTATCCAGATCAACGAATGCAATTGTAGAATACGAAGCGCTTGGAAGAGTTGTTAATCCGTACGGATTAAGTACCGATACGGTGAAATTAGGAGTACTGGCAGTGCCCACATTTTTATAATATTTAAATGCGCCGGTTTTATCGCCTGCAAGCAAATCTTTATCTCCGTCGTTATCCAAATCTGTTAATCCAGCCGCACTCCAATTAGCTCCAACATTAGTAAGATTAAATGGATTGCTAACCATTGCAGGATAATTTTGTGCTTTTACTGCGTCGGGACTAAATAAAATAAAACCAGTTGCCAGAGCAACGCTTACAGTACTTAATTTAAGATTTGTTTGTACGCCAATAAGTAATTCATACAAACGCGCTAACCGTCTTTTAAGAATATCCTGTTTATAAAGATTTTTCCCCAAAGCGATTAGCTTACATAGTTTTTTTTGACTCCGGTTGTAGAACCGTACGAGTTTGTTGTAATTGTAGTTTTTATTCATCGTGATTTTTTTTGGTTGTTAAATTAATTTATGGATTATTTTTTTCAGGATTTGCCCAGAATGTTTGTCCGGGTATACTTAGTGAATATTTATGCAAAGGGTTTGTTGTATTTAAAATATTGGGACGATTCGAATTTTTTAAAATTTTTAATGAATATATTTCATCTACACTTGTTTTATAAACCATTTCGCCAACCACCGCTTTTGAAGCCAAATGAATTACTTTAATGGCGGCCACATCCGCATTATCGGCAAACGGAAGCTTTGCAAAAGTTGAAGAATTTTTTCGAAGTTTGCTCATGGCAATAAATGCATAGTCGCCGTAGATATCCAACCCTCGACAAAATCCGTTCAATTTTTTTATTACTTCGTACTTTTTTTCTTTAATATTTACTTTTATAAATTCACCCGAAGCTGATAAAAGCAAATATAATTCGCCATCATGCATTATCGGTGAATGCGGCATTGGTAGTTTGTCGAGAATAATTTCATTTGTTTCAACGTCTATAACAACTCCTCCGTTAATGATATTTTCGCGCCATCCCTGAGCCGTATCGGTGGTGGATAAAGCAGTAACGTATTTTGGATTACCATTTACCAAAACCAATCCGTTAAGGTGACAACGGTCTTCTGACACCAGCTGGCTAATAAATTTTGGCTGCCATTTAGGAATAAAATTAAAGTTGCCCGACACCAAACATAAACAAGAAAAAGAAGTGTTTATGGCCCAAATGCCATCGTTACCTATGGCCACATCGTGCATATCTACTTGCCCGGTATAAAAAGTAGCGCGAGGTAAAAATAAACTATCGTATGTATTTTTTTTATTGGGATAATGCGCAGCCAGCTCTTTTGAGTTTTCGAAACAAAGTACTTCATCTTTTGTGGCAAGAACCATTTTATCATCCGAAATATCGAAACCCATTGGTTTTATAAAATCACGTGGAAGTTGGGTAATGCGGTCTGCGTCAACCGGACTAATAAAAATAAGTTTACCCGCCTGATAAGTTGAAATGGCAATACTGCAATTAAGTTTAAATAATAATTCGGATAATTGCGGAGTGAATGAACAGGTAAATGGTGCTAATCCTAAATTATCGGTTGGCATTTGTTCCATCGTGTTTATTAATATATTAGACTCAATTATAAGGTAAATATAGTTCTAAATAATTACTTGAAAAACTTTATTTATAAACCGGATTTTACCAATATTAACTTAACGCGATAATAAAATAGTTAGGTATCATTTTGTCTTATTACTCTTTGCCGAAGCAGCGATAATTTCCTTCAGTACTTTCACATCAACATCTTCAAGTTTGTTAACGTATACACAACCTTTACCCATTTTATGTTTTCCCAATTTTTTAAGTAAGGATTGTTGTTTTTCGACTGTACCAGGAATGTAAAGTGAAATAGCTGTTTTACGGAGAGAGAATCCCATCACAAACCATTCTAATTCACGTCCGCTTTCGTATTTCAATTTGGTGTCCCCAAATCCAATTATTGCACCACCCCACATTTTAGGTTCAGCCTTTGTGGCCTTTTTCATTAAGTCAATTATGATTTGACTATCGCTTTGCATGGTTTTGTCTTTTACACTTTTTACAAATGTTTCGACACTTGCTACTGTTTTTTTTGTTTTTAATACTGCCATTGGTTAGAGGTTATTGGTTAATATCTAATTTTAAATTATTTAAGGTTTTTTATCGCTCGGCTCTAAAACTCCAATGATACTTTCGGGGTTTCCGGATTTAATAGATTCTATAACGCCTATTGAAATTTCATCGTTATTGAGCCACCGCGAACTATTATTTTCTATTTTAAATCCTAATTTTACTAAATGGTAAATACAATTAATCGGAAAATTAATTTTATTTGATGTTGAACTTCCACAAACATGAAATAATTTCCATGTACGATTTGAGTTAGTATTTATTTCGTTGCCTATTGTTTTAATTATTTTTTCTTCCTCTTTATGAATCCAGGCTACAACAGTTTCAACTGGTCCGTTTAATTGTATTGCCTTTTCTAATTCAGCGCCCAAAGCTTCCACATTAAAATAATCGAGATTAATTGCTTTGATATTAATATTTCTTTTGGCCAGCTTTATTAATCTATCAGGATTTCTCGCAATAACAGAAACACCATATCCATTTTCGGCCAGCCAAACTGTTACGTTGGCTAACATTCCGGAGCCTCCTATTATTAATGCGTGTTTCATTTGGGAAATGTTACTCGTTATCGGTTAATAAATTAAAATAATTGGCACTTAATAAACTATTGACTATCAACTATCCGCTTTCTTCAAAACAATATTTCCTTCAAATAATTTCTCGTTCCCAATATTTTTATTGATGGTGTTTATAAATTGGCTTGAGTTGGCGAAACGTTCTTTAATAAATTCGTCACTAATATAACTCAACTTTAATTGTTTTCCGTTTAAAATAAATTTATAATACGAATATTTTTGAGTGTTGCCAATTTCACTAATGTTCATAATTCTGTTTCCTCCCAAATTAGTTTCAAAGCATCTCAGGTTATCACGTTCTTTAGAATTAAAATTTCCTTTCTCGTAAAACTCCATAAAGTATTCGTTTTTATTAAACGCAAATAAATTAAAACAAATAGTGTCTTTACTGCTTTTAGTATCCACACCAAGCCACTTACCAAGCAATGTTGAATCAACAGGCACTGTAGTTTCTCCTAGAGGAAATGCCGTTTCTAAAGGACAACCCGTAAATAAAGTAAAACTTATTAGAACAATTATTATTTTATAAATTAATTTCATTTCTTCCAATTTAACTATAAACTATAAACTTACATCCTCACCCCTATCACTAAAATATCATCCACCTGTTCGGTATTTCCCCGCCAAGTTTCCGCAAAATTTTCTAAAAACAAACCCTGTTCTTTCATTTCCTTATTTTGAACTTTTATTAATAAATCTTTAAATTTTATTTCGATTTAATTTACCACCAAAAACTTTTTGGCTTTAATCATTTTACCATCTACAAAAATAGTGGCGATATAAGTTGCATTTTGTAAAAAGGAAATATCAATTTTAGTACTGTTGCCATCCTTATTTAAAACAGTTTCGGAAATTAATTTACCCGTTAAATCTCTTATCTCCATCTTACCAAAACTTCCCTGAACTAACTTGTAATCAATATTTAATTCTTTAGTTGAAGGATTCGGAAATAAATTAAACACATTGTCATAATTGGTATTCCCAAATTCAGCAACGCCCGTCACCGTTACCGTTCCGGTTTTCATTCCGTTGCCAAAACTGGTTATCCAAATTTCGCCGGTGTTGTACGGATTAAAAAATACTCTCTCAGGTTGCTGAAAAGGATACGAATTTACCAATGAAAAAGTAGGAGTAACCGCATTAATATTATTACTAATCCATAAACCGTTGGTTTCGCTGGTCATGTAAATTTGATTTATATTATTAGGATTAAAGGTACAAGACGTTACTCTGTCAATAATTGCGGCATTAGTTAATTTGGTCCAGCTTAATCCTCTGTTTACAGTTTTGTACAGTCCACCCAGACCGTTAGGCGCTCCACCCCATCCGCTAAACACACCAACGTACCAGGTATTTTGTAAAGGATCGTTCGGGTCAAGTACAATATCTTTTGTCCAGTAAAACATTCCCGGGTGAGAAACATCGGTCCATGTATTTAAAGCGGGATTATAAATAAAAACGCCGGAGCTATTTGTAAAAGCACCACCAGCTGTTCTTCTGCCCGAATAAGTACAAACCATTTTACCATCGTTTAATACAACAATACTCGCCGGATGTTTTTCGGTACGCGGCGGATTTGGTAAAAGTGTCCAGGTAGATGTTGCTAAATTATTTAAATCGCTCGTTACATAAATTCCTCCAACACCCGCGCCCGCGGCATAATGAATAACACTCGCGTAAGCGCGATTTGAATTGTTAGGATCCAATGCAATCCAAAAAACAGGATGATTAAATATTTTCAAATTTTGCCAAGTAGCTCCATTGTTAATCGAATAAATTATTTTTCCGTTTGCATCAATAGGATCCAAAATAACATCCTGCAAACGTGTGCTTTGATACATGTCGTGTATATTAGAAGTACCCGCATACAAAGTTCCGTTAACGGGATGTTGCGCTACGCGATAAGTTGAATTGGCTGTATTACCCGTATAATTAAACGACCACGAATTTCCGGCGTCAATACTTCTTATTCCTCTGATATCAGAAAAACAAGCCCACATATTTGTTGCATTTATCCAATGCGCTTGCCAACAAGTAGTGTTTTCTATTCCCACACTTTGATAACTTTGATTGACAGGGGTATTTACGCCCGCCACGTGCTGACCTGCCGGATTCAAATAAGCCTGTTGCCAAGTTCCGCCGCCATTAGTTGTTTTATGAATAAAACCAAAATCACCAAAAATTACACTGTTAACATTATTCGGACAAACCGCAATGGCAAACGGACACTCTCCATAAGTCCAGTTACGGTCTCCTCCTTGCCCGCTCCAGCCGGTATTGATGTTAAAATTATTTGTAGTAGTAAAAACATGATTCCATCCGGTTCCGGCACTTGTGGTTTTAAAAATATCAGGTTCAGAATTAGAATTGCTTCCTGCTAAATAAACCGTATTAATATCGTTGTTGGCCATTCCTACAAACATGGGGAAAGCCGTTGCTGTATTTATGCCTGTCATTTTAGGAACCCAGTTACCGGCACCATAATCACACGAATAAACTCCGGTTGGATAATTAAAATAATCGGAACCTTCTATTCCTACATAAAGATTGGAAACATCGGCTGTAATACAAAAAAATCTTGTAGTGGCTCCTACTCTTGCACCGGCAAACGACCATATTCGGTCAGTAGCTGGTAAACCTGTTATGACCGCGGTTGTCCATGTTCCTCCACCGTTAGTCGACACCAAAACACCATCGTTGGTTCCGATATAAATATTATTACCATCAAAAACCACGCCGCCCATTGTATTTCCGGCAGCAGTTGTTGCAGTGTGAATACTTGTAAAAGTGTTGCCGCCATTGGCCGAAAAATAAATATCGCCATAATAAGAAATTATAACGCGGTTAGGATTATTATAATCGGCATCAATGCTAAAAGTTTCTTGTGTACTATCGGGATTCCCGATTAATTTTTGCCAGCTTACGCCATTATTCAAACTTTTCATTGGAACAACCTTGTTTCGGGCATAACTAATGCTGTATAATAATCCCACCGAAGAAGTAAAACATACTTTTGAATTATGGCCCCCAATAAGTTGCTGAAAATTTACCTGATCATATAACCCGCCCGAATTGGCGGTGTGAAATAATTCTCCCATATCACAAGCGATATAATATTCGTTAGTATTAGTGGGATTAATGGCTGCTGCAAATAAAGCGCCGCCGCCGCCGATACCGCGCGAAGAAAAAGAAGCGGGTTGAGCATTTAATAAAACATTAATGACTAATGCGGAAAAAATAAAATAAATTTTTTTCATAATATTGCTTTTAATTATTTGATTTGAATGCTTGTTTAAATTAGCAAAAAAAAAGGCGATTTAGCAAATTGTTTGGTCAAAAAAAATTGTATATTAGATAAACCGTTTTAGCATGCAAAAATTAATCTCTTATTTGCCTTACGTCACTTTGTTCGCTGGTGGATGGGCCTTAGCGAATGGCATTCTTCACGATATTTTTATTTTGATACAACATAAAAAGCCGTATGACAGAGATTTGCTCAGGTTATTAATGGACGGACACATTTTAATTACTTGCGGAATTATACAAGTGATTGCGTTTAACGGCTTGCAACAAAATCAAAATTGGGCAATGGCCATCGCTACAGTAGCCGCCCTTAGTTTATTGGTGTATTGCGGAATGATTTTTCCCTTCCTAAAATCGATGGTTACTATCTCTATAAATCTTTTTGTTTTAATACTCTTGGGTATAAAATATTTTAATTCATAAAAAATAAACAAAAAAAATCGGCCTTTGGAGCCGATTCTCTTTTTTAGATTCCTAAAATTATTTTTTCTTCTTATCGTCGTCGTCTTTTTTATCTTTATCCACTTCTTTCTTAATAAAAGTGCCATTAGAATCGAAAAGATAATCGGCATCGCCTACTTCTGCTTCGAATCTAACACTACCATCGGCACCGGTAATTTTAGCAGCTTCTTTAATGGCAACACCCGGCATATTTTTATTGCAATATTCCACAATTGTTCCGGGAAGAGTACTGGCTCCAATTTCAACTTCGGTTTCCAATAAATTACCTGCGGCGTTAAATACTGCTGAAGTTTCTACTTTGTTGTTATCAAATTCAGCTTCGAAATTACCGTCTTCTTTCTCCCACTTAGTTACTTTAGCACCCGGAAAACTTTTTGTAAATCCGGTTTTAACAGCAGCCGGAACATCTGCTTCTTTCATTTTTTGAGCAAAAGCACCGCTTACTCCCAAGCTAAGTGCTGCAATTAACATTAGATTTTTCATTTTTTTATTTTGGTTTTTTGTTTGGTTGTTATTTTATATTACAATATTAATATATGAATCTGAAGCAATTTTGAAGATTATAAAGTTATCTTCAAAGATAAATTAATTACCCGACCTTCAACCGGTCCCCAAATATTTTTAAAGGCCGGACTTTTTACCGTTCCTGTAACTAATGGCTCGTAGTTCGACTGGCGATAATCAAGAATATTTTCGCAATTCAATACAAGGCTGCCAAATCTGAATTTGCTTTCTATCATGCCCGCTAAAAACCAAAAATTAGGAACTTTAACATTATTATAAATATATTGGTTCGCATTGTATGCCGCTTCTATTCCCATTCGCCATTTACCTTCAATTTCGTACGCCAAAGTTGTTGCGAATTTATCTTTAGGATTAAATGGCATATTAAAATTAATGTTGGTGCCGGTTTGTTGCGCTTCGGTGTGATTATATCCTAAATACAATTCCCATGACATTAATTTAAAACGCAAATACGTATCGGTTCCGTAACTGGTAACCGAATAAGAAGCATTGGTGATAAAACGATTTCCTAAAACATCACTTTGTAAAATGGTGGGATTAGAAATATCGGTATAGTAAAATGCCTGATTTAGTTGTACCGATAATTTTCCAAAAACAAGAGTATGATAATTAATATCCATGTTTACTCCGTTAGAGGATTCGGGTTTTACATTATTATCTATCGAGATTAATCTCGCATAATCGACCGGTTGCGATGATGTAAACATATTTGGTATTTTATATCCGATTCCATAGTGCAAACGAACCGATAATTTTTCACCCGGCCTATAAAACAATCCAACTCGAGGAAGAAAAAACCAATTATAGCGATTATGGTAATCGGCACGCAGTCCTGCTTCAAGCGAAAGCTTTTTAAATATTTGCCAGTCCTCCTGCGAAAAAATACCAATAGTTTGATAATTATAATTATTAAAACGAACCGTATCGCCCTGTAGTTTTTGAAATTGCTCGGTATTAAAATTAATACCGCTCACCCATGAATGTTTTTCGGTTTTTAATAAATAATTAATTTCAGAATAAGTTGATATTTGGTTCCCCGAAAAATTAAATCCCACATAATACAGTGAACGGTCAAACATACTTCCTGTAGTCTTTATATTTATTGAATTCTTTTGATTAAGCTGAAAAGAAATATGTGCGTCTATTGTTGAGCGAAGAATTTTTTCGTTGAATAAAAAAGTATGTGTTGTGTCGTCTTTGTAACGAATAGCAAACATATCTCCTCCTCTGCGATTATCGGAAGTAACAGTTAATCCCACATCGGCGTTCACTTTTTTATTTAAGTAAAGAAATAAACGCGGATGAACAATAAAATGTTTTTGTTCCGGAATTTCGGCGAATCCATCGTTATTAATATCAATGGCCTGTTTCAAATTTACACCGGCAAATAATGTAGTTCCTATTTTATTGTTTTTTTTACTTAAAAATGTATTAAGATTTGTTTCGAGAAGAGAAGTTTGATTTAAGGTAAGTGTAACGCGCATTGAATCGCCGGGAGTTCTTGAAATAAAATTTATTAATCCCCCAATAGCACCGCCGCCGTACAGTGTAGAAGCCGAACCTTTAATTATTTCTACTTGCTTTAAATCTAAAGGTGGCAATGATAACACACCCAAGCTTCCCGAAAACCCTTCGTACAAGGGCAAGCCATCACGAAGCATTTGCGTATATTTATAATCCAAACCCTGCATCCTTACCGCGTCATTTCCATTTACAGGGTTAGTTTTTTGAATGGTTATCACCGACAAATCTCCCAAAATACTTCCTATACCGCCGGGGACAATTGTACTTTCTTCATCCATATCATCTTCACCAAGCACTTCAACTTTAATAGGCAAATCATCAATACGCGAATTAGTTCTTGTGGTAGAAATAATAACTTCTTCAAGGTCTGAATTTTCTTCAGCCAGTTTTATATTAAAAATTTTATCCTGATTTTCTAACGGGAAATTAATTTCGAGAATTTCTTTTTTATATCCCAAATAAGTGATTACGAATCTGTGTTTGCCACTGTCAAGATCTTTTATTTCGGCGTAACCATTAACATCGGTTGAACTTGCCCTTGTTGTATTTTCAATGGAAACTGTAACTCCAATCAATTTTTCTTTGGTAGCACTGTCGGTTAAATTTAACCTTAAAACATTTTGAGAAAAGGAAAAGCAGAAATATCCCAAATACAAAATTGCTAACCAAATCCCTTTTTTCATTATTCCGTTGAAATATAATTAAGATTGCCGATTTAAAATTTAATTTGGATTATATGGTTTGGTTTTTGGTAAGAATATTCAATAAGCAGCTTTTCCGATTCAATTATTTTTTTTACGATTGAAAGTCCAAGCCCTAATGACTCTGATCCTGTATTTTCTTTTTTAAATCGCTCGAACAATTCTAAGGGATTTGCTTTTAAATCTTCGCCGGTATTGGAAATTAAGAATGAATCCGCCAACAATTTAATTTCTATTTCTCCTTTCTCTGCATTATGCTTAATGGCGTTGGTAATTAAATTAGAAATTAATATATCTGCTAATATCGGATTAATGGTAAGTATCACATTATTTTGTACTGATTGCTTTAATTTTATTTCTTTTGCCTCTATTAACTCACTAAAATTAGAAATATGTTTTTTAATTAATTCGCTAAAATTAATTTGTTCGCGCTTTTCGAACTGATGGTTTTCAATTTTAGAAAGAAGAATCAAAGCTTGATTTAAACGCGAGAGCCGGTTAGCGGCATCGTAAACCGACTGAATAGCCTGCATTTGATCTTCCTTTAAACTTTCGGATTGTATTAATAATTCTAATTTAGATTTTATAATTGCCAGCGGCGTTTGAATTTCGTGAGAAGCATTTTCTGAAAATTCTTTTAAACTTTTATAATCGCCCTGCATTTTGCTGGTCATATTTAATATTACTTGGTTCAGTTGTTTAAATTCGTTAATGTCAGAATTTTCAAGCTGTAAGGGTTTTAAGGCGGACAAATCAAATTCTTTTATTTTATTAAGATTTACAAAAAACGGACTCCATATTTTTTTTGAGACAAAACGGTTCAATAAATAAATAAAAAATAAAAAAATTACAAATAAAATAGCCAAGGCTTTTGTGATGACATCCACCAAATCTTCCGATTCCAATAAAGATTTGCTGATGATTACATAATAAATTTTGGCTTTGGCTTTGGCATAAAAACGAATTTGCCTGCTAGGAACATTTTCGTCTTCGTATTTATCATAAATTAAGGTGTCAACAAATTTAAATTCGGTTTTAAATTCATTGGCCTCAACTTCCTCAAATTGCACAGGGTCGCTCGGCTCTAAAATTAATGCCGGTAAACTGTCGAGTTTTTGCAATTGGCTTTCAATTTTATATTTTTCCTGATATAATTTTTCTGCCAGCTCTGTATTTATTTCCATATTTAAAAAATTATAAAAAATAAAACCACCCAACACAAACACAAGTGCTGAACCCAAAATAGTATAAATGCCGGTTTTATTTAGAAGTTTCATTTTAATCTATGCAAAATTTATATCCCATGCTGTAAACTGTCTTAATATAATCTTTACCGCCCTTTTCCATTATTTTTTTGCGTAAATTTTTTACATGCTGGTAAACAAAATCCAAACTATCGGCCCCGTCAATATTATCGCCCCACAAATGTTCGGCAATAGCATCTTTTGTTAGTACCCTATTTTTATTAGTAGCAAAATACATCAGCAAATCGTATTCTTTTTTGGTGAGATCTAATTCTTTTTTATTAATTGTGACTTTGTTTAACTCAGGAATTAAAACAATCTCATTTAAAACTATTTCTTTTTTACCTTCAAAATTTTTTCTTCGGAATAATGATTTTAAACGGGCATTTAATTCCGATAAATGAAAAGGTTTTGGAATGTAATCATCAGCACCTATATCCAATCCTTCAATTTTATCGTCGAGCGAATTTTTTGCCGAGATAATAATTATCCCGGCAGGTTTATCGCTTTTTTTAATTTTTTTGATGATATCCAAACCACTTCCGCCGGGTAAAGAAATATCTACAATTAAACAATCGTAATCATAAATACCCACTTTCTCTTGGGCCGAATAAAAATCTTTAGCCGTTTCCACAACATAACCTTCCTGCTTCAGATATTTTACAATACTGTCACAAAGTTCTTTCTCATCTTCTATCACCAAAATCTTCATAAAACAAATGTCGGATACAATTTTGAGGCAATTCTGAAGCGGTAAACTACCTTTAATTTATCGAACGAAATTAGGAATTTTACCCTTTATTATGTTTAAAATACAATTTAAAATTATACGAATTAATAAAAAGAAATGCATAATTTTACACCACCGATTTTAAAACTAAAAATGATTACTGTAGAAAAAATTACCGGAACAAAAAAGCTTAGTGACTTCATCGATTTTCCCCACGAATTATATAAAGATGAGAAGAATTATGTACCGGAACTTTTTTTGGCACAAAAAGATTTATTAGATCCTAAAAAACATCCGTTTTTCGAACATTCTCATCTCGATTTATTTTTAGCTTACCGCGATAATAAAATTGTTGGCCGTATTGCCGCCATCAGAAATAACAATCACATTAAATTTACCGGAAACAACGAAGGCTTCTTTGGTTTTTTTGATGCAATAAACGATGAAGAAGTTGCGGGAAAATTATTTGATACCGCTTGTGATTGGGTAAAAAAAGAAGGGTTGAATTCGATAATTGGTCCCGCTAATTTTTCAACCAACGAGCCTTTCGGTTTATTAATAGATGGCTTTGATACGCCCGCGATGATTAATACTACTTATAATTTTCCGTATTACGCAAAATTAATTGAGCAATATGGTTTCGCTAAAAAAGTGGATTTGTTTGCTTATAAAATAGAAGATACCAGCGTTTCAGATAAATCCGTAAAATTATCTCAGGCTTTTGAAGAAAGACTCAAAACAAAAGGAATAACCATCCGACCAATTAATATGAAAATTTATAATCAGGAAGCAGAAGCAGCAAGCCATGTTTATAATGCCGCCTGGGATAAAAATTTAGGTTTCGTTCCTATGACAAAAAACGAATTTTTACACTTATGTAAGGATATGAAACTGATTGTTGATCCTGAATTATGTTTGGTGGCCGAACACGAAGGTAAAATGATTGGATTCGCTTTTGCAATTCCTAATATCAATCAAATATTGCAAAAAATAAAACGCGGACGATTACTCCCCTTCGGAATATTTAAATTATTATTTGGTCTCAAAAAAATTAACAGTATCCGCATTGTTGTACTTGGGGTTATAGAGGGCTACAGAAAAATGGGTATTGAAGCTATTTTTTATTCGAAAATAATTACAACGTGTAAAGCAAAAAATATACATACTGCCGAGGCTTCCCTTATTCTGGAAAATAATGAAATGATGAATCAGGGATTGCTCAGAATTAATGCAACAGTTTACAAAACATCACGAATGTATATTAAATCCATAAAGGGTTAATTATTTTTTGGAAAGAATATAGGATTTGCCGTACGGGAAATGATTTTAAATTCAAAAAAAATCAGAGAACTTAACATCGATAATAGAAAAAGTAATCTATTACCTTTGCAGGTAGATTTAAAATTTATTGCTGAATGCGATTTCAAATAAGGAGTTTATGAAACGGTTGATTAAAATAAACAAGAAAAATGGCTCTAAAACGGAAAGTTTTTTTTCTCCGTTGGATAAAGTAACCATTTTCTATATTTTATTTTCTACTGTGTATTTATGCCTCGGAGTTTCTTATTTACCAAATACCTTATGGCATTTTATTTACCGAATGATTGTTTTCGGTGTGGTTTTCTTAATGGCCTATTTACATAAAAAAAATCCCAATAAACCCCTCGAAATTGCACGGCATTTCTATCCTCTTATCATTCTCAATATATTTTATCCCGAAACAAGTTATCTTAGAAATATTTTGATTAACAGCGATTTCGATGGTTTTGTTTCAGGTTGCGAGCAAACTATTTTTGGTTGCCAGCCAAGTGTTGAATTCTGTAAAGCCATACCTCACGATTGGTTTAATGAATTGATGCATATTTGCTATTTCTCGTATTATTTTTTTATTTTACTGGTTTGCATAGTGCATTTTATAAAAGACCGCCAAGAATCTAAAAAAAGTATTTTTATTATCGTTTCGGCCTTTTACATGTACTACATAATATTTTGTTTTTTGCCGGTGGTGGGGCCGCAATTTTATTTTACTCCTCCCGATTCTTCAATTTCAAGTCCATACATTTTTGGCAAAATAATACAATACGGTGCCGAAATAATTGAGAAACCTACAGGCGCATTTCCGAGTTCGCATGTGGGTGTTATTATTATTGTTGCCTACATTACCTACAAACACATGCGTAAACTTTTTTATGTTATTTGGCCATTTGTAATTGGTATTTGTTTTGCTACCGTTTACATAAAAGCACATTATGCGGTGGATGTGTTTGCCGGGATAATTTCTGTTCCTATTTTCATAGCAATCGCCAATTTTATTTACAGCAAAATATCAGCTAAAACAGCTGTTGGGCAAGATGAATTTGAATAGCAGTGCTTTACCATAAATTAATTTTTTAGAATAAATTTTAAATAAGCTGAAAATGTCAGATGTTGGTATTTTTTGCCTTTGAATATTGCCATAAAATCATATTTTTGCCATATAAATTTAAACCATGCCATATAAAGTAACTATGTTTCCCGGTCAAGGGTCGCAGTTTAAAGGTATGGGCGAAGACTTGTTTAAAGAATTCCCCGAAACCGTTGTTGCAGCAAGCGCTGTTCTGGGTTACGATGTGGCCGATATTTGTCTTAACAATATTAATAACTTATTAAATCAAACCAATTATACTCAACCGGCAATGTTTTTGGTAAATTACCTCTATTATCAAAAATATCTCAAAGAAAATATTATGCCCGTTTACATTTTAGGACATAGTTTGGGAGAATTTAATGCCTTAAATGCTGCCGGGGTTTTTGATTTTGAAACCGGTTTACGCATTGTTCAGAAACGGGGCGAATTAATGTTTTCTATTGGAGGAACAGGAATGGCGGCAGTAATTGGATCAGACTATAAAGAAATAAAACAAATTTTAAATTCGCATTTTTCTGATATAGATATTGCCAATGTTAATACGCCTTCTCAAATGGTTATTTCAGGTCCGCTCGAATCACTAGAAAAAGCCGCCGATTTTTTTGAGGAAGAAGGATTAGTATTTATTCCCTTAAAAGTAAGTGGCGCTTTTCATTCGCGATACATGAATCCCATCAAAGAAAAATTTCACAGTTTTATAAAAGAAATGAAATTAAATAAATGTACTGTTCCAGTTATTTCCAATTATACCGCTGCTCCTTATCCCGAAGAAATGGAGGGGATTATTAAAAATATGGTTAATCAAATCGATAGTAGGGTAAAATGGATGCAAAGTGTAGAATATGTGCTTTATCAGGGCGATTATAATTTTATGGAAGTAGGCCCCGGAGAAGTGCTAAGCAATGTACTTAAAAAAATAAGAAATTAAAATGCCTTTATTAAGATTAAAAACTGCATTTTCGCCTTGTTAAATGTTTTTGTATTTTTATTCCTGATTTGAAAAAATTGTAAAGTGACTACCGAAGAAAAAGAAATTCTTACCCACTCTCTTAAAAGAGAAATAATGGATTTGCCGGCCGATGGTTGCGTAAAAGTAAATTATGGGAAAAATGAAGTGAATAAAATTATTCCTCATCGCGAACCGTTTAATTTAATTTCTACCATAACTGCTATTAATCTAACAAATCAAATTATTGAAGTTACAAGTAAAGTAGATCCGAAAGATCCGGTATTTGCAGGCCATTTTCCCGGTCAACCGGTTTATCCGGGCGTTTTTCAAATCGAAACAATGGGACAAGCAGGATTATGTCTCGCTTATTTTGTAAAAAATAATACTTCCGAAATAAAAAATAACAGCGAACCGGTTAAAGGATTATTTACAAGAGTTCACAACACAGGATTTAATAAACCTGTGATGCCGGGTGATAATTTAAGTGTGAGAGTAAAAATAATTGAAGACGATGATTTTATGGGGTTAATGTCGGCCCAGGTTTTCATTGGTAAAGAATTGTATTCGCACAGTATTTTAGAAGTATACTATCCTTAAGGAAATTAAGAATGAAGAATTAAAAATTAAAAATTAAGAACTATAAGAATTAAAAAATAAATTTTATGTTAAAAAAACGCGTAGTAGTAACAGGAATGTCGATTAATAGTCCGCTTGGCGATAATTTAAATTCGTTCCTCGAAAATTTATTAGCCGGTAAATCTGGTGTTACAAGATGGAAAACTCTGAATACCGAAAAAATTGCCGCTAAAGTAGGAAGCGATTTAGGGGAGTATGATATCATATCAAAAATAAAAACTTACGAAGGAAAAATTCCAAAACCGATGTATGACAAGTTTTTAAAATTGGGAAGCAAATTTCCTTTTTCAAGTGCAATGTCATTGCAAGTTGCCGTTGAAGCTTTTTTAGATTCGGGTTACATTAACGAAATTAAAGAAGGAAACAATATTGCTACTGTTGTTGCCGGCCATAACTTAAATCAAAAATATACTTTCGAAAATCACGATATTTTTAACGATGAGCCTGAATTTGTTGATGGTTTATTCGCACTGTATGGTTTAGATACACATCACGTGGGTGGCGTTACTGATGTTTTGCAAACGTTTGGCCCGGGTTACACAGTGGGCGGTGCCTGCGCCAGCGGAAACATTGCATTACGTTGCGCAGTTGATGAAATTCAAATGCACGATGTAAATGTTGCTGCAGTTGTTGCGCCAATGTTAGATTTTTCTTTACTCGATGTTCAGGGAATGAGTATCATGGGAGCCATCACTTATAAATCTTATAACGATACGCCCGAAAAAGCAAGTCGTCCTTACGATACAAAACGCGAAGGATTTGTTCCCGCTCACGGAGCGGCAGCTTTAATTATCGAAGAATTGGAACACGCCAAAGCACGCGGTGCAAAAATTTATGCCGAAATTTTAGGTGTTGAATCTTCAACTGATGGCTGTCATTTACCGCAGCCTTCACAAGCAGGACAAGCACGCTTAATGAAACGCTTATTAAAAAATTGCGGCGTAAAACCTGAAGAAGTGGATTATATTAATGCGCATGCAACATCCACTCCATTGGGAGATTTAACTGAATTGCGTTCTATAAAAGATGTGTTTGGCGATCATTGCAAAAAATTAGTTATCAATGCGCCTAAATCAATGTTAGGTCATACTTGCTGGTCGGCTGCCACAGTTGAAACAGTTGCCGCCATTTTACAAATGAATAAAGGCGAGTTACATCCTTCCATTAACATCGATCAATTAGATGCGGAAGTGGATATTGATGTTTGCGCGAATGTAAAAAAGAAAAAAGATGTAAATATTTTATTAAAAAATTCATTCGGCTTTGGCGGAATAAATTGTATAAGCTTAATTAAAAAGTATAAAGCATAATCATATGAAAATTTTTGTAACAGGAGGTTCGAGAGGAATTGGTCACAATATTGTGATGACGGCTTTGGCAAAAGGTCATGATGTTGCTTTTACGTACAGCAATCCCGATACGGATGTAAATAAATTATTAGCCGAAGCAAAAAGTATTGCGCCAAAACAAATGTGTAAAGCGTATCAACTTAATGTTCGTAATTCGGATGATGTGAGTAATGTTGCAGATGCCGTGCTTGATGATTTTGATTCGATTGATACCGTTGTAAATAACGCCGGTATCAATAAAAATAATTTAGCGTTTAGCATGAGCGATGAAGAATGGCACGATGTAATTGATACCAATTTAAACGGAACATTTTATGTAATGCGCGCTTTTTTACCCGTGTTTCTTTCCAATCGAAAAGGACATTTCGTTGCCCTTTCGTCAATAGCGAAAGACGGTATATCAGGACAGGCAAATTACAGCGCCAGCAAATCAGGCTTAATTGGTTTATCCGGTACAATTGCAAAAGAATACGGCTCAAAAGGAATTACCAGTAATGTTGTGGTACCCGGAATGTTTGAAACCGACATGACAAAAGGAACAATGAGTACTGCGTTAAGAAATTTTTGGATGCAGCATTGTCCGGTTAAACGTATGGGAAATTTAGAAGAATTATCGGAAGTAGTTTTATTTTTAGGATCGGATGCGGCAAGTTTTGTAAACGGACAAGTAATCAGTGTAACCGGAGGGTTAGACTGGTCGGAATAAAATAACACCGGCTTCGACGGGCTCAGCCTCCATCTGAAAATGGTGATTGATCCCGATAGCTATCGGGACGTCGAAATCACATTTAAAAAATAAAATTAATAAAGAGGAAATAATTATCCTCTTTTATTTTTAAAACAGATGACATACGGAATCGAAAAAATAAGAGTTTATCCCACAGCCTTGCAGCTCGATTTAGAAGAGTTAGCAAACGCGCGCGGTTACGATGTGGCTCACATGAAAAAAGAATTAATGGTGCAGCAGCGTGGCGTAAATCCAAGCTGGGAAGACCCTGTAACCATGGCAGTGAATGCAGCGAAGCCAATGCTTACAAAAGAAGATATTGATTCCATTGGTTTATTAATTCTCGCCACCGAAACAGGATTAGATCACGAAAAATCTTTGAGCTCTTGGGTATTTCATTATTTAGGACTGCCAAGTAATTGTCGCCATTTCGAAATTAAAATTGCCTGTTATTCGGGAACTGCCGCTTTAAAAATGGCGGTTGGATGGTTGTCGTCGGGGATGATAAAAAAAGGGCAAAAAGCATTGGTAATTACCACCGACGAAAGTTTAAATTCATTAATGAAACCTTGGGAATATATTTGCGGTGGCGGTGCGGTGGCGATGTTGGTTTCTGATAAACCTGAGTTTTTAGAATTAGAATTAGAAAAATCAGGAATTTACGCTCACGAAGTTGCCGATGTAATAAGACCGTTACCTTGGTTAGAGACCGGAAACAGCGAACATAGTTTGTTTTCTTATATGGAAGCTTTAGCGGCTGCTTATGATGATTTTGTTTTAAACGTAGGTGAAATTGATTTCAAAACTTATTTCAAATACAATATTTACCATGTGCCGTTTAGCGGAATAAGTTTTAGGGCGCACAAATTATTGATGCGGATGAATTCGGATGCAACAGATGCAGAAGTCGCTGAAAATTATTCTCAAAAAGTTTTACCATCAATTGCCTATGCAAGAAAGATTGGTGCCACTTATGGCGGAAGTATTTTTTTAGCCTTGTTGGGATTAATTGATACCGTTGAAGCAAAAGCAAACGACCGCATCGGTGTGTTTTCTTACGGTTCCGGTTCTTGCGCTGAGTTTTATACAGTTTTGGTTACCGATAAATCAAAAGAGATTGCAAAAAAATCAGGTTTAAAAGAATTGTTGGCAAACCGTTATACCATTTCGGTGGCGCAATACGAAAAAATGGAGCAAGACCGCGAAGAAAGAATTAAAGAAAGCGACTTCACGCCCGATTTTAGTGGTGTTGCAGGTTTATTCGAAAAAGCTTACAAAGGAAAAGGATTATTGATCTTCACCGGCTCAAAAGGTTATTACAGAACTTACGAATTTAGCTAATTTTGATTACAGAAATTAATATTCCCAAATTTTTAAATCCCAAAACCATTGGCGATTTAAATTTGCAGTTAAAAAAAGCAGAGAAAGAAAATATTCGTTTCATAATTTTAAAAGGAAACGAAAATTGTTTTTGCGAAGGATTGGATATTAAATGGGTTTCTAACAATAAACCGGCAGGGTTTAAAAAGGAAATAGCGGCCTTCGGATTGTTTTTAAAAAAATTACAGACTTCAAAATTTATTTCCATTGCTATAATTAACGGAAGCGTTTCGGGCGGCGGCATGGGAATTGTTTGCGCCTGCGATTATGTAATTGCGAGCGAAAAAAGCACCTTTAGTTTGCCCGAAGGTTTATTGGGATTAATTCCGGGAACCATCCTTCCTCCTCTGTTAAGTAAATTAACGCCTCACATTATTAAAAAAATGTTTTTAAGCGGACAAAAATA
Organism: Sphingobacteriaceae bacterium; assembly: GCA_023251725.1. Taxonomy (GTDB): domain Bacteria; phylum Bacteroidota; class Bacteroidia; order B-17B0; family Aurantibacillaceae; genus JAHEYG01. Next base: position 6,765 of record JAHEYG010000018.1, on the reverse strand, counting down.
TTCATCAGCAAATGTGCTTTCCTGGGGAATTGCCGATGAAGTTGTACAATCTAACGAAATAGAAAATACTTTAAATAAAGCAGTGCATTCAATGAAATCGTGCAAACAAGATTCTGTCGGCGATTTTAAAAATTTATTATATAATTCTCACCTTAGCAAAACGCAACTTTCCCAAAAAGGAATGAATCTGCTATTATCAAAACTCAAAAACCCCGAAATTAAACAGCGATTAATCAATCTTTCAGAATTTCTTGATTAAATCCGCGTTAATCCGCCCAATCCGCGTCATCCCTGCCTGCCGTAGCACACAGGCTTGGGCAAGGGCAGGCAGGCGCGTTCTATTTTGCTCTGATTATTGTTAAAATCATTATGATTCTCATCATAATTGCTTAAAAATCTACGCCGTTTTTTAGTATCTTTACGGCAAAATTAATACCAATGGCAGAAAAATTATTTGTATCCAACGCTCAGGAATCATCTCGGATGTTTAAAAGCAATTTTTACGAAGCATTTTCAAAAATTCATTTTACGGTGCCTATTTTTTTATTTGTACCGGTTGTAGCCTATTTTATTTATTTATCAATTGTAACTTATCATCTTTCGGCCTTGTATATTATTTTATTTATCGCCGCAGGTATTTTTGCATGGACATTTGTAGAATATATTTTGCACCGTTTTTTATTTCATTACAAACCCACTTCAGAATTTGGTAAGCGTGTTCATTTTGTTTTTCACGGTGTGCATCACGATTATCCTAACGATAAAAATCGCTTGGTAATGGCGCCTGCAGTTAGTGTTCCGTTGGCATTTGCATTTTATTATTCATTCCGCTATTTAATTGGCGAAGCATACGTAGCGCCTTTTTTCAGCGGTTTTGTAATGGGATATTTGTTTTACGATTTATCGCATTACGCCATTCACCATTTTTCGTTTAATAATGGTTTTTGGAATAAAATAAAACAGCATCACATGATTCATCATTACCGCGACCACGATAATGGTTACGGTGTGAGTTCAAAATTTTGGGATTTAATTTTCCGTACCGATTTTAAAGATGTAAATCCAAATAAATAATTTTCTTTTTAAATGATTCCTATCAGCGAAATCACAATTACCGACCCTGTTTATAAAGAAAAAACAGAGTTTAATTTTATTGAACGTTTTTTTATTAAAATGCTCAATGATAAACGCGATTTAGCATTTATAAAATTAAGTGGAATTCTTTTTGTAACAATAATTCCTTTCGCTGTTATTTTATTTATACCGGGATTATTTCATTGGTGGTTGATACCCATTTATTATGCGATAAACTTTGGATATTTTACCGGGCCATTTGTTTTAATGCTGCATTTAACTTCGCACCGTCCGCTGTTTAAAAAAGAATACGGCGCTTTAAATTATGTAATTCCTTGGGTAATTGGTCCGTTTTTTGGTGAAACACCCGAAGCGTATTTTGCCCACCATTTAGGTATGCATCATGCCGAAGATAATATGCCTACCGATCATAGCAGCACTATGAAACATCAGCGCGACAGTTTCCGGTCTTTTTTAAATTATTATTTTACGTTTATCATTTTTGGGATTTACGATTTAGCAGTTTATTTAAAAGGCAAAAAGCGCGATAAGATTAGAACGAAGTTTTTATTGGGAGAATTTTCGTTTTGGGTAATGGCCATCGCATTAATGTTTTTTAATCCGCTCGCTTCTATATTTGTTTTTGTGATTCCTGTTTTTGTGGTGCGCTTTTTAATGATGGCAGGTAATTGGGGGCAACACGCTTTCATTGATCGTAACGATCCTAAAAATAATTATACCAGTGCCATCAATTGCATTAATTCGCGTTATAATAAAACTTGTTTTAACGATGGTTATCACATTGTACACCATTTAAAACCCGCCATGCATTTTTTAGAATTACCCGGCGAATTTTTAAAGAATACCGATAAATATGCTAACGAAAATTCTATCATCTTTAAAAAACTCGATTTTTTTTCGGTGTGGTTTTTCTTAATGTTTAAACGCTACGATATCCTCGCAAAAAATATGGTAATAGTAAATCCAAATATTACCACACAAGAGCAAGCTATTGCACTTTTGAAAGAGAGAACCAGAAGGATTCCGGTTTAATATACGTTGGTCGGGATATTTATCCCGATTTTGGCACGGTTATTGCCTATTTAATTTAGCAATGAAAAAAATCTATTTTACATTTCTTGTTTTTTTGGGAATTACCTTCAATAATTTTATTCAAGCGCAATGCCCGACTTTTAGTATAAGCGCCCCTTCCGGCACTTTATTGGGATGTAATCCTAACACACTTACATTAACCGCAATTAATACTTCTACAATGCCAAGCGTAACTTATACCTGGACAACCCCATCGGCAAGCACCGTTACAGGCACAAATTACACCTGCACAACTCCCGGAATTTATACAGTTGATGCAAAGGACGCTTCTTTCGCTTGTATTTTTACGCAAACAATAAGTATAAGTCAAAATACCGTTGCGCCAACTATTACTGTAACTTCATCTTCAGGTACTGTTACTTGTACAAATTCGATTTGTTGTTTTACTGCTACCGCCTCCCCTTCACTTAGTATTTCAGGGATTTGGCTTGATCCGCTGGGTTCTCTCATTGGACCTCTTAATAATGTTCTACCACTATGTGTTAATTACCCAGGAGTATATACAGTAACAGTAGCAAACATAACAAATGGATGTTGGGCAAACCAAACCGTTAGTATTTTTACAAATACCACAACTCCAACTATTAGCATTACCGGCACTCCAACAGTTTGTTTAGGCACAAGCACAAATTTTACAGCAAGCGGCGCAGTAACTTATACGTGGAGTACAGGAGCAACATTAAATACCGTAAATGTTTTACCAACGGTTACAACAACTTATTCGCTTAGTGCTACGGGTGCAAATGGTTGTGTGGGAAATAATACAGTTACAGTTTCGGTAAACAATACTTGTTCGGATGTTTGGCCGGGTGATGCCAACAGCGATGGTGTTGCAAATACTTTAGACATTTTAGAAATTGGTTTGCATATTTCGCAAAGTGGCCCGCCGCGCGCTATAACAAGTAATAGTTATGTTTCCTATTTTTCTAATAACTGGACAGGAACAGTTACCACCGGAAAAAATCTTTGCCACAGCGATTGCAATGGCGATGGTTTTATAAGCTTACAGGATACCTTAGCGGTGAATTTAAATTTTTTACAAACTCACGCTTTCAAACCGTTATATATCGAAGTTGTTAATCCCGATTTAAGTATTATTCCAAATCAGGCAAATATTGTTGCCGGAACCTGGGGCACCTCCAATATTAATCTTGGCAGCATTGGAACACCCATAAACGGCATTTACGGTTTGGCTTTCGAAATAAATTTTGATAATTCCTTAATTCAAACCGATAGTGTTTATTTAGAATATCCAAGTTCGTTTTTAAATGCCGGAAGTCCAAATATAAAGTTCAGAAAAGAAATTTTTGCAAACAGTACTGTTTATGCCGCCAGTGTAAGAACAAATACTGCCAACGTAACCGGGTTTGGCAACATTGCTATTTTACATTATAAAGCAAAAGCAAGCATTGCAACCAATACAGTTTTAAATTTGGGAATTTTAAATGCCCAACGAATTAATAATCTCGGTATTTTTGCGGGATTAACCGTTGGCACCGGTACTGTAAATATTAGTCCTGCGGCGGGAATAAAAGAAGAAAATGAATTGGCTAAAAATATTTATTTATATCCGCAACCCGCAAAAGACATTTTAAATATTGCCTTTGCTAATTTTAATGAATCATTAATTTCATTAAGTGTTTTTGATATTACAGGTAAAGAATTAATAAATAAAGAATCTGCAGTAATAAATGGAAATGTAACGCTATCAACTTCCGAACTCTCAAGTGGAGTTTATATTCTAAAAATAACCAACGGCAATAACCAAACCGTTAGTAAACGTTTAATCATTACAAAGTAAAAGCTTTTCAAAGAGAAAAAGTACCCCTCTCTCCTTTGGAGAGTCCCGATAGCTATCGGGAGGGAGTGAGGCTGCTACATCCCCAACTTTTCTTTATCCATGTACATGCGCATCAAACCTTCGGCAAAATCGTAACCACGGTCGGCGATGATGGTTTGTCCGCGGATGCCATCCATTAAACCGCTGCACATCGCGTAAGTAACTTTTGCTACTTCTTCCAACTCAATGTGGGTTCCGGGAATATCATATTTTTTAATAAAAGTTTCCCACTCTTTACCAAAAGTGGAGAGAAGAGAATCAGTAATAACAGGACGGGTTCTTAAAATATTAAAAATTACATTCTCATTATAAAAATGATAGGTCAAATATTTTACAAACGTTTCGTTCAATGCTTTTGTAGCCGCAGCAAAATCGTAACTTTTATGAAAACGCGACGGCCCGTGCGATGATAATCCCAATACATATTTAGGATAAGCACCAATTACATTTTTCATTTGGCGGGTGTATTCAATCATTGGCCAAGTGCTGTATTCAATACTTTTTAAAAGCGAAGCTTCGCTGTAATCGTCAATACCTTTTACCAAATTAGCAAACGACACATTCGAAATAAAAATATCTAATTTACCGTAACGTTTTTTTATTTCAGTTAACAAATCAATCGTGTCTTCATTATTAATTACGTCGGCTTGTTTTAACATGGGCGCCGGCAATCCGCGCGAAGTAAATTCTTTTATTAAATCATCGTCTTCAATACTTCCCCAGCCATAAGTAATTACTACATCATCGCCATGCTCGGCAAATTTTAATGCAATTTCTTTTCCTATTCCTTTAGTACCGCCGGTTACTAATACTACTCGCTTATTTGTATCTGACATAATTTTGTTCTATAATTTTTAATATTTCTTCCTGATTAAAAGTTAATTCGTGCATCATGGTTTCTAAAGTAAAAGTTTCTTCAAACTTTTGGCGGCGCTGCATGCTATGATATCTTTTTAATACAGATAATGCTTGTCGCGGTTTTTCGGCCATTGCATCGGCCAATGCATTTGCTTTTTCTAAAACTTCTGCTTTCGGTAAAATATAATTGAAATTAGTTTTACCAATTAAATTTTTTCCCTGATAAAAATTGCCGGTGTATTGCATTTCCTGCGAAATAGCAGGCGTCATATAATGTTCCATCAATTTTGTAATTCCCATTCCGGGTGTAAATCCCATATTCATAAACGAACAACCGTATCTGCTTTCCTCAGCTAAAATAGCCATGTCGGCACACAATCCCAAAGCAAAACCTCCGCCAATTGCGTGACCTTCCATGGCCGCAATTACCGGAACCGGAATATCTAAAATCATTTTACTAAGAACAATATCAACCGGTTTTAATTCTTTTTTTGTTAAACGAACCAATGTATTTAAATCAGCCCCAGAGCAAAAAATATCGCTTGTGCCGGTCATCACCAAAACTTTTATTTCTTCATTTAATTTTACCTCGTTTAAACAATGCATTAAGGCGTCAACAAATTCGGGTGTTAATCCGTTTTTATTTTCTTTATCAATCATCTGCATAGTCACAACGCCCGACTTTTGGTAAGAAAGTGTGACTAATTTATTTTGCTTTGAATCACTCATTTTAATGCTTTTACGCTCTTATTTTAATGAAATGTTTATAAGTTTTAATACTGTCGTAAAAGTAGTAAAAAATATTTGCAGAGCTAAAATACACTGATATTCAACTGTATATCAAATATACTTTTATTGAGAAATTCAGTTTTATTTTATTGTATCATTCGGGTTTGCAGAGAGTTAAAAAATTGAATATGGTTAATCAGCTTGGCATTTTTTTCTCAGAACTTGTTAAGATAATGTGTTTCGATTATTTCGCCTTTGATAGGAAAGAATTCAAATTTTATTAAATTTGTCGCTTCAATCATTAACGTATTAATTAACAATTATTTCAAAAATGGAAAGAACAGAAATTTTAAAAGTTATTGAAAAACATTTAGTTAAATCGGTAGCGGGCATTACAACCACAATTGATCCTGAAAAAAAGTTTACTGATTACGGTGCAAACAGTTTAGATATTGTTGAAATAGTTTCTGGCGCTATGCGCGAACTTAAAGTTAAAATTCCCCGTACCGAATTAAACGATATCCAAAACATCAAGGGATTAATAGATAAATTCGAGACCTATTCGAAAAATTAATGACTAATTCTTTTTTAGATTTTTCCGGCAAAGTTGTTCTAATCACAGGCGGAACGCGCGGGATTGGTTTAGAAACCGGATTATCATTCGGCAAACGCGGTGCACTTTGTATTTTAACTTACCGCTGGGGCGATCACGATGATTCGGGAATTTACACTGCGTTCGAAAAAGTAAAAGCGCCAAAACCAATTTTAATTCAGGCCGATGTGGCGCATAACGACGATACTAAAGCTTTATTGGAAGAAGTAAAAAAACAAGGCGTAAAACAAATCGATATTTTTATTTCAAATGTTTCTTCGTCGATGGTAATTAATTGTTTCGAAGATTATACTTTAAAAGGATTAAAACAAAGCATCTCCTACTCTACCTGGCCCATGGTTGGCTACACAAAAGAAATTTTTGCTGCGTTTAAAAAATATCCCAAATATATTATTGGTGTTTCTTCTACCGGTCCGGATGCCTACTCAATCGGTTACGATTATGTTGCGGCATCAAAAACGGTAATGGAAGTTTTTGTAAGATATTTAAATTACCATTTGCGTGAGCACGATGTTTGTATTAATGCACTTCGGTCGCG
>JAHEYG010000017.1 GCA_023251725.1 Sphingobacteriaceae bacterium | reverse complement strand
AAGTTTAAAAATTAATAATCTTGGTAAATTCGATATGTTTGGTGAGTATAAAATTACCAATGGAGAATATTTATTTACACTTGAAAATTTTATCACTAAAAAATTCGAAATTGAATCCGGTAGTGATATTGTGTGGAGCGGGAGTCCGTACAATGCCGAAATAGACATTACCGCCAATTACAAACAGCGCGCTTCCATTGCGCCGCTTTTTCCTTACGATTCAACCGGCATTTACAAACGCCGCTATCCGGTAAATTGTAAATTATTAATGAAAGAAAAATTAACTTCTCCCGATATAAGTTTCGGCGTTGATTTGCCAACTATTGATGAAAGCACGCGTTCAAAAATAAAAAGTATTTTATTTGATGAAGCCGAATTGAATCGCCAGGTTTTTTCGTTGCTGTTATTAAACAGTTTTGTTACACCATTAGCGTATTCGCAGGGGGGCGGAGTTACTGCGGGTGGCGCAATTGCTTCTAACGGCAGCGAAATGCTTTCGAACCGATTAAGTGGCTGGTTAAACGGCCTGACAAAACAAATTGATATTGGCGTAAATTACCGACCCGGTGGCGCCTTAAGCAGCGACGAATTAAATGTGGCGCTTTCGAAGCAGTTATTAAATAACCGATTATTGGTAGATGGAAATTTTGGTGTGAACAATAATAAAAATTCTAATTCAAGCGGATTGATTGGAGATGTAAATGCCGAATATAAAATTACAGACGATGGCCGGTATCGCATTAAAGGATTTAACAGAAGCAATGACAATACACAAATAACCACTTCGGGCGGACCATTTACACAAGGCGTAGGAATTTTTTACAGAGAGGAATTTGAAACCTGGGGGGATCTTTATAAACGTTATATTAAAAAAGTAAAATCAGCGAAAAAGAAAAAAACGATTTCAGAAGATACAACAACGGAAAAAAAATAAAGCTTTATTTGTAGATTCAAATTCTTTCGCTAAATTTAGGAAAACAAACATAACATGAAAAAAATATTTTTAATTTTTAGTATTATTTTTTCATATAGTAATTTATGTGCGCAATTGCCTAATTGTCCCGATACAGTGGTTTATTATCTTAACTCGCCTTTTATTTATAAATACAACCCTGCATTACCAATTTCAGCTACTAATCCTTCCACTTACATTCCCTGTAATGGAGTCGGACTTACATTGTGCAATAATTTAAATGCCGTAGGGCCTTCGCCCACATTTTATACACAAATTGGCGGCATTTATAATTGGTGGAACGGAAGCACATGGATTAATACCGGATTTAATTCAGGAAACGGCAGCGCGGTAAATCCGGGCGGCGGCGGTTGTTATATTTTTAATTTTGTGGGAACCACCGGCGATGTTTATCGCTATGATGGAACCGCAAACGGAACTTTGCTCACCACAATTGCGGGATTTGCAACTGGAGGCCCTTACGATTTAGCAGCGGATATTAATGGTGATTTTTATGTTTTAAAAACTAATACTCCACAAAGTTTGCAAATGTATGATTTTGGCGGCAACCCGCTTTTTGCGTATACAATGACAGGAATGCCGAATGCAATCGCGGGCGCGGGTTTTGCAGTAATGGGATATAATGTTTTTGTACTTAACAGCTTTGGTTTTTATAAAGGTATAGTTTCCGGCTCCGTCGTTAATTTTACATTGATTGCGCCGCCAGCAGCATTTCCGGGTGCTTCCGATATGGGAAATTGTCCCTCTATTAATACCGGCATTTATAATTATGTTTTTACTAATAACGGTCCACTGGGTTGCGGCACTAATACAGTAAATGTTTCGGCTATTGGTTGGGCGGCAACAACAACATATAGCTGGAGTGGGCCGGGAATATTGGGATCAACAACAAGCTCCACGGCGGTAGTTTTTGCACCGGGAACTTATTCGTGCGCGGTTACCACGCCAGGGGCCTGCACAAGTATTTTAACCACTTCGGTGGGAATGTGTACGGGAATAATGAAAGAAGCTATTTTGGCGGAGAAAGAACTAATTTTTCAGCCGAATCCCAGCAATGGTGAATTTACCATTATGGCGAAGAACGATTTGAATTTAAAAATTATAAATGAATTAGGACAAACTGTTTTTACTTTTGAATTAAATTCCAACAATAACCGTCAGCAAATAATTTCTGATTTAGCTAATGGAATTTATTTTATTTCGGATGCGCAAAGTGGAAAATTATTTAAGGAGAAAATTGTTGTGGTGAAATGATAGTTTAATTTATCGTGTTATGAAAACAAAATTATATTTATTTTTCTCCTTAACATTAATTCTTTTAATGTCATCTTGCAATAATTATTCAACCAAGAAAAATGCAATCGGTCATCGTGGTTGGTCTTACGAAATGGCCGGAAGAGATACAATTAATCTTACAGAAAATGGTGTTAAGCAAGGGCATTGGCGAGTTTATAAAACCGCCGTATTGCATCATACAATTTATACGCAAAGTGGTTCAGATACAGCAATTAAAAAAAGTATTACATCTAGTCCTGAGCGGGTTAAAATGGAAGAAGGTTTTTACAAAGACAATAAAAAAGAAGGCGTTTGGAAATATTTTTCTACAAGTGGAATATTAAAGGATTCTGTTGTTTATAAAAACGATGTTGCTGTTTTAAAGTAACTCAAATTTCTTCCCACTCAAATAGACTACCGTGATTTATTTTCTGAATAAATTCATATATTCTTCAAATACAAAAATCCGGTTACGTTTAAATCCGGTTTGTTCTTTCAGGATGTTCAGTTGTAAAAAATCTTTAACGATAGCATTAGCGGTAGGCTTCGAAATTTTTAATTCGGTAATTAAATCATTTACCGTAATTACTGGTTTTACATAAAGATAATTCAGCGCTTTTTTTGCCAGCGGAACACGCTTACCGAGTGTATTGATTTTCTTGCCTTCAAGATTCTCCCTCAATTTAACTATTGCTTCAAAAGCGTTTGTACTTTTGTCGGCAGTTTCAATTACTCCAACAAGAAAAAATTTAATCCATTGGTTGATGTTGTTGTGTATTCTTGCGATGGTAAGGTTATCGTAATAATGTTGCCTATTTCGTTCAAAAAAATCTGAGAGGTATAATGATGGCTTCTTTAAAATATTATTGCTTACAAGATAAAGTGTTATCAGCAATCTACCCAATCTTCCGTTACCATCCAAAAATGGGTGGATAGTTTCAAATTGATAATGAGCAATTGCTATCCTTATAAGATGAGGAACATTGATATTGGTATTATGCAGAAATTTTTCAAGGTCTCCCATCAAAGCACTTACTTCTGTATGGTGAGGGGGAATAAAAGTTGCATCTTTTAGTGAAGATCCTCCAATCCAGTTCTGACTTCTGCGAAATTCTCCGGGTGCTTTATGTTTTCCTCTTACGCCTTTCATCAAAATAGCATGCGTTTGTTTAAATAAGCGATTTGAAACAGGAAGTTTATCCAATTGTTTGATGGCGAAATTCATTGCCCGGATGTAATTCTGCACTTCCTGCCAATCATTTCTTTGTTCATCACTAACTTGTAATCTGCTCAACACCGCTTCTTCCATATTGGTTTGTGTGCCCTCTATTTTGCTGGAAGTGGTTGCCTCTTTTACAATGTGCATCCTTATAAAAACATCTACATCAGGAATCATCAGTGAATAGGCATTTAAGGCACTAACTTTACTTGTGGCTTCTTCCAAAAGAATTAATATTTCGGGGGAGTTCAGCACCCACTCTTTATTAATTTTCTCAGGTAAAAAACTTTTGTATCCGGTCTGAGAAACATATTTGCCCGATTTAAAATTCATGATATCCATACTGTAAATTTAACTATATTTTCTTATAGTTAATGGAAATAGTTTAACTTTAACTATGGAATTTTATAGTAAAAGATGAAAAACCCGGGAAACCGGTCGATGCTTCGGTTGGAACAGCTTACAATTCAAACTTCTTCCCACCTAAATAAACACTCTCAATTAAGTTACTCCCAAAAGAATAAGGAATAAAACTATAAGAACTTATTGGTTTTGTAATAATAATATTAGCGTATTTACCAATGGTAATACTTCCCATTTCTTTACTTAATCCCATGGCATAAGAGGTATTGATGGTGACGGCATTTATAACTTCTTCAGGAGTTAATTTGTATTGTATGCAGGATAAACTCATCATTAAATTCATATTTCCGCTCGGCGAGCTTCCCGGGTTATAATCGCTCGCAATAGCGAGGGGCAAACCGTTATCAATTATTTTTCGGGCGGGTGGAAGCGGTAAATTTAAAAAGAAAGCCGCACCGGGTAAAATGGTGGGCATGGTTTTACTTTTTTTCAATATTGTAATATCTTCATCATTGCAAAATTCTAAATGATCAACACTGATTGCACCGCATTCAACCCCGGTTTTTATTCCGGAAGTATGACTTAATTGTTCGGCGTGAACTTTCGGAATCAATCCATGTTTTTTTCCGGCTTCTAAAATTTTTTTTGTTTCCTCCGCAGTAAAATAATTTTTCTCACAAAAAACATCAATGTAATCGGCTAATTTTTCTTTAGCAATAGCGGGCAGCATTTCATTTATAATTAAATTAATGTAGCCTTCTTTATTATTTTTAAATTCAGCAGGAATGGCGTGCGCTCCCAAAAAAGTGGCTTTAACAGGAATTAAATCCAACTCTTTTAATTTTTTTATAACCCGCAGCATTTTTAATTCTGCTTCTAAATTTAATCCGTAACCGCTTTTAATTTCAACAGCGCCTGTGCCTTGCGAAATTATTTCCTTAAAACGAACCAAACTCTGCTCAAATAATTCTTCCTCCGAAGTTTCTCTCAGTAATTTTGCCGAATTTAAAATTCCGCCACCGCGATTGGCAATTTCTTCGTACGTTAATCCCTTAATTCTATCAGCAAATTCCTGCTCGCGATTGCCGGCGTAAACAATGTGTGTGTGACTGTCAACATAACAAGGCAAAACTATTTTTCCGGTTGCATCTATCACTTCTAAATCTTTCCAGTCGGTAATTCCAGGAAAATCTTCCATCTTCCCAAAATCTGCAATTAAACCATTATCAATAGCGAGCCAGGCGTTATTTATACAAGGCAAAACCTTCATATCCTTCCCACTAACGGTCTCAAGAGAAGTTTCGCGCACCTGCACAAGATTTTTTATGTTTTTAATGAGAAGTTTTTTACTCATAGTTCAATTCAAAACATAAATGTAATAAATCTCTCAAATTAAACCCATATAATTCTTAATTCTTCATTCTAAATTCTTAATTTCGTACCCATGGCAGGAAATTCATTCGGAACACTTTTTAAACTCACTACTTTTGGCGAAAGTCACGGTGCTGCCATCGGCGGTATTATTGATGGTTGTCCGGCCGGACTCGAAATTGATCTAAATTTTATTCAGAATGAAATGCAGCGCCGTAAACCCGGACAGTCACACATTACCACTCAACGAAAAGAAGAAGATGTAGTAAAATTTTTATCAGGCATTTTTGAAGGTAAAACTATGGGAACACCAATTGGTTTTATTATTGAGAACAGCGATGCAAAATCGAAAGATTACGAACATTTAAAAGATGCTTTTCGTCCTTCTCATGCCGATTTTACTTATCAGCAAAAATATGGTGTGCGCGATTATAGAGGCGGAGGCAGAAGCAGCGCGCGCGAAACGGCTTGCAGAATTGTTGGTGGCGCCATTTCTAAATTATTATTAAGAAAAGAAAATATTTCAATTAACGCTTACGTAAGTTGTGTTGGGAAAATAAAATTGAATTCAAATTACAAAAATTTGGATTTCAGTAAAACTGAAAATAATTTGGTGCGTTGTCCGGATGAAAAAACTGCCGCAGAAATGATTTCTTTAATTGAAGAAACGCGAAAAAAAGGTGATACGGTTGGGGGAATTGTAAGTTGCGTTGTAAAAAATACGCCGGCTGGCTTGGGAGAACCGGTGTTTGATAAACTGCATGCCGATTTGGGGAAAGCCATGTTGAGTATAAATGCTGTGAAAGGTTTTGAATACGGTTCGGGTTTTGATTCGGTAAATTATAACGGCTCTGAATTGAATGATGTTTTTGTGAATGAGAATGGAATAATTTCAACAACGACAAATAATTCCGGAGGAATGCAAGGTGGCATCAGTAACGGACAGGATATTTATTTTAACGTTGCCTTTAAAGCAGTTGCCACTATAATGAAAACACAAAAAAGCGTGAATGAAAAAGGTGAAGAAATTAATTTGGAAGCAAAAGGGCGTCACGATCCGTGTGTATTACCGCGCGCGGTTGCCATTGTAGAAAGTATGGCGGCATTAGTTTTAGTAGATCATTTATTGAGAGCGAAAGTTTCTAAAGTTTAGCTTTCTTCCTGTTTAGTTTTATTCCAATTTCAAAATCCAATAATGGAGCCGCTATTCCATCTAAACTAATTTTGAAAACGCGTCCGCTAGGACCTGTAATTATGTTAATTGAATAAAGGTTATCAGTTAAAAAATTAAGAGAGAAATTAGCCATTGGAGCTAAATAAAATCTTTCTTCCTTTCCTAAAAATAATTGATAACCAATCCCTAAATAAAATGTATGAAAATTTATACGATGGTTGTAAGAATAAATTCCACTTACTTCATTAAATTCAGTAAATAAAAATTTGTACCCCGCATTAAAAACAAAATTGTGTCGCGAATATCCATAATTGGAGATAAGACGGTAATTAGCATTAAAGCCATAAAAATCAGAAAAATCTCTTGTAAATGTAGGCCCAATTGAAAAATAAGAATTAGATGAATTCGGATTAATTCCGAACATTAAAGTAGAATTTAAGAACCCATATATGAAATCGTTAGTTCTTGGAAAAAAAAGTGATTCTTTAAATGAGACGAAAAAATTATGATTGGAATATGGATAAACGGTTTCTTGTGACTTTAAAGTTAATGAAAGATAAGAACAGTAAAAAAGAATAATAAATATTTTAATGCTTTTCATAGAATTAATTAAAGATAATAAAATTTAATTACTCAAAAAAACTTTCTACATTAGGAGAGTGAAAATAAATAAACAGATTTACATCATCAGTTTCTGCGAAGGCGCCGCGGTAATGGCGGCAGAACTTTGCGGTACCAAATTAATTGCGCCTTATTTCGGCAGTAGTTTGTATGTGTGGACCTCAGTAATAGCAATTACACTGGGAAGTTTAGCAGCAGGATATTTTTATGGAGGAAAATTAAGTTTAAAAGAAAACAAGCAAAAAATTTTACTGAGTATTTTATTAATTGCAGCCTTGTACATGGGTTGTATGCCAATTGTAAGTGGGATGTTTAAAATTTTCGCTGTAGGAATGCCCTTAATTCCTGCAGTTGTAATTTCGAGTTTTATTTTATTGGTTCCGCCAATGTTTTTAATGGGAGCAACTTCTCCATTAATTATTTCATTGCAAACTTCAGAGGCGGCGGAGTCGGGGAGAGTGAGCGGTTTAGTTTATTCTATTTCAACTGTGGGCGGAATTATTTCCACTTTCATTTGCGGTTTTTATTTAATTCCTGCTTTCGGAATAAATATTACTTTAATTTCTTTCGCTATTTTATTACTGCTTTCGTTATTGATTCTGCTTCAAAAAAAAAATAACGTTGCCATAATTTTTGTATTTACAGTTTTAATTATTTTGGGATTCAAAAGTGCGCCGCTCGCAAAAAATTGCATTTACGAAAGAGATGGTTTATTGGGAAAACTGGATGTTCTGGAAGAATCTTTCGAAATAATTGGTGAAGGATTTACCGGCACAAGAAAATTATTAGTGAACAACGTTGTTCAAACAGAAATGGATTTAAAAACCGGACATTCTATTTCTGATTATGTAAATATTCTAAAAGCAAATATAACAAACGTAAGTAACCAAAAAGCTTTGGTACTAGGATTAGGTGGCGGCGTAACTTCAACTTTACTTTTTGAAAAAGGTTTTGAGGTTACCGGAGTTGAATTGGATAATCGCATTATTGAAATTGCAAAAAAATATTTTTACCTCGGCCCTAAAGTAAATGCTGTTTGTGATGATGCTCGCCATTTTATTAATATCTCCAATGAAACTTACGATTTAATATTAATGGATATTTTTAAAGCAGAAGAGCAGCCGGTTCATGTAATTACGGTGGAGAGTCTTGATAAAATAAAACAAATGCTCACAAAAACCGGCAAACTAATTATTAACTGGCACGGCTATACTTCCGGTGAACGCGGAATGGGAACTTCCATCTTATTTAACACCTTAAAAAAACAAGGATTCAATTGTAAATTTGCGGCTACGTCAGATAAAGAAGATTACCGTAATCTGATTATTTTTGCATCCCTCAATGAAATTCCTGAGCTTTATAGAGAAATTAAAATCAGTTTAACGCCAACTTCATTGGTAAATACGGATAACCATCCTGTGCTTGAGAAATATAATGCCCTCGCTAATCAAAGCTGGCGCAAAAATTATATTTTGTATTATTATTCGAGATAAATTTTGAGTATATACTTTTAATGTATACCTTTGTTAAAATAATTAACAATGAAAACTCTATCTTTAAAACTGGACGACGGCATTTTCAGCGAAGCCGAAAAAATCACTTCCAAATTAAAAATTGCACGCAATCGCTACATTAACGAAGCGGTAAGTATTTATAACCTATTCAATAAAAAACGATTATTAAAAAAGCAGCTTTTAAAGGAATCGGCTCTAACAAAAAGTGATTCATTGAATATTTTAGCTGAATTTGAACGGTTGTTTGATGAAGATTAAACAATATGATATTTGGCTTGCTAACCTTAGCCCAAAATTTGGCACCGAACCCGGCAAAACCCGGCCTGTTGTTGTTATTCAAACCGATTTGTTAAATAACGAACATCCTTCAACTATCATTTGTCCGCTTACAACCAATGTGATAAAAGAAGCAGAATTGCTAAGAGTTCATCTTAAAAAATCGCAACTGAATAAATTGTCGGATGTGTTGGTTGACCAGATTCGCTCGGTTGATAATAAACGTCTTATAAAACATATCGGGCAATTAACCAATACTCAGAAAGATAAGTTGAGAAATAATTTAAAAATAGTTTTAGACTTATAATGAGGTTTATTTTTAACTTTAACAAGAAATAGTAAACCAGAAACCAGAAATAAAAAATGTCTCAATTAGTAATATTCCGTCACGGACAAAGCACCTGGAACCTAGAAAATAAATTTACCGGATGGGTAGATGTTGAATTAACGCCAAAAGGAATTGAAGAAGCAAAAGCAGCCGGCTTAAAATTAAAAGGATATATTTTTGATTACGCGTACTCATCCGCACTTAAGCGCGCGCAAAATACTTTAACTTTAGCCATGCAAACTTTAGGACACAAACCCTTAACCCCAATTTACAACCAGGCATTAAACGAAAGAATGTATGGTGATTTGCAGGGATTGAATAAAGCAGAGACTACAGTTAAATACGGTGATGCGCAGGTGAAAATTTGGAGAAGAAGTTACGATATTCCTCCACCGAACGGCGAAAGTTTAAAAGATACAGCCGCACGTGTTATTCCTTATTTTGAAACAGAAATTATTCCGAAATTAAAACAAGGAAAAAATGTAGTGATTGCTGCGCACGGAAATAGTTTACGGGCCTTAATTATGTATTTAGAAAAAATGACACCCGAGCAAATTTTAGAATTTGAAATTGGAACCGGCGTGCCAAGAGTGTACCAGTTAGATAATAATTTAAAAGTTTTATCAGTAAAAAATTTATAACATGATTGATTCTTTTGTAAATCCCGGAAGTAAAATAATTGCAGTTGATTTTGACGGCACCATTGTAGAACATGCTTATCCCGGTATCGGAAAGGAAATGTTATTTGCATTTGCTACCTTAAAAGAAATGCAAAAAAAAGGGCATAAATTAATTTTATGGACTTTTAGAGCCGGGCAAACTTTAGATGAAGCTGTTGAATACTGTCGTAAAAACGGAATTGAATTTTATGCGGTAAATAAAAATTATCCCGAGGAAGTTTTAAACGATACCATTTCCAGAAAAATTAATTGTGATATTTTTGTTGATGATAGAAACGTGGGCGGTTTTCCGGGTTGGGGCGAAGTGTGGCAAGCTTTGCACCCGGATAGCGGCGATTTTATGCACATTGTAAAAAATCCGGAAGCGCATAATAATTACAGAGGCCAGCCTTCTTTTCTTAAAAAATTATTTGGTAAAAAATGATTTACATTAAAACCCGCGAAGAAATTGAAATGATGCGCGAAGCGGCTCTAACGGTCTCGCGTACTTTAGGTATTATTGCGCGTGAAATAAAACCCGGTGTTGAACCAATTTACTTAGATAAACTCGCCGAACAATTTATTCGCGATAATGGTGGAGTTCCTGCATTTAAAGGTTACAGAGGTTTTCCTGCAACATTGTGTATTTCCATTAACGAAGCGGTGGTGCACGGCATTCCTACTAACAAACCTTTAAAAGAAGGTGATATTATTTCGGTAGATTGTGGTGTGAAGAAAAATGGATTTTATGGCGACCACGCTTATTCATTTGCAGTGGGAGAAATAAAACCGGAATTAAAACAGCTGCTCGAAATAACAAAAGAGTGTTTGTATTTAGGAATTGCACAGGCTTGTTCGGGAAACAGAATAGGGGACATTAGTTTTGCAATTCAATCGTTCGCCGAAAAAAACGGGTACGGTGTTGTGAGAGAGTTAGTAGGCCACGGTTTAGGAAAAAGTTTACACGAAGATCCGGAAGTGCCCAATTACGGCAAGCGCGGCGATGGTCCCAAACTAAAAGACGGAATGGTTTTAGCAATAGAGCCCATGATTAATTTAGGAACCAAAAATATTAAACAATTAGAAGATGGGTGGACGATTATAACGGCCGACGGCTTGCCCAGCGCACATTTTGAACACGATGTTGCCATAATTAACGGTAAACCCGAAATACTTTCCACTTTTGCTTATGTGGAAGAAGCTTTGACTCTGATAAAATAAATTTCCGAAAAATTTCCATTTTCAAAAACATATCCGGCGGCGAGTTAAGAAAAATGGTAAAGGTTCGCCAGTCGCGAAAGCTATCTGTATTTAATCGGATTTTATTGTGGATTAATTACATTTTCATTTTGAGTTTATTGATTGCGCTGTTCGCAAAATATATTTCTCCTCAGTTATTTTGGTTAGTTGCATTTTTTGGATTGGCATTTCCTTTTTTTATTTTAATTAATTTATTTTTCTGTTTTTATTGGCTCATTCAATTCCGCCGGGAAACTTTATTTTCTTTTCTGGTGTTGATTTTTTCATCTCTTACCGTAAAAAACTATTTACAATTTTCTTTTAAAAATAATATTTCCAACAGCGATGTAAAAGTAACTTCTTACAACAGTATGCTTTTTGATTTGTATAACTGGAATAAAAATGCCAAATCCCGACAAAATATTTTAAGTTCATTGCAGGAAATAAATCCGGATATATTGTGTCTGCAGGAATTTTTTAATTCGGAAGAGGAAAGCGATTTTCATAACATTGATACCATTATCAATTCGTTCAATACAAAATATTATCATGTAGAGTATACTACACAGCGCGCAAAAGACCATTGGGGAATCGTTACTTTTTCGAAATATCCCATTATTAATAAAGGAAAAATCATTTTTAATACGCGCTCTAATAATATTTGTATTTATACAGATATTTTAATTGATAGTGATACGGTTCGTATTTATAATATGCATTTGCAATCGATTAGTTTTAGTAAGGGAAATTATAAATTTATTGATGCCATTCAAAGTGATGATGATGTTACGGATGAATTGGAAAATTCGAAAAGTATTTTAAGAAGATTAAAAAGAGCTTTTGTAAAACGGGCCGAGCAAGTTAAGAAAGTAGCCACCAACATGGAAAGCTGCAAGTACAAAATTATTTTGTGTGGCGATTTTAATGACACGCCGGCGTCTTATACTTACCATTTAATTAATAAAAACTTGAACGATGCTTTTGTTGAGAAGGGAAATGGATTGGGAATAACTTACGCCGGAAAATTTCCGCAATTCAGAATAGATTATATTTTTCACAGCAAAAATATAAAGTGTAAAAACTATTTCAGAAGCGACGAAACCTTTACAGATCATTATCCGATTACGGCTTGTTTGAACCTAAGCCACGAATAACACTAATTAAGATTTGTGTTAATTCGTGTAATTTGTGGCTATATAAACTTACACTTCCTACTCGCAAAAGCGCACATTCGTAATAAAATAACGCCGTGTTTAAAACGCGAAATATTTGTTTCGCCATAAGTGCGTTCGCGGTAACGAATAGGCACTTCTACAATTTTTAAATTTAGTTTGTGAGCGCCAAATAATAAATCAAAATCCCCGAAAGGGTCGAACTCGCCAAAATATTTTCTGTTCTTGGTAAGTTTAATATAATCGGTGCGAAACATTACTTTCGTTCCGCATAAAGTATCTTTAAATCTTTGATCGAGCAACCAGGTAAATGCCCAGCTGAAAAAATGATTTCCCAAATAATTTAAAAAACGCATCGCTTCTTTATCCATTGGGTAAACCAAACGTGTTCCGTTTATAAAATCGCCTTTTCCGCCGGCAATGGCATCGTAAAATTTTGGAATATCTTCGGGCGGCACTGTTAAATCGGCATCTAAAATCATTAAAATATCTCCGCTTGCAATTTTATACCCTTCGCGAACGGCATCGGCTTTTCCTTTTCCTTTTTGCTGGCCGATTTTAATATCGTGTGTGGCCGAATATTTTTTTTGCATCTCCTGTATTTTTTGCCAGGTATCATCGGTACTGTTTCCTTCAATAAAAATTATTTCAACGTGTTTTCCAAATTTAGGTAAACGCAAAATGGCGTTTTCAATATTTCCGCTCTCGTTACGTGCAGGAATTACCACTGTTGTTGAATATTTTTGCGCATATTCATTTTCATTATTCTCCGGAAAAGGTTTCGCAAAACTGTAAAGGTTTAAACTAAAAAAGCGGAAGAAAGGAAATTTTGCCAAATAACGGTTTAGTATAAAGGACAAAACGGGAATAAAAAAAGGACAAATGAGCCGTTTAGAATTTCTATAGACATCAAAACCCGAAATAAATAATAAATTATTAATATCGCGCGAATTGAGCCAGTTTTGTGTAGGAGTTTTTTTCTTTAATCCGATAAGTTCCGAAAATTTTATTAACGGTTCCCAAAGCGAATTGTAATATTGCACGAGCACTTTTGTATTGGGATGAGAAACTTTTTTTACCTGTTCAAATACATTTTGAATGTCATCCACAAATCCAATCAGGTTGCTGATAATAATTAAATCGAATTTTTCGTTTAATTCAATGTTGTTGGCATCCATTTGTAAGAATTCAATTTTTTTATCGGAATGCTTTTCTTTGGCCCAATTAATAAACTCCTCACTAAAATCAATTCCCACCTTCCGGCTGCCTTCAACTTTCGACAATAAATCGCCGCTACCGCAACCAATTTCAAGTACCGAAGAATCTTCGTGCGAAAAATAATTGCAATAGTTACTTATCTCGTTCCAATAATATCCGCTTAAAGAGCGATTTTTGCGTCGCTTCCCAAGTGTATTAAAATATTCTTTGATATCGCTCATTATATTTTTTCAATTTCAACCGTGCAAAATAATCCCAGTTGTTTCCCCAAAGGTGATAATATATTTTCTATTCCTTTAAAAAATCCGTACATAAAATACGGAAACATGGCGCTTCGCGAAACACCACCGCTTAAAATGTATAAAAACGGAGTGTGGTATTTAATATAATTGATCTTTAAGTGTGGAAAATCTTTCTTAAACAAATCTAAATCCCGTTCAAAATAAATAAAAGGCAAGGCCTGATTAGAATGACTCAACGGATTTCCGGCTTTTATTTCTCTTGGTCCGTTTGGTTCAAATGGCTCATGATGAAATCGTTTATAAATAAATCTTCCTAATGCCGAATTGGCCGGTTCCACCATAATTATTTTTCCGCCTTTAATTAAAGTTCGTTCTGCTTCTTTTAAAAATAAATAAGGTTTTGGGATATGGTGAAAAACATTGAGCATCATAATACAACCTAATTCGGAGTCACCCAAGGGCATTTGTTCGGCGCTAAAAACTTTATCCACCACTCCCAAATCTAAAATATCAGAAGTAATTACTTCCGGAAATTCATCTTTTAAAAATCCGCCGCCCGAACCAATTTCTAAATATTTGGCGTTTTTTACTGAACGGGAAGTTTCAATAAATAATTTATACCAATCGCAGTATAGGCGTTTTAAAAAAGGTTTGTTTAAAATAATATCGCGGTGCGTCAAAGTGGTTTGCGGATCGTCTAAACTAAATGGTATGTCGTATTTTTTAAACAAAAGGTAATTTCAGATTTAAATTTTAAATTCAGAAGGTGAAATGCCGCTAAATTTGTTGTAAATTTAATAAATTAAAGAAATAATCTATCTTTGCCGCTTAGTATTTATAAAAATGTTGAACAGGTGGTTTCCCATTACGCAGCTTAAAATTTTTTTAGGGAAGGTTCTGTATAAAATTGTAACACTTTTTGTAGGCAAGAAAAAAAGAATCATTACCAGAGGCGGCGTAAAGTATGAGGTGGATTTATCGGAAGGAATAGAGCTTTCTCTTTTTTTATTCGGTAATTTCCAGAGCCATATTACTTCCAATTCGTTTCTAAGCATAAAAGAAAATTTTGTAATTATCGACATAGGCGCCAATGTTGGATTAATGACGCTTCAATTCGCTAAACTGGCTTCAAAAGGCCAAGTGTATTCGTTTGAACCCACCTTTTATGCTTTAGAGCGATTAAAAATCAATCTTAGCTTAAACCCCGATTATGCACCGCACGTAAAAGTTTTTAATTCGTTTGTTTCCGAAAAATCTTCTGATAAGCCCGACATCATTGCTTTTTCGAGTTGGAAAGTGAGTGGAGAAAAAAGCGATAACGACCATCCTATTCATAAAGGCACACCAAAATCAACCGAAGGCGTTAATTCGGTTTCGCTCGATGATTTTATAATAGAAGAAAATCTGAATAAAATAGATTTTATTAAAATTGATACCGATGGACACGAGTACGAAGTTTTTAAAGGCGGTAAAAAAGCGATTCAAAAAATGCGCCCCATTATAATTTTCGAAATTGGAATTTACATTATGGATGAAAAGAAAATTTCGTTCGATTTTTATCATGATTATTTTAAGGAATTGAATTACAAATTATTTGATTCAAAAACAGAAAAGGAAATGACGCTTCAAAACTACAGAAGATATATTCCTTATCACGGTTCTACCGATCTGATTGCAATTCCGGTTTAATTTTAAAGAATACTTTTCGGATAAATTAAATTACAATTAGTTTTTTGTAATGAGCACGTTAAAACTAAATTCGAAAGGCTGATTGTTATTTTTAATAACGTAATCTTTATTTATTTCTGTTAAAGAATTTTTAGTGATTAGAAAAAATTTATAATTGAGTTTGATGAAAAAATCATAAAACTCCACCGCCGAAGTTCCGGCTCTTTTGAAACCATGTGGCCAATATTCGGCAATAATTTTGGGCGATTGTTTTTCTAAGAGATTTAACATGCCTTTAAAAGCCGATAATTCGTAACCCTGAATATCGATTTTAATGAGCTCAATTTTTTGAATGTTTTCAGAAGTAATTATCGAATCGATAGATACCGCTTTTACAATTTCAATGCTATCATAATTATTTACAGGATAAGTTCGGTGATCGACATTTAATAATTTTGACCTGTAAATTTTAAGGTCTTCATTTTTATCAGATACCGCACAATTAAATAAATTAATATTAGTTTTTCTAATTACATTTTTGCTGAGATGTTTAAAATTTATTCTGTCGGGCTCGAAACAAAAAACTTTTCCTTTATCTCCCACCAAATCCGAAAGTATTTTTGCGTAAAAGCCAATGTTGCCGCCAATGTCTAATACAGCATCGCCCGGTTTAATAAGTTTTTTAAGAAGCTCAATTTCGTATAGGTCGTTCTTTAATTTAAAATTCCGGTAAAGTATATTATACAACGAAAAAAAGTTTTTGTATAGAAAATTGCCGGCTTTTAATTTGAAATTAGTTGCCATTAATATTTTATTTTTAAAACATAAGCAGGTTCCATCGAACCTTCGGTGTGAATAATTTGCAACTTATCGGGATATTTTTGCATAATGGGTTGCGCAATGTTGTGCACCGTGTTAATTATTTGTCCGGTATTTTTTGTGGGATCAATTCGCAAACTTCCCAAAATAATATGGGTGACCTTATTTTTTTTGAAGAAGGCTAAAGCACTGTCGGGATTAGATTGACTGGTAACAGTATCTTTTTTAATAACACTGTAAATCGGAAAGAATTTTTTTCCGTGCCCATACACAAAACTCATTGGTGCTTTGCGACTCGCCACTAAACTTTCTTTCGGTAAACTATCGGCACACCAGGCGCTGGCTTTTAAAAAACTTTGCCAATCGGGTGTATAGCCATAATATTTGTCGCCTTTTAAATTTTTAGTAACAATTGGAATATTTGCCAATGCTCTTTTTGCAGAAGAAATAAACATGGAGCCCAGCACCAAAATAATTAATAAAATAAAAATTCTTTGTGTAAAATTATCTTTTTCAACCAGCGTGTACATTCCATAAAACATTCCCAGCAAAACAGCAGGCATGTGAACCAACAAAAATCGGGGCTGATCCCAGCGTGCCTGAAGAACAAAAAAAGTTCCGAATAAAATGGTTCCGGCAAATAAAAGAAAAAAAGAAATAATGGCATTCTTTCTTTTTATGGCAATGTACAACCCGTAAACCGTTAGAGCAATTACAAGAAAAGCAAGAATAGCAAATGAATTGGTGTAATTCTCTTCAATGAAGCCTAATATCTGATAAAATCTTTTTCCAAGATACAATCCGATGTTATCGAACAATCTCCCGAAAAATCCCGACAAATCTTCTTGACCCTGACTCGCATCGTAAGGATCTTTATTGAGGAGAATGTTTACCTGAGAATTGTATTGAATGGCAGAAGCCCCCCAAATAGCGTTTTTAATTAATTCGTATAATAGTTTAAAAATTCCGAACGAAACCAGAGCATAAAATGTTTTTTTATATTCTTTTTTAATGAAGTAAAAAAGTAAAATAGCAGCGATACCAAAAACCAAAATGTTTTTAGCCAGCGTTAAAATCATCATTAAAAAACCCAACCACAGCCATTTTTTATAATCTATTTTAAGATTAGTACTGATGGGATTCTCAGAAAAATTATATCTAGAAAAGTAATAAAAAAAGATGGCTTGCATTAATAAATAAAACGATTCTGAAAAAGTTTGGCTTGCAAAATAAATAATCATGTGGTTAATGCACAAAAAACTAAACACGAAGAATTTTAAAATTTCAGGAACTTTTTTATCGAGCGCCTTGTAGTAAATAACGGGACCCATAATAAAAAACAAAATAGAGAATAACTTAAAAACAATGAGATTGGTGCCAAGCATCATGGTCAGCAATGCTAAAAACATGGGATACATGGGGGCATTTGAAGTATAATAATAATTTGGAAACTCATGCACGTAGCGGTAGCCGGCTTCAATGTAAAGGGCATCGTCGTGCGCTTCACTTATGCGCGCATTAAAACTTAGTAAGGCCAATACACTTCCTATTGCTAAAATAACCCAAAAAATAATTCGGTTGTTCTTTAATAAGTAATTGTTCAAAGTTTGGAATACGGTCTTTGAATCTGTTTTTTTTATAATTTTTGTTGGTTTAGCCATTTACTAATAAAGAGTACAAATTTATAAATATATAGCTTGTAAACATAATTGTTTCAAGTACATTTTGTCTCACAAACAATTATAATGGCGAATAAAGAGTTGCATATTTCTTGCCAATCACCTCAAACGAATGATTTTGTTCTGCTAAACTTTTAATTTTACCTGGATCGTAATTTTTACTCAATGCTAAGTTTATCGATTCGGCTAGGGCTTGCGCAGAAGTTTCATTGGCAATTATTCCGTTTACCTCAGTAATTAATTCCGGAATTCCACCGGTTGCAAATGTTACCGAAGGAATTCCGCAAGCCATGGCTTCAATAACTGTATTGCTTGAAATATCGGCTAAACTTGGATTTACCAATAGGTCGGCACAATTATATAATTCAACGAGTAAATTTTTATTTTGCATCAATCCAAAATATTTAATTTCTGCTTTACCAATTACAGAAGGTAATTTTCCTCTTCCCGCAGTAATTAACGTCACCTCTTTATTTATTAAAGAGAGCGCTTTTGCCAGTAAAGCAAATCCCTTGCGGGGATAATTAAAATAATCGGATAAGAAAAAAAGAACGGGCTTGGTTTTATTAATTAAATGTTTATCTCTACAGGCATTTTTATCCAAAGGCTTAAACAAATTTACATCCACCGGATTTTTTATTACCTGACAATTATTATTTCCCAATGCATTTGAATCTTTCGCTATTTGTTTTAAATATTCGGAGGGAAAAACAAAATCAATTTTAGTTTCCGAAAATATTTTCTCAATAATATCTTTTTGCAATTCTATTTTTTTAAACCATTCTTCTTTAATTTCATTAATAGGATAATGAAAGCCTCCCGAAAACGGAAAATAATCGTGAAGAGTCCAAACTATTTTTTTATTTTGCAGATGAAAAAAGGAAGGAATATCAACAAAAGAAGAAATCCAATGCAAATGCAAAATATCCGAATTTTTTATGAGTGAATGTTTTTTTACCTCCCAAACCGTTTCCAATTCGCTAAATAATTCTTCGGCCTCGTAATATTTTTTTTCTAATTTTAAAGCACGGAGTTTATTTTTTAGTTTCAGAAAATAATTTTCAAATACATTTAATTCATCTCTGAAGTCAATAGCAACTTTATTTTGGTTGTTGTAAAGCGCCAGAAATTTACTTTCTATGCTGAGCCCGCCGAAGCATTGTTTTAATAAAGCATCGTTTATTCTTAGTGCAGCTTGTGCGGCGCCTCCTTCGGTATAAGTATTTAAATGAACCACTTTCATTTATTGATGGCTTTATTTATCATTAAATGGTAAATTTCTTTTACTTTTTCGTTGGTAATTTCGCCGGCATTTTTGTAACGGTGCAAAGCCGGTTTAATGATTGACTCGGCGATTTTAATTTTTTGGGTGGCTAAATTAAAATTATTACATAATGCGTTCAGCGATTTTTGAGGGTTTTTCAATAAATGATCAAACGAAAAAAAAGCGACTTTGTTGTCAGGTAATTTTACTAATTGCTCGTAGTATTTTAAATAAATTTCCTGATTAAGCATAGAAGTTATTTTTGCCGCAGAAGCAATGGCTGCCATAGGTTCTCTGAAACAAACTAAGAGGGTTGCTTGCGGCCATTTTTTTAATAAAAATTCAGTCATCACCGAAAAATGTGGATTTTTAATGGCGTAAGGAAATTTAAATTCTTTTTGGAGGTAAGTATTTAATGAGAAAAGGTCGTAGTTTTTTAAAACGGCCATTTTGTTTTTATTACTTATTCTGTCGTCGTGCACGCCGCATAAAGTAAATTCGGCAAATGTTTGTTTATCGGTGGCGCTGAATTCGAAATTGTTTAAAGCCGATTCGGTGGGGGGGAGGTGCCCCCAGGAATTTAGTTTTGTAAAAAGCATTAGAGAAGTTTCCATGAACAAATAATTCTCAAAAAAACCATCCGGATTTAATTGAGCCCGTTTATTTTTAGCTTTCAATAAATGTTTTTCTGGTCCCAAATCCATTCCCATTATATTTAATAATTTTGCGGTAACGCTCGTTCCCGATCTAAAAAATCCGGTAATAAACAAGGGTTTTTCGTTGGAGATTTCTGTGGTTGAATCGGTATATAAATTTCGGTTCTTATTTAATTTATCCAAACAAAAACGATTATACCATTGATGAAACCATTTGTTTTCTTCTATATATTGTAATTTTAGTTGCAACATTAAATGGGGTAATTAAGTTTTTTTAAAATTGTTTCAAATTTTTTATTGAGCCATTCAATGGTTTCGGGCTGCAATTTTTCTTTGTAATCTCCGGGCGTAACTTTTCGTTTATGACTATTTTGATCTTCGCTTTTAATTTTAAAAGTCTTTGTTAAGTCCAGCGAATTAATTTGTTGTTCGCTTAAATTTAATTTAAGATGCGCATTTATTTGCAAAATAAAACTGCGAAAATCATTCACCATATCTTCATATTTCAAAAACAAAACATTTTTTTTTCCTAAAATTTTATCAATATAAATCGAATAAGTTTGAAAAAACCTATCGGCTTGTTCTGATTTTACATGTTCATCAATGGTCGAATTCATTGCTATTTCTCTCCGTTCAATTAATTTTTTAGTAATTAAAGGATGCGTTTTTTTAATGGAAAAATATTGCGAAGTTAATATGTCGCGCGGGTCGCGCAGCAAAAGTATTATAGGGTAATTATCAATTTGGGGTACATTAATAAAATTCCTAAGCGGACCATAAATATATCCGTTTGGTTTAAAAACTTTTTTAATTAATTGTGAATTGTTTTGTTTTTCTAAACCTTTGGCGCCTTCCGTGGCAAAATAGCCGTTGTAATCAATTTGAACGAGTCCGGTAATTTTAGATAAAGCCTCAATAAAATTAACCATTAAAGTAGAAGCACTTTTGTGCACCGTAAAAAAAATGAAACTTGGTTTGGTGCAATTAGAAACATTTTCGCCTTTAATTAAACGGTGAATGGGCTGCGTTCTCCAATACAAATACAGGCGCGGTTTTGTATAATAATACAAACTAAGTGTAGGGAAACTATCTTTAATGAGTAAATTTGTAAACGTATGAAACTTATCGGCAAGTTTTTTTAATGGCATAATGATTAAAGTATCATTTTAATTTTAGTAAATTTAGTGAAAATTCAGAATCAAATGCTGAATGAATTGTTTTATAACGAGTCATTAGTCTTTAATAAACATGATGCGCTGGTTGCTTCTGCTTTTGTGCGGGCTACTTCGTTTTTGCGTATCAATCCCGATATTTTTATAATTGGTGTTCAAAAAGGAGGAACCACTTCTTTATATGATAATTTAGTGCAGCATCCGCAAATTATTTCTTCCAAAGCTAAAGAAATGTTCTTTTACGGCAACAATACCAGATTTGCGAAAGGCGTTTTATATTACAAACAGTTTTTTGCTACTAAACTTTACAAAGCCGCGCGGCAAAACAAATTAAAACTTCCGGCATATTCGGTGGATGCAAGTACTGATACGTTCGAAAATATATATGCGCCGCAGAGAATTTTAAGCAATCATAAAAATGCAAAAGTTATTTTGTTGCTTCGTAACCCTGCGGACCGTGCGTTTTCGCATTACAAATTTTCAGTTAAAAAAGGATTTGAATCAACCGATTTTGAAAAAGCTCTTGAATTGGAAGAAAAGAGAATTAATACGGCTGATAAAAAAGAAATAGCCGACAAAAACCACAATTATGCTTTTTACCGTTTGGGATATCGCTCGCGGGGAATTTATTGCGATAGTGTGGCTAATTGGATAAATTCTATCCCTAAAAATAATATTTACATCAACAGTAGCGAAAACTATTTTGAAAATCCGGAAAAAGTGTTTGGTGAGATTTGTGAATTTGCGGGAATAAAAAATAGTAATAAAATAATATTTAATAAATTAAACGAAGGTTCTTCCGAAAAAATGAAACCCGAAACTTTTGATTCGCTAAATAAGTTTTACAAACCTTACAATGAAAAACTTTTTAAAATACTTGGTAAAAAATTTAACTGGTAATAATCCTTCGTAATTAATTTAACGAAGATAAATAATAGAACACATTTGAATTAATATGCCTGACTCCATTAAAAATCAATTTTTACCAGTGTATTCCGATCTTCAGGTTTCCAATTCTAAATATAAATATTCGGCCCGTCTTTCCTTTCATTTAATATGGCTTTTGCTGTGTGTTTATCTTATTTACACATTTGGTATCGAAAAAAATAAGGGGTTCGATAAAGCGGTTTTCATTCTTAGTGGCGGATTTATCCTTTATATGTTTTTGCCAATTTCATTGAGAAAAATAGTGCTTCTTCTCTTCGCTTTTGCCATCGAAATTTATTTACTGGGAATTTTCCCGGCAACGGGTGTACTCGCTATTATCTTGTTTTTTGTTGCCTTAACTTATATTCCCAATTTTTCGTTAAGAAATATTTTGGCTTTGATTTTTACCGGAGTAGGTGCATTTTTTATAATGAATGGCTTTGCCAATTCAATGGTGAGAATAACTATTATGTACGGCTCAGTTTTTTTAATGCTACGTTATATTTTTCTATTGTACGAATTAAGATATTTTAAAAACAAACCTGTTTTCATTGACAGATTATGTTATTTATTTATGTTACCGCAAGCCTGCTTTCCTTTATTTCCAATTGTAGATCCTAAATTATTTTTCTCACGATTCTACTCTCAACCGGCCCAAAAATCGTTGGAGCAAGGTTTGAAATGGATTACGCGTGGAATTTTGCATACCCTGATTTACCGTTTCGTTTATTTGTACTTAACGCCTTCGCCCTATGAAATAGAGAGTTTTTGGAATTTAATTTTGTTCATATTTTCCGGTTACTCTTTAATTCTTCGCCTTTCGGGATTGTTTTATATTTCATTGGGGTTTTTAACCTTGTTTGGGTTTTCACTTCCCGAAATTTTTGATAATTATTTTTTTGCAACAAGCTTTCCCGACTTATGGCGTCGAATAAATTTATATTGGCGCGATTTTATTACCCGTGTTTTTTATTATCCTGTTCTCTTCAAATTAAAAAAAATACCAATAAAAATGGCGATTTTATTAACGACGCTGTTTATGTTTTTTTGCACTTGGTTTTTTCATAATTGGCAGTGGCTTTGGATAAAAGGCAAATTCGTTTTTAATCCGAACGATATTTTATTCTGGTGTTTTTTAGGGATTACTATTTCTACAAGTTCTGTTTTGTTTTTGAAGGAGTTCGATAAAGTCAAAATAAAAAAATCAAATTCTTTAGAGTTTGTAAAAAAAGGTGCAAGTGTTATTTTTATGTTGGTGGTAATGGGTTTCTTGTGGAGCTTTTGGACATCAAATTCAATTACCGAGTGGTGGTATCTTTTGTCTTTTGTGAAAACAGGCTCACTGTGGGATATTTTAATTTTTAGCGGAGCAATAATTTTATTTATTGCAATCGCTTCCATTATCAGATATTTATACGATACAAAAAAAATGTTTGGATTTGTATTTAAAGAATTCACTGTTTTATCGGGGATAATTTGTAATTCCTTATTAATAATTTTATTTTTCATTCTGCAAAGCTCTTCTTACCGAACGAATGTTTTAAATTTTGCTCATAATAATCTCAATAATAAAGACAGGTTAGAAATGGAAAGAGGCTATTACGAACAATTATTAAACAACGATGATAAAGCCATAGATTTGTTTAATATCAAAAACGAGAATAAAAAATGGAATCTCGATAATCTCGCTTATTTTCCTGTAAATAATATATTAATCAAAGAGTTTAAACCAAATTTTAGAACAGTATTCAAAGGCGATAGTTTATCTACCAATCAATTCGGGCTCCGCGACAAAGAATATTCGCCGGTTAAAGATTCCGGTACGATACGAATTGCTTTGCTCGGCGGGTCTTATGAAATGGGTTCAGGTGTTTCCAATAACGAAAATTTCGCCTCCCTTTTCGAGAATGAAATAAATAAATATTCGAAAAGTAAAATTGAAATATTAAATTTTGGAGCCGGGGGTTACCATCTTCTGCAAAATGTTTATGTGACTTTGAACAAGATTAAAAATATTAAACCCGATTATCTTTTTTATTTTGCGCACACTGGTGAAGTTACGCGGAGCGTTGATAATTTTGTAAACGTTATTGAGAAAGGCAAGCCACTTTCATTTAATTTTTTAGATAGCATTTATTCCTCTTCAGGTGTAAATAATCACATGTGCCGACTCGAAAAAAATAATAAAATTAAACCTTTTGGGAATGAAATGGTTAGTTGGGGATACAAAACCATTGCTGATTATTGCAAACAAAATAATATTTTTCCGGTGTTTATTTATTTGCCGGCCAATGCCAGTTTAAGAAAAGATAAAGATAAATCATTTTGTTTTAAAGAATCGAAAAATACCGGTTTTGAAATAATTGATTTAGAGGGAGTTTATCAGGGGAACAATCCTGAAACTATTCAGTTATCTATATGGGACGCGCATCCCAATAAAAAAGGCCATAAGGTTATTGCCGATAAATTGTTGGAAGAAATATTGAATAATAAACAAAAATTTAAATTTTTAAAATAGCTTAGCATATTATTTTCTTTCTATGATGAAATCATTTTTTCAAAAATATAAATACCAGAGTTTACTTCTGTTAGTAGTTTTTATTTTATATGGAAATATTATTGGGAATGGTTATGCCCTCGATGATGAGTTTGTAACCGGTAAAGATAATATCACAGCCCAGGGATTTAAAGCCATTCCAAAAGCTTTCAAAACTTTTCATGTTAAAGACGAAAGCGATAATAAATACGAATACCGACCAATGGTAAAAGTTTCTTTCGCTATTGAAAGTGGTATTTTCGGGGAGAATCCTAAGCGCGGACATTTTTTTAATATCATTTTCTATTGGCTGACGCTGATTTTGCTTTTTAAATTGTTTCGTTTACTGTTTAAAGAATTTCCACCTTTCACTTTGTTTCTGGCAGTTTTAATTTTCGCATTTATTCCAGTTCATTCAGAAGTGGTGGTGAGCCTTAAAAATCGCGATGTCCTTCTTAGTTTCATTTTTACTCTTCTTGGTTTTATTCAGGTAATTCGTTATACCGATATCAAAAAATGGTACAGAATGTTTTTTGCTTTACTGCTTTTTGCGTTGGCGTATTTAAGTAAATTCGATGTAGTTCCTTACATCGCCATTATCCCGATAATATTATTAAAACAGCGTAAAATAAATATTAAAACAATTATTGGAATTGTAATTTTATTTTTATTGGCATTTGTGATGTATAAATTAACCAAGCGGGGAGTAATGGGAAGGGCAGTAGAATACCGTGTTTTTATGTATTTCGAAAACCCTTTGTATTTTGAGAAAGGGTTCATTCTAAAAATTTCAGCGGCTTTAAATTCCCTGGGATTTTATGCTAAAATGTTGCTGCTGCCAACAAAAATGGCTTCGTATTATGGGCATAGTGTTATTCAGGTCTTTTCATTCACTTCTCTATATGCTTTGTTGGGATTAATTATTTCTGGAACATTATTTTATTTTTTTATAATAAAGTTCAATAAACCCGATTTCATTTGGTATGGAATTGTGTTTTTCTGTTTTTCTATATCAATGTATTTAAATATTGTGGCCCCGGCCCCGGGGATTGTTGCTGATAGATTTTTATTTTTTGCCTCTATTGGTTTCTCTTTAATTCTAATTCAGGTTTTATTTTTTAACTCAAAAACAAAGAAATATCCTGTTCAATTTTCCCAGTTAAATATTAAACAAAAATCTATTTCACTGGTAATTTTGGTATTTTTTGGAGGATTGATAATCAGCCGAAACAAAGAATGGAAAGATCGGCTCACACTGTTTGAAGCTGATGTTAAAAATTATCCCGAATCGGTTAAATTAAGTTTACTCACCAGCTCAGAAGTAATTGTTCAATTATCCAATGAAAAAAGTTCAATTAAACAAAATGATAAATTAAATAAAATGTTATTTTCTGAAAAGCTATTGATAAATGCTGTGAAGGAAGATTCTACCTGTAACGGATGCCTCAATAATTTAGCCTATTTATATCTTTCGTATAAGAATGATCCTCTTTCGGCATTGCGCTATTTAAAACCAGCCTATGCACGTGATACAATTAAAAAAGAGCTTTTGGCTAATTTGGGAATTGCCTATTTCAAACTTAATAAAATCGATAGTGCAAAATATTTTTTGTTTAAAGCAGTTAAATCAAGCAGAGGAACAAAATTTACTGTTCCATATGAAGTTTTAGGAAGTTGTTATGCCAATACTAATATAAAAGAAGGAATTTTATACTTTGAATCTGAATTGAAAAAACAGCCCGATTCCGAATTATTAAATGTTTCTCTGGGACAACTTTATTTTTTAAATAAGGATACTCTCGTTTGCAGAAAGTATTATCAACAAGCCTTAAACATTAATCCCGGCAACACCCAAGTTTCAGGATTTATTGGTCAAATCGATTCAATGTTTAAAAAAAAGTAAAAAAAAGCCTTTTCTAAACGATTTTAGCCCATAATTTGGACTATTTTTTCATAATTCTATCATTATTATTTGGTTATTAATCGTTTTATTTTATATTTTTGTCATAATCACTTTAAAATGTTTCAATATGAAAAAAGTTACTTTTCTTTTGGTTTTAGCCGCCGTTTCTTTTAATCTCAAATCTCAAAGCGAAATATCTTTAAAGCAAAAAAAGCAATCAAATGGCTTTGTTGCTAAAAGCGAGCCGGTGGTTTCGAAATATGCAAGTTTGGAAGAAGATATCTTAGTAAAATTAATTTCGAAGGAAATTCCCGGTAATTTTCCTATTTACGATAGTAAGAAAGAAAATATAGAAAAATACAAGCAAACCATTAATACTTGGGCCAAAGAAAATTCCAACTTTGTAAGGCCGGAAAACAGAAACACTTTTTTTGATGTACCAACAAAATAAATTTTAATAAAAAAAATAATTAAGAAGAATTAAATTCTGATGAATATGAAAAAAATTACTACTCTAATTTTATTGTGTTTTTCCTTGGCGTTTATAAACCACAAAAGCTATGCCCAATGTGTGAACTTATATCTTGGAGCCGGTAATACTTTGGATTACTATGATGCTACTTTCACTCCAATTGTTAGTAATACTGTTGCCTGCAATAGCGGTAATATATTCATGTATCCACAACAACCGGGTTCAGGGGCTAATCTTTTCAATACTCCCTGTATGAGATTTATTGTTAATCCTACAAATGCTAATTCAGCTACAAGAAATTCAATCACCCTTTTCGAATATCCTGCTCTAAATTTAGTTGGCTGTCAAGGCCCTCTTGGAACTTGTGCAAATAACATTGGTCCAATGCCAAATAATTCAAACAGTACTTTGTTTGCTTCGTATTTAGATCCTACGGGTTCTCACACTTGGTCAATCTGCAACGTTGCGTCGGCAGTTCCGAACATGAATTATTCCGTTTCAAGTTGTTATAATAATGTGGCGATTACTACCGGAATCTGGAATGCAGGTTTTGTTGGTTGTAATCCTCCTATTGTTATTCCTGCGAATACAACAATTGGCACCTGTACTTATAATATTTTACCTTTTGTAGCTGGGGCTCTAACAAGTTATCCATGGGCAGAAGCACAACTCGTTACTTCGTTACTAACCCCCGGAACGACTTATACAATTACCTATACATTCAATACCGGAAATGGAGTTTGTCCAATTGTAACCGCAG
This sequence comes from Sphingobacteriaceae bacterium, assembly GCA_023251725.1. Lineage (GTDB taxonomy): Bacteria > Bacteroidota > Bacteroidia > B-17B0 > Aurantibacillaceae > JAHEYG01. Next base: position 16,057 of record JAHEYG010000017.1, on the reverse strand, counting down.
CTCGCACTATTTATGTAACAAATCCATATAACGCATCTTGGACAGCCATTGGTCCACTTTGTGCTAACGGCCCTTGTGTTAATCTGCCTCCACAAGTTACCGGAACTGCCGGCGGAACTTGGGTTGGAACGGGCGTAGTAACAAACTCCTTCTGCCCTTCAGTAGGTGCTGGTTCTTATCCTGTAACTTATTCAGTTGGTATTTCTGCACTCTGTAGTGCATCAAACGCCATTTCAGTGAGCGTTACTCCCGTTCCTGTAGCAAATGCCGGACCTTCTAAATCAATAACCTGTACTAATCCATCCACCGTCCTTGTCGGATCGGGTGGAGGATCTTATTCTTGGACTGGGGCAGGAATCACAGGTGGAGCAGCAACTGCCAATCCAACCGTAAATTTATCCGGTGTTTTTACATTAAGCGTAACTGTAAATGGTTGTACTTCTCCGGCTGCTACGGTCGCCGTTAATACAAATACAACCCCACCCGGTGTTGCTCCATCTTCAGGAAGTTTAAATTGCCTTGTAGTTTCTACAACAGCAGCAGCAACTACAGGTGCTGCACCCGTAAGTTATGTTTGGACTGGTCCGGGTATTACCGGAGGAGCAGGAACGGGTACAATAACATTGAATTTACCTGGCACTTATAATTATACGGTTACCAATACCTCTAATGGTTGTAAAACAACAGGAAACACTGTTGTTTTACAGAATATAGTTGCGCCACCTGTTGTTGCGTCATCAGGAAGTTTAAATTGTACTGTATTATCTACAACAGTCGCTTCAACAACTGGAGCCGCTCCTGTAAGTTATAACTGGACTGGTCCCGGAGTAACCGGAGGAGCCTTAACCGGTACCGCCACCGTAAACCTACCCGGAACATATAACTATACTGTTACAAATACTTCTAATGGTTGCGTTACCAGCGGAAATGTTGCAGTTGCTCAAAACATTACTGCTCCGGCTGTAGCCGCATCGTCAGGAAGTTTAAATTGTACAGTTATATCAACTACTGTTGTATCAACTACCGGAGCCGCTCCTGTAAGTTATAATTGGACAGGACCAGGAATAACCGGCGGAGCTCTTACTGGAACCGCTACAGTAAATTTACCCGGAACTTATAATTACACAGTTACAAATACTTCCAATGGTTGTGTCACCAGCGGAAATGTTTCTGTGGTACAAAACATTACTGCTCCGGCTGTAGCCGCATCGTCAGGAAGTTTAAATTGTACAGTTATATCAACTACTGTTGTATCAACTACCGGAGCCGCTCCTGTAAGTTATAATTGGACCGGACCCGGAATAACAGGGGGCGCTTTAACAGGAACTGCGACTGTAAATTTACCCGGAACATATAATTACACAGTAACAAATACATCGAATGGATGTACAACTACAGGAAACGTTGCAGTAGCGCAAAATATTACATTACCACCGGTTGTTGCTACAGCAGGTAGCTTAAATTGTACTGTATTAACTACTACTGTTGGTTCAACTACTGGTGCTGCCCCCGTAACTTATACGTGGACTGGTCCAAGTATTACCGCAGGTGCAAATACCGGTACTGCCACTGTAAACAGTCCCGGAACATACAATTATACTGTTACAAATACTTCTAATGGTTGTAAAACAACCGGCACTATTGCTGTGATACAAAACACCACTGCCCCTGCTGCTCTTGCCACTTCCGCAGGAACAGTTACTTGTGTTTCTCCGGCAATGAATTTAACCGTAACCCCTGCCGGAATGAGTTATACTTGGTCACCTCCTTTTGGAGGACTAATAACATCAGGGGTAAATTCACAATTTGCCACAGGCTCGGGGCCTGGAGTTTATTCGGTTGTTGTAATTAATCCTGCAAATGGATGCACCAACTCAACGACAGTTCTACCTACCACAAATACGGTTGCACCAACTCCTTCAATTAGTCCTACTCCTTCTATTACTTGTACTAACACCCTAGTAACTTTATCGGGTGCTCCGGCTGGTGGAGTTTTATATAGCTGGACAGGCCCGGGAGTAATTGGCGCTTCCAATCAAATGACTGTAAATGTTAATCAGGTTGGAACCTATTCTTTGTTGGTTACAAGTTCAGTTAATGGTTGTACAGCAATAGTTAATAGTGCTGTTGGTAATTTTACAATTCCGCCCACTGCAAATGCAGGTTCTTCTCAAACTGTTACTTGCTTAACCCCTTCGGTACAAATTATTGGTTCTGCCAATCCTTCGACTTGTACGGTGGTATGGACCGGTGGTGTTTGTGCCGGTCCAACTTCTTACACTGCTTCAGCTTGTTCTGCCGGAATATTTACAATGACTGCTACCAATCCTGCAAATGGTTGTTCAGCTTCTTCTACGGTTCAGGTATTTCCTAACGCTGGATCTCCAATAGCAACCCTCGCAAATACAGGAACGCTTACTTGTTTAGTGTTAACATCGCAAGTTACATCTACCACTGCTGCCGCACCTGTGATTTATACTTGGTCAGGACCTGGAATTATAGCCGGAGCAGGAACGCAAACGATCACTGTAAATATGGGTGGTGTATATACCCTTACTCTCACCAATACATTAAACGGATGTTCCTCCATAATTACAAACAGTGTTACAGCAAATAACGCTCCAGTTACACCGACGGCAGTGGCTTCCAATACTTTAACATGTAATACAACTACGATAAACTTAACTGCCGGAGCCGGAGCCGGTTCGTTTACTTACAATTGGTCGGGCGCTGGAATAGTTGGATCTAATACTTTATCAACTATTACTTCAAGTGTAGGAGGAGCTTATACCGCCACTGTAACCGAAACAACTAGTGGCTGTACAGGCACTGTAAGTATTTCTGCAATTACTAATACTTCTGTTCCAACTTCAATTTCAGTCACGCCTTCAAGTTTTACTTTGTCTTGTGCAACTCCAACCACACAATTAGTAGTTACAACTACAGGTGGAACTACTTATACATGGACTGCCCCTGTTTCAGGTTCGATTTTAAGTGGTGTTAATTCAACAAGTGCTACAATTTCAGGTCCCGGAACTTATTCGGTAGTTGCAACAGGAACTAACGGTTGTTCTGCACCGGCAGCAACTGCCATTATAGTTGCTAATTCTAATGCGCCGTCGGTTACATTATCTACAGGTGCAACAAGCATTACCTGTTTAAATACAGCACCAGGTGTTACAATAACTCCAACCGGAACAGTAACCATAGCAACTTATTCTTGGTCTCCTACAATAGGAATAGCAACAGGTGCTAATACAACGACTCCTACATTTACGGCTGCGGGAACTTATTCGTGTTTAATTACCGCGAATAATGGATGTACGAGTTCTACTTTTGTAACTGTTAGTAATAATAGTGTTATCCCAACCACTGCTGGAATTCCGGTAAATAATATATCATGCTTAAACACAAGTGTGATCATCAATCCGGTTTACACGCCAACAACTGGCTTAACTTATATTTGGTTTGGGGGAGGAATTGTAGGGGCAACAACAAACGGAAGTGTAACTGTTAATCAAAGCGGAACGTATTCGGTGAATATAACCGACCCAAGTAACGGATGTTCAAATACAATTACCGTGACTGTAATTGGTAACACGGTAGCGCCAACGGCTACTGTTAGTTCTTCTACCTCAACACTAGGAATTGGTTGCGCGCCTGGTACCGGAACTGCAGTTTTAACTGCAAATACTTCACCAACTATAGGGCTTACCTTTAGTTGGTCAACAGGGGTAATTACTTCTACTATGTCGACTTCAACGCCGGGTAATTATTCTGTTGTTGTCACCGATCCTTCTAACAGTTGTTCAGTTGCAGTTTTATATACTGTAAATAATAACACTGCAATTCCTAATGCTAACGCAGGTACTAATGGCGCCTTGCCTTGCGGTGCAGGTGCAACTTCTGTACTTAGCGGTACTTCTACAACTTCCGGCGTAACTTACACTTGGTTAGGAAATGGTATTGTTTCCGGTTCTAATACCCCAACCCCAATAGTAAATTTGGCCGGTATTTATACTCTAACCGTTTCCGACCCTAATACAGGTTGTTTTTCAACTTCAACTGTTGCGATTATTAATACAACAGTTATTGCAGGGTTCATGGCTGATTTCACTGTTGGTGTTGCGCCTCTTACCGTTAACTTTACTAATACTAGTATTGGCGCAGTTACTTATAATTGGAATTTCGGTAATGGTGCAACTTCGACACAAACCAGCACTTCTAACGTTTATAATGGCAATGGTTCTTTTGTAGTGACTTTAATTGCTACATCTGGTTTATGTAGTGATACCGCAATAATGGATATTTTGGTGAATGATGGATTGTCAATTGAAATTCCAAATGTATTTACTCCCAATGATGATGGAATTAATGATGTTTTAACTATTAAATCTACTGGAGTTAAAGAATTATCATTACAAATATTTAATCGTTGGGGACAACAGATGTACGAATTTACAGGCACAAAAGCAGCTTGGGATGGAGTTAATTCCAACGGAAACAAAGCTGCCGCCGGTACTTATTTCTATTTTGTAAAGGCAACTGGATTTGATGATAAGGAAATTACCAAAAACGGTCCCGTAAGCTTATTCAGATAAGATAAATTATTTTTATAAAAGACCCTTTCACGATTAGTGAATAGGTCTTTTTTTGTATTCAAAACCATCTATATTTAATCCATCTGTAATCTAATTAATTGAAAATCAGCACTTATTTAAACTAAGGAGTATTTCTTGATTTTTTTTTCTATATTTTTGTTAAGATAACCTCATATTTAGCTTTAGTTCGAATTGGTTGCGGCACGATTTATGTGGCAATCTATTTAATTGATTGAGTGTTTCAATAGAAAAAGTATTAATTTAAAATTACTAATATGCAAAATGAATCATCGAAACTAGTATCCTTAGGAATTAAGGGATTATTTTGTCTTATTTTAATTCTATCAGATCCAATTATGGCTCAAAAAAACGCCAAGGCCTCTAACGGGCTTGAATATCATTTTGAGAATTATTCTAAAATTATTGAGCCAAGAACTTATGCAGAGGAAATAGGCAAAAAATATAATGATCCAAAATATTATTCACATCCTGATTTTGGAACCCTTCCTTGTAATGCGCCAAATAAAAATGTAGTTGAGGTAATTTCGAAAAGAAAAATCAACGAGCGATATTTTGTTGATATTAATGACCCGACTTTTTTTTACATGCAAAAATCTGTCAATCCAATGCATTACCAGAAAAACGGACAACTAATTGCTATCAATCCAACTTTACATCTAGAATCATCAGGAATTTACTCCGCTCCCAATCAAGTTTATCCTACCCTTATTAATTTTAATTCGCATTTTACAAATATTAATTGCGATAAATACAGTGTACAGAATAACCAATATGTTTTAACGGTTATTGATAATGGGAACCATGTTCAAAATTATAATCCTAATTGGTCGGATTACGTTGTTGGAAATAACGGAGCGTATGTAAATAATATTTTTCCAGGTATAGATATGAAGATTGTGTTTGGAGAGAGCCATATAAAAAGTATGTTCATTGTAAAATCAGCAATTCCAAATGCGAAACGTTTAATTTTAACCGATCGACTTAATTTATCATCTGATTTAATATTATCGCAGCTATCAGGCAATACTGGAGGATTATTTGAAGATAACATTCATATCAACGATCATTCTGGAACCACACAGTATGTTATAAGAAAAGCATTTTCAATAGATGGTTCAGGAGACAGAACTCACATGATGTTTAATAATTACAGAGTAATGGGTAACAATATTGAACTTCATGTTGATTCTTCATTTCTAAATATGCCCGGAATTGTTTATCCGCTTACAATTGACCCATTAATTACAGCAGTTGGACCAATAGCTGCGCCTCCGAATACAATCGGTTCAATGTTAACACCTTTATTTTGTACTCAAGTTCTTACTTTGACTTTTCCAGGAGGCAGTATGCCTTGGGATTTTAGCACATCGTGGGCCACTGAGCAAATAACCTGTTGTTCAGGTGGTGGCGCATGTCTTAATAGTGATCCCAGAGTGGAAATTCTCTCTAATTGTGGTGGAAGAACACCTTCAGGTGCAGGGCTATATTGGTCGTGCTCTCCCGGTTGTGTTACTTCCGGAACTTGGAGTCCGACCCTTCCTTTTGCTTCGTCTGGATGTCAAAGCATGGTTCAATGTTTGCCCGCTTCTTGTTTGCCGCAAGCAATAACATTTTCTTTAAATCTTTTACGTGTATTTTGTAATAATACTTTGGGATGCAATTGTACCTACGCTACTAACACATGTTCTCGATTACAAAGTTGGAATGTTACTTTACAGGGACGTACTGTGGAATGGACCAACGTTCCTAATCCATTTACTTTATCTACAAATACAGTTTGCGCTGGTGGAAATATAACTGCAACTTCTAACGGTACAGGATACGGCGTGCCTCCATTAAATATTACATGGAGTTTTAATGCCGCAGGGGTGCCGACCGTTGCCGCAGGTTCACCGGCAAGTATTAATTTTCCTGCCGCAGGAAATTACACAGTTTATGGCGTGGTTACCGATCAATGCGGAGGTACTCAAATTGTAAGTAAAACCGCAACTGCAGTTCCTATTCCTGTTGCAAATGCCGGACTGCCTCAGCAATTAACTTGTACAAATCCGACAACAGTTTTAGCTGGTTCTGGCGGAGGAACTTATGTATGGTCGGGTCCCGGAATTGTTTCAGGAGGTGCAACTGCAAATCCCAATGTAAATGTTGCAGGAACTTATTCCTTAACAGTAAATGTTGCAAGTTGTCCATCAACACCTGCAACCGTTGCCGTTACTCTTAATAATACGCCACCAACTGTTGCACCATCCTCGGGAAGTTTAAATTGTACAACCGCTTCAACCACTGCTGCTGCAACTACAACAACCATTCCCGTTAGTTATGTTTGGACTGGCCCCGGAATAACCGGCGGCGCAGGAACAGGCACAATAACTCTGAATGCGGGAGGAACTTATAATTATACTGTTACAAATACTTCAAATGGATGTAAATCAAGCGGACCAATTGTTGTTACTCAAAATACAACAGCTCCTAGTGTTGCAGCTTCTTCCGGAAGTTTAAATTGCAGCGTAGTTTCAACTTCAGCCGCCGCAACTACAACAACCGCTCCAGCAAGCTATATTTGGACTGGTCCGGGAATAACAGGAGGAGCCGGTACGGGAACTATTACACTCAATCTCGGTGGAACATATAATTATACTGTAACAAATACTTCGAATGGTTGTGTAACCAATGGAGCAATTGTTGTAAATCAAAATACAATCACGCCAAGTATAGCCGCATCGTCCGGTAGTTTAAATTGTACTGTTGTTTCTACCACGGCGGTAGCAACCACTACAAGCATACCGGTTAGTTATGTTTGGACGGGCCCTGGAATAACAGGCGGTGCCGGAACCGGAACAATAACCCTTAACGTTGGAGGAACGTATAATTATACTGTAACAAATACTTCCAACGGTTGTGTTACCAGCGGACCAATAGTTGTAACTCAAAATATAGTCACACCTACTTTAACACCTGCCGCTACCGGTAGTTTGAATTGTATTGTTCCTACTGCAACTTTATCAACTACAACAGGAGTTGCTCCGGTTTCTTATTTGTGGACTGGTCCGGGTATTACAGGAGGCGCAGGAACTGGCACGATTACCTGTAACGTTGGAGGAACTTATAATTATACTGTAACAAATACTTTTAATACTTGTAAGACCACAGGAAATTTTATTGTTACACAAAATACAGCTGTTCCAAGTATAGCTGCTGCTTCAACAGGAAGTTTAAATTGTTCTGTAAACACTGTTTCAGTTTCTGCTACAACCACTTCAACACCGGTTTCGTATAATTGGACAGGTCCTTCAATTACTGGTGGTGCAGGAACCGGCACAATTACTATAAACGGAGGAGGAACTTATAACTATACTGTTACAAATACATTTAATAATTGCGTGGCCTTAGGTAACGTAGTTGTGGCTCAAAACACAATAGTACCAACCACAACCGTTTCTGTAACGGGTACAATAACTTGCGCTACTCCTTCTGTTCAATTAAACGGTGCTGCAAATCCCGGTACATGTACAGTGGTGTGGACAGGTGGAGTATGCGGAAGTCCTATTGCCTATACAACTTCTGCCTGCGGCGCAGGCACCTATACTTTTGTAGCGACAAATACTTTTAATAATTGTTCTTCAATACCGCAATCTGTAACTGTTTTACCTAATGCCAATGTTCCTTCGGTAGTTTTAAATAATACCGGAACAATAACCTGTATTACAACTTCAGTTCAAGTGGCAGCAACAACAACTGCTTCGCCGGTTTCTTATGTGTGGACAGGTCCGGGGATTACAGGCGGTGCAGGAACTCCCACAATTACAGTTAATGCAGGAGGAATTTATTCGGTTGTAGTGACAAACACTGTTAATGGGTGCAGCACAACAATTACAAATAGTATTACGGCTAATAACGCTCCCGTAACACCGACAGCTACAGCTTCTAATACGATTACCTGTAGTACAACTACAATTTCATTAACTACAGGTGCAGGAGCGGGCGCTTTTAATTTTAATTGGTCAGGTCCCGGAATTATTGGAACGAATACTTTAGCCACCATTACAGCTAGTTTAGGTGGTTCATACACTGCCACTGTAACCGATATTACAAGTGGATGTTTCGGTACGGTTAGTATTGCTGCGAGTTCAAGTACTAATGTGCCGAGCGCAATTTCAATTAGTCCTTCAACATTTACATTATCATGCGCGACTCCTACAACTCAGTTAGTTGTTACTGTTACTGGCGGAAATACTTATACATGGACACCACCAATTTCCGGTACAATTTTAAGTGGCGTTAATTCAACTACTGCAAATGTTTCGGGTCCGGGAATTTACACTGTTGTTATTACGGGAACTAACGGTTGTTCGGCACCGGTAGCTACTGCTACATTAATTGCTGATGCTAATTCTCCAGCGGTAACATTATCGGCGAATTCGGGTAGTATCACTTGTTTGGTCGCTGCTCCGGGCGTTACGGCAACACCTACAGGGACAGTTACAATTGCTTCTTACTCTTGGTCACCTGCCGGTGGAATTGCTAGCGGAAGTAATACTACAACACCAACTTTTACAACTGCCGGAACTTATTCTTGTTTAATTACTGCTAATAACGGTTGCACCACCACCACTTTCGTTACTATTTCTAATAATAGTGTTATTCCTACAGCTTCAACCCCAACCGTAAATAATATCACTTGTGGAAATACAAATGTTATTATTAATCCCGCCTATACACCAACTGTAGGGTTAACTTATACATGGACAGGAGCCAGCATACTTGGCGCTACCACAAATGCAAGTGTAACGGTCGACCAAAGCGGAACCTATACAGTTTCATTTGTTGATCCCAGTAATGGTTGTAGCAATACCATGACCGTTAGTGTTAATGGAAATACGGTTACCCCAACTGTAACAGTAGCTTCAACTTCTTCCATCGGGGTGGGATGCTCAGCTTCTAATAATACGGTTTCTTTAACAGCGAGTTCAACTCCAAGCACTGGTGTAAATTATATTTGGTCGAACGGTGGAGTAACTTCAGTTATTACTGTTACTGTAGGAGGCGTTTATTCAGCCACTGTAACGGATGCCACAAACGGATGTTCTGTAGTAACGCAGTACACTGTAATTAACAATACAACTTTACCGAATGTTAGCGCCGGTTCAAATACTTCTATTCCTTGCGGATCAAGTTCGCTCACATTAAATGGATCTTCTTCAACGAGCGGTGTAACTTTTGCCTGGACCGGCGGAGGAATAGTTTCAGGTTCGAACACACCGTCACCTATTGTTAATGCTGCAGGCATTTATACTTTAACAGTTACGAATCCAACTACCGGCTGTACCTCTCAAAGCACAGTTGATATTTCGCTTACAGTTGTAAACGCTGCATTTATTGAGGATTTCATTACGGGATTTGCGCCTCTTAATGTTAATTTTACTAATTTAAGTACAGGAGCAACCGCCTACAGCTGGAATTTTGGCAATGGTAGTGCCGTTTCAACAGCAACCAATCCAACTTATATTTATCCGAATAGCGGTGTTTTTGTTGTACAGTTGATTGCGACTTCAGGTCCTTGCAGTGATACAGCTTTTGCTACCATTAATGTAACTGATGGTTTAACATTGGAGATACCGAACGTGTTTAGTCCCAATGATGATGGAATTAATGATGTGTTAACCATTACATCTACCGGAGTGAAAGAAATATCGTTATTGATATTTAATCGCTGGGGGCAGAAAATGTATGAATTTGTAGGTGTTAAAGCGGGATGGGATGGGGTAACCACCAATGGCGCCAAAGCAGCTGTAGGAACTTATTTTTACTTCGTAAAAGCAACCGGATTCGATGATAAAGAGATTAATAAAAACGGACCAGTAAGTTTATTCCGATAAGGTTTTAAAAATAATTAAAAGGGCGGTTTCTTATTGAATCGCCTTTTTTTTTGTGGAATGAGAGAATAAGGCAACCCTATAATTTCACACAAAATCCTTTGAAATCTTAAATAAATATCCCTATATTTGCCGTCCTAATTGATAAGTAAAAGAAAAAACTATGTATCTGACATCAGAAGTAAAAAAACAGATTTTTAAAAAGCATGGCGGTGCCGATAAAAATACCGGTAGTGCAGAATCGCAAATTGCGTTATTTACACACCGTATCGACCATTTAACAGGCCATTTAAAAGATAACAAAAAAGATTTTGGTACTCAACGCGCGTTATTGAACCTTGTAGGAAAACGCCGCGCTTTATTAGATTATTTAAAGCATACTGATATTGTGCGTTACCGTGCAATTATCAAGACATTAGATATACGTAAGTAATTAGTGGAATTAATTTTATTAAGCGGGGGCATTTCGGATTTTTTTCGAAATGCCTTTCTTATTAAAAGTAGAAAATAGAAAATAAAATAAATAAATATAAATCCGTTCCGAAATACGTCGGAACTTAAATTAAAACAAAATGTCAAAAATTGGAATTCAACATTCGTTCGATATCGGAGATGGACGAATGATTACATTAGAAACAGGCAAACTTGCCAAACAAGCCGATGGATCAGTAGTTGTAAGATTAGGAGATACTATGCTATTGGCAACAGTAGTAAGTTCGCAAACTGCAAAAGAGGGAGTAGATTTTTTACCCTTAACTGTAGATTACCAGGAAAAATACGCATCATCAGGCCGTTTTCCGGGAGGATTTTTCAGACGCGAAGCAAAATTATCGGATTATGAAATATTAATCTGCCGTATTGTTGACCGCGCAATGAGACCGTTATTCCCCGAAGATTATCATGCCGATACACAAATAATGATTTCCTTAATTTCTTCCGACCGCAAAACGATGCCGGATGCTTTAGTGGGATTAGCTGCTTCCGCCGCAGTGGCATTATCCGATATCCCGTTTAACGGACCCATTTCAGAAGTTAGAGTAGGAAAGATTGATGGAAAATTATGTATCAATCCCGATAAGGAACAATTATTAACTTCTACAATCGATTTAATTATTGCCGCTTCGGCCACCGATATCGGAATGGTAGAGGGTGAAATGAGCGAAATAAGTGAAGCTGAAATGTTAGAAGCTATTGAGTTCGGACACAAGGCTATTAAAGTTCAGATTAACGCCATTAACGAGTTGGTAAAAAAGGTTGGTGCTAAAACAAAACGAGAATACAATCACGAAGTAAATGACAATGATTTAAAAGCGAAAGTTCTTAAAGATACTTACGATAAAGTTTACGCGGTAGCAAAAAGTTGCAATCCCAATAAAAACGAGCGTAAAGTAAATTTTAAAGAGGTGCTTGAAGAGTATAAAAAAACTTTTAGTGAAGAAGAATTAAAAGAAAAAGAAGGTTTAATAAATAAATATTATCATCATGTAGAATACGATGCGGTTCGCCGTGTTGCCTTAGATGAAAAAGTTCGTTTAGATGGCCGTAAAACCACCGACATTCGCCCGATATGGAGTGAAGTAAATTATTTACCCCGTGCACACGGAAGTGCTGTATTTACCCGCGGAGAAACACAATCGCTCACAACGGTTACCTTAGGTACCCCAAAGGACGCGATGATGATTGACGGTGCGTTTAATAAAGGCGAAGATGCTTTTTTATTGCATTATAATTTTCCGGGATTTTCTACCGGCGAAGCAAAACCAAATCGTGGTCCCGGCCGAAGAGAAGTAGGGCATGGTAATTTAGCATGTCGTGCCTTACGTAAAGTAGTTCCCACCGATACAGGTTATACCATTCGTATTGTTTCCGATATTTTAGAAAGTAACGGTTCATCAAGTATGGCAACAGTTTGCGCGGGAACATTAGCGTTAATGGATGCCGGAATAAAAATTAAAAAACCTGTTTCAGGAATTGCAATGGGATTAATTACTGACGAAAAAGGTAACTACGCCATTCTTTCCGATATTTTAGGTGATGAAGATCATTTAGGAGACATGGATTTTAAAGTGTGCGGAACAAAAGACGGAATTACCGCTGTGCAAATGGATTTGAAAGTAAACGGTTTAGCGAAAGAAGTAATGGCGCAAGCTTTAGAACAAGCTAAAGCGGGACGATTACATATTTTAGGAGAGATGATGAAAACATTATCAGAACCAAACGCCGATTTAAAACCACATGCACCTCGTTTTGCAATGATTGAAATTCCTACAGATTGTATTGGAGCAATTATTGGTCCGGGCGGAAAAGTAATTCAGGAAATGCAAAAAACTACAGGTGCATCAATTAATATCGAAGAAAAAGACAATAAAGGAATTGTAAAAATATTTGGCGAAAATGCTGAATGTATTGAAGCAGCTATGAAAAAAATAAAAGGAATTGTTGCGGTTCCCGAGGTAGGAGAAATTTACGAAGCAAAAGTAAAAACAATTATGCCGTACGGCGCATTTGTTGAATTTTTACCGGGTAAAGATGGTTTGTTGCATATAAGTGAAGTAGATTGGAAGCGTTTGGATAGTTTAGACGGTGTGCTAAAAGAAGGCGATATGATACAAGTTAAATTTATGGGCAACGATCCTAAAACCGGAAAGTTTAAATTATCACGCAAAGTGTTATTGCCAAAGCCTGAATAAGCTTTAATTTCTTAATATTTTAGTTAAAATCCTGTCATTTGGCAGGATTTTTTTATTACAAAAGAATTGACTAAATTAGATTTTGCAAATTTTAATTTAAAAACCATTTACATGAAAAAAATATACTTTGTTTTATTTACAGTTTGTTTGTTTGGGAAATCTTTTTTTGCTCAACAAACTTTTACAAACTTTATGGCCGCCAGTTTGGTAATTGGCCAGCCGAATTTTACAACGCAAAATATTTTTGCTGACCAATTTACGACCTATGCCGCCACCAGCTCGGCAATTAGTTGTAAAGGTGTTGTTGCAATAGGAAGCCAAACCGGGCACAGGGTATTGTTATATAATTCAATTCCTACAACTAACGGTGCCGCTGCGAGTATAGTTCTTGGTCAGGCAAATTTTACAACTAATATTATAGGATGCACACAAAGTCAAACAGGTTCAGATGAAGGAATTGCTTTTTCGCCGGATGGAAATAAACTGATTGTTGCCGATGGCGGAAATAACAGAATTTTAATTTGGAATTCAATTCCCACTTCTAATTTTCAGAATGCGGATGTGGTGGTTGGACAAGCAAATTTTTTCACTAACACTTCAGGTTTAAATGGCGCTAACTTTAATTACCCCACCGGAGTTTTGGTTACCCCTGATGGTAAGCTTTTGGTGTCTGATTATAACAATAACCGGATTTTAATTTTTAATACCATTCCTACAACCAACGGCGCTTCCGCAGATGTGGTGATTGGTCAAAATTCATTTTTCACCAATGCTGCAATTATTAATGCCAACGGATTAAAAAGTTGCTGGTACATGTCGCTTTCGGCCACCGGAAAATTAGTAGTGGCCGATCAGGGCAATCACCGGGTATTAATTTATAATAATGTTCCAACTACAAATGGTGTGGCGGCGAATGTGGTGATTGGTCAAACTACTTTTACAACCAATACTTTGGGAACCACTCAATCTACTTTATATAATCCACTTGGTGTTACTTGTTCGCCCGATGGTAAATTAGCTATTTGCGAATATTTTAATCATCGCGTTTTAATTTACAATACTATTCCTACAACCAATGGTGCTTTAGCGAATGTGGTTTTAGGGCAACCGAATTTTACAAGCAATACACCTTTTAACGGAGGCGTTAACGCACAATCGATGCGCACACCTTACGGTAATTGGTTCGATTTAAACGGAAGATTATTTGTGAATGGCCGCGACATGAATCGTGTAATGATTTTTGGAACAGTTCCTACAAAAACTGCTGAGCTTTCAATTGCAATGACAAATTCTGTATCAAGCGCCTGTTTAAATAGTTTTGTACAATTTTCAATTACAATTACTAATAACGGACCCGATACAGCGAAAAATATTGTTGCTAATACTGCTTTACCTGTTTTATTTAATTTAACCGGAAGTTCACCGAGTGTAGGAACTTATTCGGCGGCTTCGGGTTGGTGGAGCATTCCATTTATAAAAAACGGCGCTTCGGCCACTTTAGTTTTAAACGGAACAGTTAATACCGGAATTCCGCAAACATTAACTTCTTACGCAAACATTACGGCCTCCGATCAAGTGGATAACATTTTGGCGAACAACGGAACCAGTTCAACGGTTGCTATTATCCCCGGGGCACCTCCAACGGGCGGAAGTATAAACGGGCCAACAGTTGCTTGTTCGGGAACTTCATTTACTTATTCTGTTACCGGAGTTACAGGCGCTACGAGTTATGCGTGGAGCGCCAATGGAACAGCCACTGTTGTTGGTAGCGGAACGTTAGTTACCGTAAATTTTGGTGCCGCTAATTCAACAGTTAATGTGGTTCCGTCTAATAGTGTTTGTCCCGGAAGTTTAATGTCGTTAATTGTTAGTAGCGGAAGTTCTCCTACGGTTACGGCCAGCGGTCCGCCTTATGTTTGTGTTGGCCAAACCGCCACATTAACCGCGGGCGGAGCATTAACTTATTCGTGGAGTACCGGAGCGCTTACCCCAACGGCTGCCATTACTCAAACGGCTTCTACATTTTATACGGTTACCGGAACCAATGCCGCCGGTTGTTCGGCTGTTGCCGGATTTTTTCTGAACTTAAGTTTTTGTACTGGCATAGTGCAAAACTCGGCTATCAATACACCAATTTCAATTTATCCTAACCCGAGTAACGGCAAAATAATTTTATCGAGGGAGACCGCTTCTTTGGAACTGGATATTAAAATATACAGTGTGGCCGGACTGTTAGTACATTCGGATAAATTTACGGGAATAAAAAAAGAAATGAATTTAGATTTAGAGAGCGGATTGTATTTTGTAGTGATAGAAGATAAAGAAACAGGTAGGGCCGTTACCGGGAAGATTGTTATTGGTAAGTAACAATTACCATTTCGCTTCTAAAAATTTTTCCGGTTTAAAAAGGTCTCCATTTAATTCTTTAGGAAATTTAATATCGTAATATTTTTCGATCGCGCTAATAAAGCCATTATTTTTAAAGGTGATGGTTTTTGCCACCCAATTGTTTTCTAATTTTTCATAATTCCCAAAAATAACATCCTGTATGTTTTTGCTTTTTTTGTAAATGATGCGGTATAAAAATAAATGTTCGGCACTAATCCAAAATTGATTAGAAACAGAATCGTTTTTTTGCGCGCCCACCACATAAACTTTTTTTGTTTCAAAAGTATCGGCACGAATTATTTTTAAATTGTAACCTAACGAATCGAGCAGGTGAGAAGTGATGATTGGTTTAAAAAAGTAAACATCAAATCCCATTAATAATAAATCGTGTATAAAAGGTTTTGGCTCTGTTGCTTTTCCGTCTCTTATGCTTAATACAGTTTGGTTAGTAAAGATGACACCATTTTTTCCATCGATAGCTCCG
>JAHEYG010000016.1:14395-43698 GCA_023251725.1 Sphingobacteriaceae bacterium | reverse complement strand
ATTTCATTTAAAATTAAAAAGGGACAAACACTAGGCATTATCGGTCCGGTGGGTTCCGGTAAATCCACTTTGGTTCAATTGCTCAGTCGTTTTTATGAAAATCAAAGCGGCGAAATTTTGATCGATAATATTCCTATAAAAAATCATCATTTGTATCATTTAAGAAAATCTACCAGAGTAGTTCCGCAAGAAGTTTTTTTATTCAGCGATTTAATTTCAAACAACATTTCTTTTTGCGGAAAGAAAATTTTTTCAGAAAAAGAAATTGAGCAAGCCGCTAAAGACGCCTCGGTGTACGATAACATTATAAACTTCCCAAAGCAATTCGATACTATCGTTGGAGAAAGAGGAATTACTTTGTCGGGCGGACAAAAACAGCGTGTTTCCATTGCGAGAGCCATCATTACTCAGCCACAAATTTTAATTTTCGACGATTGCCTTTCAGCCGTAGACACCGAAACCGAATCAGTAATTCTAAATAATTTAAAACGAGTGATGAAAGATAAAACAAGTATTATTATCAGTCCACGCATTTCAAGTTTAAAACATGCTGATATTATTATTTATCTTAAAGATGGCGAAATTTTAGAAAGCGGTTCGCATATCGAATTGTTAAACTTAAAAGAACAGTATTTTAATTTACATAAATTGCAAAAAAAATAAAATATTTTCCGTCCGTTTCAGCCTTTAATTATTACATTTGCGTTGCTCTTGAATACCACTGCGCAAGATATAAAATCGGATACTGCTGAATACTCAAAATTTCAGGCTTTTGTTAAGTTAACTAAATACCGTTTGGCCGGTTTAGTGGTTTTTTCTGCTGTAATTACTTATCTAACGGTGGCCGAAAATATTGATTACCGACAAATTCTTGCTTTATCTATTGGTGGTTTTATGATAACAGCTGCCGCCAACGGATTTAATCAAATAATTGAAAAAGATTTAGATAAATTAATGGATCGCACGCGCAATCGCCCGATGCCTACAAATAAATTAAGCAATCCCGAAGCACTTATTTTCTGTAGTATTTTTGGAATCGGAGGAACAATTTGGTTATGGATATTTACTAATCCCTTAAGTGGTATTTTAGGATTTGTTTCCATTGTTTTATATGCTTTGGTTTACACTCCATTAAAACGCTATACACCTTTTTCTGTTTTTGTGGGCGCTTTTCCCGGTGCACTTCCAACACTTATTGGTGCTGTAGCTGCAACAGAAGGATTTGGTTCAGTTACTTTTTTTGCCCTTCTTCTTTTTATTATTCAGTTTTTCTGGCAGTTTCCTCATTTTTGGTCATTGGCCTGGTTTAACTTCGATGATTATTTAAAAGCCGGTTTTTTAATGCTTCCTTCCAGCGAAGGAAAAGATAAAAGTTCAAAATTTCAAATTCTTTTATATTCACTTTTTTTAATTCCTATAAGCATTTTACCTTATGTATTTAATTACGTGGGATGGCTAACAGCCTTAATTGTTTTGGTGTGCGGATTAACATTAGCACTTCAGGCTTATAATTTTTTCCGTATTTCTACAGTAGAAAATGCAAAAAAATTATTTATTATTTCAATTATTTATTTGCCTGTAGTTCAGTTAGCATTAATGACAAAAGCATAATTAAAAAATGTAATGGAATCCATAGAACAAAAATATAAACCGAGTCCCGATTACAAAGCAGATATGCTTATTGCCAAAAAAAAATCGGCAAAAGCATTATTGTGGGTAGGTCTCATTAGTATAATGATGTTTTGGGCCGGACTCACAAGTGCCTATGTAGTGAGTCAGGGAAATGGCAATTGGCTTAATTTTAATATGCCTTCCATTTTTTTTATCAGTACTGCCATAATTATTTCTAGCAGCATCAGTTTTATGTTTGCACAAAACGCTGTTAAAAAAAATAATACTAAAGGCGTTGTTTACGGAGTTTTAATGACGCTTTTTTTGGGACTGGCATTTGTAGCTTGTCAGTATATTGGTTGGATTGATTTGTTTGAAAACGGAATTGTATTTGGAGGTAAAAAAAGTAATCCATCCGGCTCATTTTTTATTTTATTTGTTTGGGCACATTGGGCCCACCTGGTGGGAGGAATAATTTCACTCATTGTAGTGTTGATAAATTCTTTAAAGAAGAAGTATACCCCCGAAAACGCCTTAGGAATTGAGCTTTGCGGTATTTACTGGCATTTTTTAGACTTATTATGGGTATATTTATTTTTGTTTTTATATTTTATTCGTTAAAATTGCAGTTGTAAAATCTAATCTCTTTTGAACACTATGTCTCATTCAGCAGAAATTGACCAAAAAGAAGCCTGGAGCGGCGGACAGTCGCCTTTTAAGGTTAGTTACGGAAAAATGTTTATGTGGTTTTTCCTTATTTCGGATGCTTTAACTTTTGGAGGATTACTTTCTTCCTACGGTTTTATCCGCCATAAATATTCAGAAGTTTGGCCTCATGCCGAAAATGTGTTTACTCACTTTCCCTTTATTCACCAGCATGTTCCCTTGGCTTATGTAGGTTTAATGACTTTTATTTTAATTATGTCGTCGGTAACAATGGTATTAGCCGTTGAAGCCGGTCAGCGTATGAACAAGCGCGGCGTATTAATTTGGATGTTTTGGACTATTATCGGAGGTTTAATGTTCGTTGGTTCTCAAGCTTGGGAGTGGTATCATTTTATTGTTGGAACAGATCATGGCGCATTAAGACATGTTTGGGATCCTGCAGTTGGACATTACGTTGAAAAAACGATTTACGGAGCTAACATGGTTGTAAACGAGTATGGCGTTCCTCAATTTGCGAATTACTTCTTCTTCATTACCGGATTTCACGGTACACACGTTTTTTCAGGCGTTGTTATAAATTTTGTGATATTTTTAAATGCCCTTTTCGGGACTTACGAAAGGCGCGGACATTACGAAATGGTTGAAAAAGTAGGATTATATTGGCACTTTGTGGATTTAGTATGGGTGTTTGTATTTACTTTCTTTTATCTATTGTAAAATTATTAATCTCAAATTAAAAAATTTAATGTTATGAGTGAATTTCACGATGATTACCCTCAATACGAAAAGATGGCCGGCCATGATGAAGATTATGGAAAAAAGGCACGCCGAACTCTATGGAATGTGTTTTGGATTATGCTTGTCATAACCATTTTCGAATTGGCAATTGGCTCTATGGCTCCCGGCCACGGTTGGACAGGAGCTCTTTGGCTAAAAGTTTTGTTCATTACTCTAACTATTGTAAAAGCAGCAGCTATTGTGATGTGGTTCATGCATTTAGGACATGAAGTTACTTTTTTCAAATATATAATTCTTCTGCCTTATTTAACCTTCATCTGCTATTGTATTTTTATTTGTTTAAATGAAGGTACATATAGCAGCCTTCCCAGAAATAAAACCACAGTCGACAAGCTTTTGGTTCAACAACAAGTAGATTTAAGAGCGCATAGAGGTCATGGTGGCGGAGAAGAACATGCCGCCGGCGCCGAACAAGGGGCTGAACACCATTAATACTTGATAAATTCCGACGAATAAGGGAGCTTTTGTTATAAAAATTTTTGCACAATTAAATTATTTACTATTTTAGCAGATTAATAAATTAAGGTTTAAGTCTATATGAAATAGCCATCCCATTTATTGGGCTAATAACAAAATACTAAGGCTATTACGTAAGACAAAAAAACAAATTATCCACTTATGAGACACTTCACAAAATTATCATTAATTGCAGCAACCTTGATTTGCATTGCATTTTCAAGTACTGCTCAAAAGAACTTCATGAAAGATGCAGACGCGGCTTTCAAAAACCGTCAGTTCTTTAATGCTATTGAACTATATAAACAAGCTTATACCAAAGCTAAAAAAGCCGATGCAAAAGCTAAAATTTTATATAGAACCGGTGCTTCTTATCATGAAATAAATGATTTTAAAGGCGCAGAAACATATTATCAAAAAGCTATAGCTGCAAAGTACGCAGATCCGGAAGCCATTTTAAGATTGGCAGATTGCTTGAAGGAGCAAATGAAATACCCTGAAGCAATGACAGAATATGGTAATTACAAAAAAGCCAACCCATCCGATCCTCGTGGAGATTTAGGTACAAAATCTTGCGAATTGGCTCAAAAATGGAAAGATACCCCTAGCCGTTATAAAATTGAGAACATGGCTTTAATTAATACTAAAGACGCTGATTTTAGTGCGGTTTATTCTGATAAAAAATATACCACTTTAATGTTTACCTCAACCCGCGAGGGAGCTTTGGGCAAAACCGATTTAACTACCGGACAACTTCACTCAGATTTATACGAAACCAAATTAGATAAAAACGGAAAATGGTCAACTCCCCTTCCTTTAGCTACTAATATTTCTACAGCATTTAACGAAGGAGCTGCTACTGTTTCTAAAAAAGGTGATTTAATGTTTTTAACCCGTTGTCCGGAGTCAAAAGGTAAAAAATTAGGCTGCGAAATATTTTTGGCGAAGAAACAAGGTTCCGGATGGGCTGAGCCGGCTTTACTTCCTTTTATTAAAGCAGAAGATTCAATTAGTTTTCGTCATCCTGCTTTTTCTCCTGATGGACAAACTTTATTTTTCTGTTCAAACATGCCCGGTGGTTATGGTGCTAGTGATATTTGGATGGCACATTTCGATTCTAAAGCAAATTCTTGGGGACAGCCAATTAATCTTGGTGCCACTATCAACACCTCAGGTAAGGAAGGTTATCCTTACATTTCTGATGATGGAAAGTTTTTATATTTTTCTTCAGATTATCATCCGGGGATGGGTGGCTTAGATATTTTTAAAGCTGAAATTGGTCCGAATAATAAATTCTCAAAATCTCCCGAAAATTTAAAATTCCCTTTGAACTCTGCCGCCGATGATTTTGGAATTATTTTTGAAGGTAAAAAACAACGCGGTTATTTTACTTCTAATCGTGAAGGCGGAAAAGGAAGCGATGATATTTGGTCGTTTTACTTACCACCATTGGTGTTTAACTTAAAAGGTGCTGTTGCATCTAAAGGAGCTAATGTTAACTCTAAAGGAAAAGGAGAGCCGGTAGAGAACGCAAAAATTAAATTAATTGGTAGTAATGGAAATCTGGATGAATTTAGTACAGGAAAAGATGGTACTTATTCGTTTAAATTAAAAGAAGGCGTAACTTATTCTGTGACGGTTGAAACCAGTAAGCAAACTGTTTCTGCAAGCTTTAAAGACGGTTATTTAGCCAGTAAAGATATGGGCGCTTTAACTACTGTAGGTGAAATGGCTTCAAAAGATTTTGTGAAAGATTTCGAATTAACTCCTGTAGAAATTCAAATTCGTTTACCTGAAATTCAATACGACGTGAGCAAATGGGATTTAAGGCCGGAATCAAAAGACTCATTGAACTTCTTATATCAAACTTTGGTTGATAACCCTACAATTATTGTTGAACTTAACTCTCATACTGATAGTCGTGATAACGATAAGAAAAATTTAGTTCTCTCTCAAAACCGTGCACAATCTTGTGTAGATTATTTGGTTAATGAGAAAAAAATTCCGGTGGCACGTTTAAAAGCGGTTGGTAAAGGCGAAACTCAATTATTGGTAACCGATGCGGTTATTAAGAAAGCAAAAACAAAAGAGGAAAAAGAAGCGATGCACCAAAAAAATCGTAGAACAACTTTTAAAATTTTAAGTTGGGATTTTGTTGATCCTAATGCTCCGACTGATCAACCAAAACCTAAAACTAAAACTGAAGAAGATAACGAGTAACATTTTTTAATAACCTATTATAGCCGCCCTTCCAAATTATGGAAGGGCGGCTTTTTTATTTACATTTATATATGCGAAAAAATTTTGTTGTATATAAATCCTCAGCAGGCAGCGGTAAAACATTTACTCTGGTAAAAGAATATCTTAAAATCGCTCTCAGCGAAATTTCTGAACAACCGCAGCTATATAAAAAAATATTGGCGGTTACATTTACCAACAAGGCAGCAACAGAAATGAAACTGCGTATACTTGACGCTTTAAAAAATATTGCCAAAACCAATACTACTTCCACGCTATTTTCAATTTTAAAACAAGAACTTCAATTAAGCTCTGAAGAACTTTCGAAACGGAGTAAAACCTTACTAAATCAAATTTTACATAATTACTCCGATTTCGCAATTAGTACCATTGATAGTTTTACTCATAAAATAGTAAAAACATTTGCTTTCGATTTAAAGTTGCCTGTAAATTTTACCGTAGAAACCAATACTAATGATTTTTATAATAAAGTGGTTTCACAATTACTTTCAAAAGTGGGAGAAGATAAAGAACTCACCAATTTATTGGTTGAATTTTCGTTAGATAATACCTCAAACAATCTTTCCTGGGATCCGGAGCGTAAGCTCTCTGAATTTACCGCTTCGCTTTTACAAGAAGATGCGGAAATGCATTTGCACAAATTAAAAGCCATAGGCAAAGAAGAACTTAAAATCATTCACCAAACATTAAAGGAATTTGTAATAGAATTTAAAAACCAAATTAAATTACATGGAACAAAAGGACTAGAACTTATAAAACAAAAACAACTTGAAGATTCTCATTTTTTTAATACGTTTAAAGGTCCACAAACTTTTTTTAGAAAATGTGCTTTGTTTGAATTTGACGGGCTCGATAATTTAATAAATACAACCGTAAAGAATGCCCTTACTGATAATGGCAAATGGCAATCAAAAAATAATTCGCCAGCAGAAATAATTGCGTTAGATTCAATTCTTCCACAACTTAATGCCATTGTAAAAGAAGTTATTTCGTATACAGACGAACATTATAAATCGTTTGCACTTTATCTTTTATTGGAAAAAAACATTTACTCGCTTATTTTAGTCAACGAGCTACAACAAATTGCTTCCGAATTTAAACAAGAAGAACAAATTATTTTTATTTCGGAGTTTAATTCTAAGATTTCGAAGATTGTGGCGAATGAACCTTCACCCTTTATTTACGAGCGTTTAGGCGAGCGTTACCATCACTTTTTATTAGACGAATTTCAGGATACTTCCACGCTTCAGTGGCAAAATATTTTACCCTTGCTTGATAATTCGTTAGCAAACGGTTGGTTTAATTTAGTGGTTGGAGATGGTAAACAAAGCATTTACAGATGGAGAAATGCAAATGTGAAACAGTTTAATGATTTGCCAAAACTGGATGGTTCCGATGCAAATGAAATACTCGCCGAACGGCAATTAAGCTTAGCCCGTAACTTCGAAGAAAATAATTTAAATACAAATTACAGAAGTTTGGGAAATATTGTGGACTTTAATAATACTATTTTTGATTTTCTTTCTGAGAATTTATTGACCAACGAATTAAAAACAATTTATTCAAATCAAAAACAAAACAAACAATTTAATTCAGGCGGTTATGTAAGCATTCATTCCGGTGAAAAGGAAAAGGAAGAAGTAGAAGATCTGAATTTTAATTTGGTTCTTGAACACATTAAAATCGCTTTAAGTTCTGATTTTGCTTATTCTGATATTTGCGTCATCGTTCGCGGAAACAAACACGGTAATTTAGTTGCTAATTTTCTTTCTGAAAACAAAATACCTGTTGTTTCTTCAGAATCATTACTCTTAAAAAGTTGCGCCGAAATAAACTGCATTGTAGGTTTTCTCAATTATTTAATTAATCCATCCGACAAAATAAACGGTGCCGCTGTAATTACTTATTTAGTTAACTCCCGTTCTCTTGCCTCTGAAACTTATTCCAACTATTTAAAATTACTAAACCAGGGAAAAAACTTATTTGAAGTCTTACAATTATTTGATATAAATTTTAAGGAAGAACACCTTCAACAAAAAAATATATTTGATATTTGTATTGAACTCATTAGCAAACTGGGTTTGGAAATTAAAAAGCCCCAATACATTCGTTTTTTTCTGGATGAGGTAAATGATTATTTGGTTAATAAAACCGGATCGGTAAACGATTTTTTAATTTGGTGGGAAAAACGAAAAGAAAAAGCTTCTTTAATAATTCCGGATGGGATTGATGCGGTTAGAATTATGACCATTCATAAATCGAAAGGGCTAGAGTTCCCAATTGTAATATTACCATTTGTTAATTGGGGCGTAACCGACACCCCGGTTTCGTGGATTGATTTAAATAATTTTAATCTTGATTTACCGGTGGGTCTGCTTCAACACAGCAAAAAAATGGAAGAAGCCGGATTAGGAGAAGTTTACTCGGAAGAAAAAAATATTCAGGTATTAGATAATTTAAATCTCATGTACGTTGCTTTTACACGGGCCATAGAACGCCTTCACATTATCACCATAAAAGCAACAACTCAAAAAAAAGAAACAGTAAATAAATGGATACAATCCTATTTAAAAGAAACCATCGGATCCTTAACTAACAATTTTAATGAATGGGGCGTTCTTGAAAAAAAACAACATCTCGCTAAAAAAGACCTGCTTCATTCTTTCAACATCTCACAATTACAGTTTAATTCTAATCCACATTTAATAAATATTAAAGGGGCACATAAATTAAACCTCCGACAAGTTCAAGGTGAAGAAACCGCAAGAGAAAATGGAATTAAAATGCATTATATTTTATCGCAAATAAATTCCCGCAAGGATATTTTACCCGTTTTAAATAAAATGATGATAGAAGGATTAGTTGCTGCAGAAGAAAAACAAAATTTAGAGCAAAAAATAATAAATATTTTAGAAAATAGTATTCTAAAAAAATATTTCCTTGAACATCTGAAGTATAAAAATGAGGCCGAAATAATTACTGATGACGGCGAATTGCTCCGTCCCGATAAAATTGTTTTTACTGAAGACCACATTGCGGTAATTGATTATAAAACCGGCAAACAAAACGCAAAGGCTTATCTAACTCAAATGAATAAATACAGCGATGCTCTGCTAAAAATGGAGCATACAAAAATTAAAAAAGTACTGGTGTACGTTGAGGATAATGTAGTGGAAGAATTAAATTAAAAAAAGCCGCCCTTCCAAAATTGGAAGGGCGGCTTTTCATTCGAATTAAAAATCCTTAATCTTTAATTATTTTTATTATTTGAGAATTTCCTTCTGAAGAAAGTCTTAAAAAATAATTTCCGTCAGATAAATGACCGATATTAATAGTATGACTATTATCTGAAGAACTATAATTCTGATTTTGTTTCATCACTACTTTTCCAACAGCATCCATCACTTCAATATTTACATTCACTGCTTTATTGGTTGAAAGTGTAATGGTTAATTTGCCGCTGGTAGGATTAGGGAAAATAGTAAAAGCACATGAATTTGATGCCACCTGATTAACTCCGGCACAAGCTGATACAGAAACAGTAACCATACTTAACCCGTTACAACCATTTGCTCCGGTACCTGTGCAAGTATAAATGGTAGTGGCCGCAGGCGTATAAGTTACAGCGGCTCCCGTTTGTCCGCCCGGCATCCAGGTATAAGTTATGGCACCAGAGCTATTTAATAATACAGAAGTACCAACACAAATATTTGAACTGGCAGTAGTTGCTGTTACTGATGGAGCCGGGTTGACAGTTACACTTGCTGTTTTACTTTGAGTACATCCGCTGGTTGTTCCTGTTACAGTATAAACTGTAGAAATAACTGGGGTATAAGTGGCAGTTACCCCTGCTCCGCCTCCGCCGCTCCAAGCATAAGTTGTGGCACCTGCAGCAGTATAAGTTACCACACTGCCGGCACAAACTGTTTGCGAATTATTAGCAACAGTAACAGTTAATGAAACTACTGTTACATTGGCCACTGAAGTAGTAGAACAAGCACCTAACGTTCCCGTAACACTGTACGTTGCGTTTACTCCCGGAGTATAGGTAGCTATAGCAGCGCCGCCACCGCCACCGGTCCATGTATAGGTGGTTGCACCTGTAGCAGTATAAGAAACAGTACTTCCAATACAAATGGTTTGAGAACTATTGGCAATAGTAAGCGGCACTATATTTACAGTTACGCTAGCAGTTTTTGTTGACGAACAACCTGCTGTTGTACCTGTAACAGAATAAGTAGTTGATAAAGCGGGTGTATAAGTTGCAATGGCCGCAGCTCCTCCTCCGGCGGTCCAAGTATAAGAAGTGGCGCCTGAAGCCGTATAAGAAACCGTTGCGCCCGCACAAACAGTTTGCGAATTATTTGCTACCGTAATTGTTGGCGTTGCATTCACTATTAATACTTGTGTAGATGGCGTTCCCGCTCCAATAATGTTTGAAGCATTAAGTGTAACAGAGTAAGTGCCCGGATTTGTAAAGTTTATTGTAGGGCTTTGAGCATTAGGAGTAGTAATTGTAACTCCAACAGCAGGAGTTGCCGACCATGTCCACGTAGTGGGACCGTTAGCACTTAAATCAGTAAGCTGAATATTATTTCCGGTACAATAGGCTCCCACCGCAACTGAAAAATTAACAACCGGAGCTGCAGCCACTACACAATCAACTTTATAAGTACCACGACCAAAAGTAGCAGCATATAATTTTGTTGGATTCGCCGGAGAAATTTCTAAATCACTAATAGGAACATTCGGCAAACTTGCATTATATAGAGTCCAGTTCGGACCGGCATTATCTTTATAATAAACTCCAACATCCATACCAACATAAATCCTATCAAGAGTACCTGGTTCGTATACAATACAATTAGCTGGTAAATTCGGTAAGTTGCTGGATACGTTAGTCCAAGTTGTGCCCCCATTTATCGTCATATAAACTTTTGCACCTGCTGTATATCCACTACAAGTTACCCAAGCGTTGTTTGGGTCGGTTGGATCGATACTTACATATACAGGAACACCGCCAATACCGGCAGTTACATTTGTCCAGCTGGTTCCGCCATTAATAGTTTTGAAAAGTGTGGTGTTATGAATTACATACATTATCTGATTATTAGAAGGAGCAATTGCAAATTCAACAATATTTCCTGCGCCACCTGTTGCAGCTAACTGTACCCAATTTGCGCCTGAATTAACTGATTTAAAAATTTGACTTCTGCCGGCATAAAGAGTAGCAGCTGTTGTAGGATCCTGATGCCAAGGCGCAACCCAAGCGGCTCCACCGGCCATACCTGTTTGTGCGCTCGACCAAGTTGTACCTGCATTGGTTGATAAAAGAAATCCTCCTTGTGGTGTAGCACAAAACATATTATTATTATTTGTTCTGTCAATAAAACAATCCATACCATCACCACAATATTTTGCAGCGTACGTTACTCCATTATAAACATTAGATCCATTATCCTGATGACCTGTAATCCAATAATCAGGAGTTGTACCCGATAAACCTATACGATATTGTTGTGCAATGTTCATTGGTGATGAAAGATCTGTCCAAGCGGTGCCGGTATATTGATACACTCCACCATCGTTACAGGAATATAATGTTCCCGCGGTATTATATTCTACTTCGTGAACATCGGCATGTACATATGGTGGAACCGCACCCACAGCATTCCAACAACCAATAATAGTCCATGTACCTCCGCCATCTAAACTTCTCCAATGATTAACACCACCAACAATTACTTCATTTTTATTAAGTGGTGATGCATTCAAAGCTAAATCGTACCAACCTTGATTCCCTCCTGCAGGAGCCGCGCATGAATTCGCAATAATATCTGGGGTGGTAGACATGGTTGTAAAAACGGTTCCACCAACTGTAGACCTGTATAATCCTCCATAACCTCCGGCTGCATTAGCAGAAAGAACGTAAACATAATTAGTATCGTTGGTTGTAACAGCGCAAGCGTACCTCGAATTACCTGCAGTTGGAATTCCTGCCCCAATTAATGCAAAAGTTGCTCCTCCATTGGTTGATCTGTAAAAAGTGGTTGTTCCGGTTGCATAAACAATATTAGGATTGGTTGGTTTAAATTCACAATCGAAAGCATTAATTCCGCTAACGGATGCCCACGTTGTTCCACCGTTAGTTGTTCTCCAGATTCCTGCACTTGTTGCTGCAATAAGAATTTGCGGATTAATCGGATTAATAATTAAACGACGAATAGTTCGTTGTAAATTTACCGCCCAATTTAAACCCGTTGGATTCCATGTTGCACCTCCGTCAATAGATTTTAATACGCCGATGGCATAAGTATCTCCCGCATCTCCATCACCGGTTGCTAAATACATTGTTGTTGGAGTTATAGGATCAATCGCTAAATCACTACAACCTATAACGCCTAAGTTATCGGTGGTAGTTGTCCAACTTACACCATTATTTGTAGTTTTCCATAACCCACCGGCTGGCGCTCCAACCCAAAAAGTGGTAGCAATACTCGGATGAAAGGTTATAAAATTATCGCGACCAGCTTTTCGCGGTAAACCGCAAGCAGAACCGGTCATTGCTCCAAACGGACCCATAGCAGTCCATGTTGAAGAAGCAATCATATTATTTCCAAATTTTTGGTTGGAAGGATTTTCATTTGTCCATGCTTCGTAATTTTGCCAGGTTAAACTTGGCAGATATAAACTTCCTGAAGGATAAACTCTGGGTTCCATAAAGCTTTCCCAACGTTTGTATTGTTCGTAGCCGCCAATCTCTTCCGATTCATCTTTTACCACTTTACCATTTGCAATTTCTCTTGCTCTCTCCTGCTCTTCTTTAACGTGCTCTTTAAAATATTTGTTCGCTGCTTTTTGAACGTCGTAAAAATTGCCATTCGGATCTTGCATCATCTGACGCCAGTCTTTTGAAACTTTTGCGTTTTGTACATTCTGTCCATTAACATTACAAAGACTGAATGCTAAAATAATGAGAGTAAGTTTTTTCATTTGAAAGGATTTAAAATTCAATAGTAATAATACAATAATTACTTTTAAAAGTCAAGTAATATTTATGAATGATTTTGGGAACCTTAAACTAAATATTTAAGAAGTATCAAGGTAAATTTATCGCCCGACCTCACATATTGAGTAAATGGGCATTTTCATCGAGTGAATGACACGCATTTAAGAGGGATTGATTAACTAATTCTTCATCGGCCATCCTTATAATAGCGTAGCGGACAATTAGCAATTTAATAGTACTCAATTATTGGCTTCACATTTGTATTAAACGCGAGCGACATGGCTGTTTCAAGCAACTCATCTTCTTCTTTATCGATGAAGAAACTGATTTTTACTTTTCCTTCATTTGCAGTACAAAGTGTTTTTAAAATTATATTAATTATTTGAATACTGGAAGTATTATAATATCCCATAGTGATATTGATTTCAAACATTTTACTTTCCGGAACTTTGATATTATTCATTACTCCCGAAAGGAAATGGTAGAACTGACTTGGATTAGTCATATAAGAATTTCCTTTAATGGTTAAATTATAATTCTCAGCATCCACCATCATGTAAGGTGAATTTTCTTTAGCATCAATTATTATTTTATTCATAAATTTTTATTTTAATAGTGATTATTTTATTTCCGGATACTGTTTGTGTTTGCAATTGTACATTACCCTTTGCCCTATTATATATTTCGAGAAGACCGAGTCCGGCAGATTTTTCGAGGGTAGCTGATTTTAATAAAGCGTGGTATTGCGACTTTACCTCTTTTAAACTTTTAAAATAAATCAGATTCTTTTTCAAAAGTTGAAGATTTTTTTGGCTTATAAAATTAGTTACAGAAATTAGATAATGGTCGCCATTTTTTTCTACAAGCACTTTTCCAAATGCCAAATTATGGTAATGCGTAATAGCATTAGTTATTAATTCAATTAAAATAATTTTAAGATTACTTTTAAATTTATTTGAAAAATAATTGCCGTCGCTTATTTTCTTTAAGAAAAATACTAAAACATTTTCATCTAAATCACCTTCGAAATAAATTCTATTTTTATTTTCCTTCACCTTTTTCATCTTTTAAAATTTAATTCCAATTAATAAAACATCATCTATTTGTTCATTACTACCTTTCCAGGATTCAAGTTCCATACTTACAGTTTGAAATTGCTCTAGTATTGAAAGATGATGTATTTCATCAAACATTTTTTTCATTCGCTTTGTAGAATATCTTTTATTTTTTGGCCCCCCGAATTGATCGCCGAAACCATCACTGAATAAATACACACTATCTGATTTTTTAAAAACAAAATGCGAATCAACAAATCCCTTTCCACCTCCTTCAAATACGCCTCCGATAGAGTATATCGCGGTTTTTACTTCCGTAAAATTATTATTCGAATAAAAATAAAGCGGACGATTGGCACCCGAAAAAATCATTTCGTTCTTCTGTTTTTCAATGCGGCAAAGAGCCATATCCATACCATCTCTTATTTTATCGTCCTCACTTTTTTGTTTGAAAGAGGACCAAATTTTTTTATCCAGCTCAGTTAAAATTTGGGAAGGCAGCGGTTCCTTATTTTCCAGCAATATCTGATCCAAATATGTGGAAGCTAATAAACTCATAAACGCGCCCGGAACTCCATGGCCTGTACAATCGACCACCGCTATGTAATAATACTTTTTGGTTTCTTGGTACCAATAAAAATCGCCACTCACAATATCACGTGGCTTGTATAAAACAAAAACATTCATTTTTTCCTTCATGTTTTCAATAGAAGGAAGTATGGCGTTTTGAATTCGTTTAGCATAAGCAATGCTTGAAAGAATATCCTCATTCTTTGTTTCTAATAATAAATTACTTCTCTCTACTTTTTCTTTTTCAGAAATTAGTTCACTAGTTTTTTCATTTACAACACGCTCCAGATTTTCTTTTGCGTTTCTTAATGAAATTAATTTCCACTTTAAAATAAAATAAAACACTAAACAAATAATGTTAAACAAAGCAATGTAAAACCATACACGGTTCCAAAAAGGAGGCTCAATTACCAATGAAAATGTTGTTGGCACCGGATTTTCAAACCCATCCATATTGGTTGAGTAAATAATAAACCGGTATTCGCCATACATTAATTTAGAGTAGGTTTTTGTTTGGGCCGTCGTATGTTCCCATTTATTATCGAAACCTTCTAATTTATAACGGTAAGAAACACCGGTTGGATTTGTTAACGAAACGCCGATGTAATCTATATTAAGTTCGTAATCACCATAAGGTAATTTAAATAAAGTATCGTCGGTGTTTTTTACAACATTGTTTATAGTTACTCTCAACAAGTTAAAAACAGGAGGGTGATAATTAATTTTATCTTCAGCGGTATTGTATTTGATAAGTCCTTCGGTACTTCCTAACCAAAAATTTCCAAACTTATCTTTTACTATTGCTTTATTATTAATGCAGGAAGATGGGAGTCCACCCGATTTATTTATAGGTCTGAATTTTTTTAACCCGTGATACTTTATGCTGATTCCATTTTTATGACAGGCAATTATATCCCCTTTATCTGAAATCCCGATTCCGTAAATAAAATCAGAATTCAAACCGTTATTAGTAGTAAAATGTTTAAATCGTTTATAGTGATCCAAACAAAAAATGCCGTCGCCTTCGGTGCCGAACCAAATTTGATTATCCTTATCGAGAGTGGCAGAAGTAAATTTATAAGAGGTGATTGAGTCAAGGCCTTTAAATAAAACTACCGAATCGGCAAAAATATTATACAGCGGGGTTTCGGGCGAAAAAATCCACAAATTATCCTTGTGGTCAATAAAACACCCGGTAACATTGTTATGTGGCAATCCGCTGTTGGTGGATAATTGTTTTTCGATTTTGTAATCTTGATTAACAAAATATAATCCGTCGGTAGCGCACACGAGGTACTGTTGCTGTAAATTTTTTGTGATATAATTAATTATTTTATTTTCAAATTCCGGTAATTTTTTTGAAAATACATATGAATTGCTTTTTATTTGATACACTAAAATACCATTGGTGGTTCCCAAAAATAGATTCTTCGCTTCTTTGTCTAAATAAACGCTTCGAATTTCGTGATCAGTTTCGTTTGTAAATAATGTGATAAGAGAACCTTTTTCTTTTTTCATTGAATTGAAAGAAAATAATTGTTTGCCATCGCTGATTAAAACCGTATTCGAATCATCCAATAACACTAACTTAATATTATCGAAGGGAAGGAAATTATTTTTATTGTAAAGTTCAAATCGGTCCGACAAATACTGAAACAAACCTGAACCCACCGATCCAAACCAAAGATTTTCTTCTTGATCTAAAAATATTTTGTGAATAAACGAACTCTTTAAACCATTTTTATCATCTATTTTTATAAATTTTTTTGTCTTTGCTTCAGAATTAATAGTCACCATTCTTAATCCCTCTCCATAAACCGACACCCACAATTGATTATTATTAGTTAACAAAATGTTTTTTATTCCATACCTCTGCGATTGTAATTCTTTGGTGATAGTATATTTTTCCTTCAATTCATTTTTTTCCTTTTCAAAAACAATAATGCCTTCTCCTTCTGAGCCAACAATCACCAGATTGTTTCCACTAATATCAATGCAGGTTATATTTTTATCTTGCGTTCCTTTTACAATTTGATAATTACTGTTATTTTGATTTAAATTGAAGATAATTAATCCGGAAGAACTGCCCAAATAAATAATATTGTCTTTTATTTTAAAATCGTTTATTGTAGAAAGGGAAGTGGCGTTAAACAAAACCGCTTTATTATCCTTTAAGACAAATATTTTTCCCTCATTGGTAGCAAAATAAATGTTCTTATTATTATCCTCGGCAAACGAAACAATTTTTGAAGCCTGTGATTCGTCAATAGCAATTTTATGAAAACCCGAATTATCCAAA
Source organism: Sphingobacteriaceae bacterium (assembly GCA_023251725.1). Classification (GTDB taxonomy): domain Bacteria; phylum Bacteroidota; class Bacteroidia; order B-17B0; family Aurantibacillaceae; genus JAHEYG01. The sequence goes on along the minus strand of JAHEYG010000016.1, from coordinate 26,975 downwards.
AACGTTATTCCTCCCTCAAAATGCCCGATCCAAAGAATTTGTTTTGAATCGAAAAACAAAGCGCTGCAAAAATTTTCTGCCAAGCCGTCTTTAATTTTATACGATTTAAATTTTCCTCCACTGTAAACCCCTAATCCGTCGCCGGTAGCCACGTATAAAAAACCGGTTTTGGCCTGAACAATATCATAAACATAAGGTTGAGGCAGTCCGTTTTCCTGATTATAAATTGTAAAATTATAATCCTGACAAAAACAAAAACTGTTTACAAAAACAAATATGTAAGGAAATAATTTTTTCACTTCGAGGGTTTAACTCCTATTTTATATTTAAATTTTGGTACTCCTCCAATAGGCGATGTGTAAAACGGCATTAATTCGCCATATTGATTTTTAATGTACACTGCTACGTTATTATTTTTTACTACTTTATTATTTATGAATTGTATGTCGAGCGATGTATTTATTTCTTCTTTGCTGACTTGAAATTTTTCTACCGACCATACGCCTTCTGTTTGCGAAACGTACACTTCGCCTTTTTTAGCTACCGATACCACTCTTATTACTCCTGCATTGTCGAAATCAAAAATATTTATTTCACAGGTTACAACTCCGGTCGGCACATAGGGATAAATATGTGCAATAGCCTTCGGATTTTCGTCGAGTCTGAAAGTGTACTCATAACAAAACGAATTTGCACCTTCTACTTTTACGTTTTCATTTTTGTTCGACGACAAAAATACTTTATACAAATTTCCATCATCGCCCTCTAAACCTTCTACAATCATTTTAAAAACATACCCGCCTACTTCGGTTTGCAATTCTCCTTCCTTAGGATTAAAAGGACCAAACTCATACCATTTCGAATCTGCTTCAATGTCCTCTCCAAATATTTTAGAACTTAATAGCACTCCGCTTTTATAATTTCCTCTCGGTGATTCTTCTTTTGCATCTTTAGTAGAAAAGGCCCCTTTTCCGCCGTAAAAAGAAAATTTACTTTTTGTACTGTAAGCTCCGTACTTCTCATCTAACAGTCCGCCAACATCGGCATCATAAACACGAATATAAAACGGTTCAATAGTTTTTTCAGGAATAACAAAAAACAAGGTTTGAACAAAGTCATCGTCGCCGTATTTCTCTGAAGAATTTTTTCCGAAAGTAATTATGTAAGGAATGTTTTCATCTTCGGACGGAATGGCCTGAGAAAATAATTGGATTGTACCACCAAAAATTAATGCCAGCGAAATTGAATATTTTATGCTTTCTTTCATGTTTTTTTAACTACAATAATTTCTACTTTTCTATTACGTTTTAAGTTTTCGAAATCATCCGACTTTGAGCTCTTGCTATCGCCGAAGTAATATAACTTAACTTTTATTTTTCGGAGAAGAAACAATTCACTCTCCACTTCTTTCACTCTTTTTTTACTTAATATATCGTTTGCTTTTGAATTGCCTGTGTAATCGGCATAGCCCTTTAAAATAACTTTCATCTTACTTAAATTATTAAAACCATTTAAAAACGATTTTAACTTTATTTTTTCTTCGCTGGTAATTTTATAGGAATTTCTATCAAAATAAATAGTGGTAAACTTCTGGCTCATTAATGTATCCTTCGCCATTTTATATTGTGTTCTTGCATTGGGATTATTAATCATGGTGTCGTTTTTAAAACTTACCACAACAGCCGAATTAAATCCTTCCTCTTTGGCTTGCTCGTAATATGGAATTATCTCAGAAAGAAATTTCGCATCTCCATAAAAATAATGGTACATATTATTACTATTTGTTTCAGAAATTTGGTTGAGCCCTCTAAATGCCGGATCATTCATTTCCATTTTATCTTTAGAAACTCCCAGATGAACTTTATAAGTGATGGATGAATCGTTGGCCCCTGCCCTGTATAAATTAAATACTTTTTTATTAGGATCGTTTTTATCAATAAGAGGTCTAGTTTTTGCCAAAGCTTGATTGGCTGATTTTTTTGCTTTTCCGGCTTGACTTAATTTCAGCATTTCAACAGAATCAGCTTTTTGTTTTGCTATTAAAAAATTGTAAAAAGGTTTGTCGTACACCAACATGCTGTCTGCAAATTTCTTTCTATAATCGGTGGGAGGCACATTTATTTTTGGAGGATTAAATGAATAAAATGGTTTAATGTTTGCAGTGGTGACTTTTATTTTTTTTGCAACACATTCTTTAAAAACTTTAGCGTTTACTATTCCTGAAATACCTAATTTTATTTCATAAATACCGGGTGCTGTAAACTTATGATTTACTTTTTTATTGTAGGAAAACATTCCGTCACCAAAATCCCAATAATAATTAGTTATGATTAAACTGTCAAGATTAGTATAACGCGGATCAAAAACAATTTCATATCCGGTTTTTACAGTATCAGGACAATGAATAAAAATTTGTTTTTCGTTTTTCAAATCAAATTCATAATTTACTTCATTATAAAATATTTCGCCGCTCAATTTATCAATAACATTTAATTCTACCAGGTAAACACCCTGTCCGTCGAAACAATGTTTTACTTCCAGTCCGCGTTTTTTAGCGCCGTCTCCAAAATTCCATTCGTAAGTCATCCCAACGGTATCTTTCGAATTTAAACTTGTTTCTTCAAAAAAAGTATAGCAATAAATATTATTTTTCATTTCATTGCACCCATTTAATTTAGGAATGGTATAATTAAAATAATAAATGTCAACGTTACCTTTTCTGTTTGAACTAAAAAATCCGTGCGATAAATTAGCTTCTACATAAATACTGAAATCATCGTAAGCCGAATTAATTGGATATTCTAATAATTGAAGGCCGAGCTCCTTATTTTCGATATCAATACAATAAATATCAAACCCTCCAAATCCACCCGGGCGGTCGGACGTAAAATATAATTTAGATCTGATTAAAAACGGGAATGACTCGTTATAGGGAGAATTTATTTCAGCACCGCAATTTATCGGGCTTTGCCATACATTATTTTTTTTAATACTATAATATAAATCAGAATTTCCGAAACCATTTTTTAATTCGCCGGTAAAATACATCAGACTATCATTAATTACTGTAGGATGACCAAATGATAATGAATCATACATTCCAAAATCAATTTTTTGTGTTTTCGCTAAATCACTTCTATTAATTTTTTCCGCGAAAACAATTTCGAGCGGTAATGTATTATTTTTAATATTGCCATTTGCTTTATGTTTCTCGTTATTAAGGGTAAAATAAATTCCTTTATTAGTTTCGCAAATTGGTCCTGCATTATTTTTTGCGTTTATCAATCCAAGCGAATTATGAGGATTCGAAAACTTAAGTGTGTCGGTGTACCCGCAAGCGTATAATTTAGAAAATTCTTTATTTGTTTTTTTATCGAAATGTTTAGTTGCAAATTCATTCTCCTTGTCGGAAATAAAATAAAATTTATCGTTAAACTTAAATGGAGCGTATTCAGTAGCCGGGGTGTTTACTTTTTCTAATGATTTAATTTTAATGTTTATAGAATCGTAAATTAATTTCTGACTTTTCAGCAGATTTAAATTACCCATTAGTACCAGCACGAATAAAAATATGTTTCTTTTAATCTTTGAATTCACGGGGCTTTGAAAGATTAAATTAATAAGAGTAATAATAATTAAGATTTCGCAGATATTCTTTGGATGAAATTTGAAAATACAAGTACAGAATTTTAGAACCTAAATTCAGGGGTAAATAATAAAAGGTAAAAATCAATAAGAGGTGCTTTTTCACAAAATATTAATTAAATTTTAAATGTTTTTGTTCATTTTAAACCTTAAAGATTATTAATTTACTATTATAATTTATCATTTATTATTTATTCGATTAATTCAACTTTTTCATCGATAGTTAAATAGATTTAAATGTTAGAATTCATTGGGAAAAAGGAAAAGGTTTGTTTGATGGATTTAGGTTGGTTTTTAAACCGGGCAATTGTAAAAGAGATTATTTACAAGTTGCCAGTTTACCTTACTTTTTGTACCGTAGTGAGCAAATCCTTTGCAATTTCGGGGGTTTTTCGTTTTAAATTTATCCACATTCCCTTATCAATTCAGCGTTTCGAGTTTTCGCGGGCACCGGATTTTACACCCTCTTTTTTTAAATTACTTCACTTCAGCCTAAGCAAAAATTCTTTAACCCTTCTTTGTGCTACAGGAATTTTTTTACCGGAAATCATAATTACCTCCCCATTTCTGCCTTTTTTATAAGATTCCACTAACTTCATATTAATAATAAATGAATGATGGGTTCTAAAAAAAACTGAACTATCAAGCAAAGGTTCGTAAGCCCCGATGTTTATTGAGGAAAGATACCGCTTATCGTTAGTATGTATGAAAGTATAAGTACCATCAGCTTCAAGATAATGTATTAGATTGGTTTCTAGTAAAATAATTTCGTTTTTAGTTTGTATTGAAATTCTTGATGAGTTGCTTTTTTGTGTGAGCTCATTATGGGATAATTTTTGTAAAGCTTTATTTACGGAAGCTAAAAACTCAGTTGTTGTAATCGGCTTTAAAATGTAATCTATCGCTTCTGCTTTTATAGCCTGTATGGCGTAATTACCGTAGGCGGTTATAAATATCACTTCAAAAAAACGCTTTTCAAAAGAGTTAATAATGTCAAATCCGGTTCCACCTTTTATTTGTATATCTAAAAAAACCAGATTAGGTTTTAATCTTGTAATTTCAAATATTGCAGTTGCAACATTATTGTAAATACCAATTATATTAAGTTGAGGAAAATTTTCTTCAATCAATTTTTTAATAAAGTATTGACTCGCCAACTCATCTTCAACTATAATTACACTTATCATCTTTTTAAAGGAATTTGTAAAATTACTTTAGTGCCTAAGGAATTTCCTTGAGTATCTTCCTTATCTTCAATAAGTATTTTTATATCTATGTTATATACTTCTTTAATACTCTGAATTTTATCATTTATAAGATTAAGTCCTTTTGAAACGTGATAATTTTTTTTCCGATTAATTTCATTCGATTTTTTACGGCCAATACCAGTATCATCTATTATACAAATTAAATTATTTATTTCAATTTTAAAAATTATTTGTAGATGACACTTCTCAAATGAATTGAATATACCATGTTTAATGGCGTTCTCAACAAAGGGTTGTATAAGAAAGGTAGGGATTTTAATCTGAAAAAGTTCTTCTGGAATTTGTAAAATTGTGGTAAAAGGCGGATCGCTTCTCCGTTTTTCCAGTTCAAGATACGACTCTAGAACTTTTGCCTCCTCGTCAATAGTTATAAATGAACTTTCGCTATATCCAATAAATTTTCTTAATAAAACCGAAAAATAATCAATAAAATCATTGGCGTTTTTGTCATCGTGAATTGAAATAAAGTATTTTATGCTATTTAAACAGTTAAATATAAAATGGGGGTTCATTTGCGACTGCAAAACTTTTAATTCCAATTCAGCTAACTGCCGTTTTTGTCGCTCTTTTTCTATCCCTTTTCGACGAAAAATTTGAATTCGATACCTTGTAAAAGTGCTAACAACTGAAATAATTAGCAGAAGTAAAATAACTTTAAACCAAAATGTTTCATAAAAATAAGGCAATATTTCAAACTTATATTTTATTTCAGTTGGATTTGGATCGTTAAATGCGTCAATGGCTCTGATTACAAATGTGTATTTACCGGGGACTAGCAGTTTAAAACTAACGGATTGATTTTTTTGCAACGCACTCCATTGTGCGGTTTCATTATCGTGCACTATTTTGTATTGGTAATAAACATTATATTTTGAAACAAAACTTATGCATGAAAAATCAAACTGTAGTGAATATACATTTCTATTAAAAACAGTTTGGTTTACACTAGAAAAGGTATCATTTACTAAAATTTTGTCTAAAACGATATTTAGTTTTCTAAACACCGGTTGTTCGGGTGTAACGATTACTAAGCCTTGAATTGTTGGAAAATAGAAGTGATTCTGTTTTGTTTTAAGATAATTATTTTGAAACCCCCCATTAAATTCAGTATTTAAAATACCTGTTTCTTCGCCGTAAAAAAAAGGAACCAAATAGTCGGTTTTTTTATAATAAAAATTATTCAGGTCGTTTTCATTAATACGCCACAATCCGTGGTTGGAGGTGATGAATAGATAGCCAAAGGAATCTTTTGCCAAACAAAATGCATCTTTATCAAGCATAGCATTCTTCATCGAGTTGATTTGAACTAAATTATTTTTGTAATAACAATAAAGCCCACCATCGTAAGTCCCAATCCATAATTTACCTTCTGTGTCTTCATAGAAAGACCTGATTTCTTTTGCAACTAAGCCATTACTTTTGTCAAGCTTGGTAATTATATTTTTATTTTGATCTAAAATAAATACGCCATTACTGCCCCCAATACAAACATTGTTATTTTTTAGCTCGTAAAAAACAACAATTAAATCGGTTATTCTTTTTGGATGCAGCGGTTTAATTTCTTCTGATTTTGCACCCCAAGCAATTCCATTATTTGTGCTTATCCATATCCCACCTTTCGAATCTTTAAACACGCCATGTACATTAGGGTCAGGTAAATTATTTGGATAACTTAGTTGTCCTATTAGTTTTTTATTTTTAATTAATTTTACTCCATTTCCCCAGGTCCCCGCAAAAATTACCGAATCAATTTCGGCTAATGAAGCATATCCTGAAGTAACATCTGTATAAGGATAAATAGTATCAACCCCAATTTTATAAATATTGCAACAATACTCTGATACCAACACGTCGTTCGAAGTTGTTTTTATTATTGAACTGATTGAAGAAGCTGTTTTAAACCCTTGAGCCTCTGCAAAACTATAGCAATTTTTAAGTTGCAATCTTAAAAGACCTTTTTCTCCTGTACCAACAAACAAACAATTTTCTTGTTTATTATAATATAAACATTCAATATATTCCGACGGCAAAGTGTTTTTTTTGGTATACAAATCTTTATACCCCTTGCCAACTTGATACAGCCCTTTAGTAGTAGCAACAAAAAACTCAGAAGAATCTATGAAGGCAATATCTTTGCAGAGTACATTTCTATTTTCAATTTCAAAAACCTTAACCGGCTCCTTATTAATTTTAAAAATTTCGTTACTACCAACTGCATAAACCAGATTATTAAATGGGTTGATAAGTAAAGACAGAAATTCGCCTTTAAGTAGTTTTGTTGTTTCATTTTTAAGAAGATTGTATTTATATAAACCTTCAGAGCTACCAATGTAAAAATTGGGCGATTTAAAACACATACATTTTGCGTTTTTTATAGTACTTGCAAAAAGTTTTTTATACTTTAAATTATTTGTTTTAGAGTAGTAAATATCCCCCATTTCGCTTATACAAAACAAACTATCGTTTACTACAAATGGTGCTTTAAAAATCGTTTCAATAAAACTTGGATAGATTTGACTCAAAGAAGCACCGGTTTCAGTTCCTATTAAAGTTTGAGAATCATCAACCCAAAATAATTTTGTAAAAATGTGTTTTTTACATTCATCACTAATCTTCATTGATTTAAACGAAACACCATTAAATTCTACTATTCCATTTGCAGTAGATATAATAAGATGACCGTTTTTTTTAACTTCTATTTCGGCAACTTGACTTTGTGGAAGCCCTTCACGCGTAGAATATTGGGTTATAGTAAACGGAACTTTAATGCCGAGGCTTTGTTCTATTAAATGCCCGTTGGTTTGCGAAAAAGAAGAAAAGAAGTAAAAAATAATGAAAAGTGCAGAGAAACAATACTTTAACTTCATGGGAACAGTATAATTACATAAAAAAAGGCAAAAATAAGAAATGTTATTAAAATAATGACCCGTATTAGCATCACTTATTGCCCAATACACTCGCTTGTTAAGTGTTGCAACATTTTATTTAAAAAAAAATGTAAATTCGCAGCGATTAATGAAGGCTTACTTTAAAACCATAGTAATATTATTTTTATTTACCTTTTGTTCGGAAGTTAAAATATACTCCTCAATACAATTTATTGATGATGTTAGTTCTCAAAAAAAAATAAATAAGTGCGGTGAAGAATTTGAAGTTACACAGCATTTGTTTTTTTTAGAGTTTAAAGATAAGACAAGCTTTAGTGTCCTAAATTCACTAGGCGTTGTGGCAAAATGGACTATTTTCGATAGTAAAGATCTTAAAAAAACTATAAGTGAAGGTAATGGAGATGTAACACCGGAAATTGAATTTGATAAGCCTGGAGTTTTTAAATGTGTTTTTTTTGTCACTGTAAATAACGTTTTATATTCTGATACAAGTGTTATAAATGTATCTGATACCAAGTTAATTTTTAGACCCGAATTAGCTAAATTGAATAAATCTGTTAAGTATTCTAAAACAGATTCATTAAAAGGATATGTTTTATCCATGCCGGTTGAGTACTACAGTTATTCCAAATCAGAATCAAATTTCGAACCCAAAGTCAATCCTTCTTCAGGTATAATGGGTGTTTTGGCAAAACCATTAAGCAAAACAGGTTTAAAAAAGGGCAAGCAGATAATAAGTTTTGAACTATACGGAAAGCCAAACGGTTTTGGTAAGGCACAAATAGGATTTTTTAATACCTCTGGCAAAGGGTTTTTCTATAATTTTTTAGTGGTAAAGTAATTTAAATAAGCAATTATGAATAGAACAATTTCACAAACATTCTGGTTACAAAAGGTAAAGGCTATTCTTGCACTTTTAATTTTTACCATTGGTTTTAAGTTTTCAAACGCACAGGTTTGTAAGTCAGGTAAGGTTTACGATGAAATCCAATCAGGTTTTCACAGTACAATTGTAAAGTTATACACAGGTAGCTTTCAATGTTGGGGCGTTAATATGGCTCCATCAGGCGCTGCTAATAATCTTGTTCCTGTGACTATAGCGCCCATAGGAGGATACGCCTATACTGGAACTCCGCTTTTAGCAACATTAGGAACAAGCGTAGCTGCTCTATGCCAATCCTTTATTTTAACGACAAATACTCTATATGCCTGGGGTGATCCGGGTGTTGTTATACCGGCAGCTTTAACTGCTGGTCCTGCTTTTCAGGCCATACCTTTACCGGCAGGTGTAACACCTGCTATGGTAACAGATATGTTAGGTACTTGTAATGCGCTTACTTTATTAACTACAACCGGTGAAATTTGGGTATGTTCGGCTGTAGCTAATTCTGCTTTATATGGAGTTGGTGCAGTCGGCCCTACTATTGCAACAAATTTTTGGGCACGTGTAACCACAAGTGCTCTTGGAAACCCGATTTTAAGTAACGTAGATGATTACAGGGTTACTCCACGTGCCATGTATGCTCATACAAGTGGCGGTACCTGGTATACTTGGGGTACTTTATCTTATTTGGGAGATGGTACTATTGCGACTGCGAGAAACAGAGCCACGCCAATGACCCCGCCCTTCGCAGGTAAACCATTAATGACCGCCATGACTAGTAATGCTACTGAGCCAAGTTACTACGCCATCAATCCTGCTACAAATTTGTTATATGCATTAGGAAATAATACGTTCGGTCAGTTGGGTATTAATAATACGGTCTCTCAAGTAGGTTGGGTTACTGTTTTAAACTCAACCGGGGTTGGTAATTTAACTAATGTTATTTTCGTTTCGGGTAATGATCAGGATGCGCGTGGTTTGGAAGGTTCTGCCGGTTGTATTACTTCAACAAAAGATATGTATGAGTGGGGCAGTAACAGCGGCCCAGGAATGATTGGTCAGGCAGCAGCTGGTCCATTTCTTTTACCTATTAGACCAGGTGGTTTTACTTTCGGTGTAGATAATCCTTTGTATTTAGAAGTTGGAGGTCATACTTCGGCATACATGAAAGAGTGTGCCGATAGATATTGTTATACTGGACATAAAATAAATGGCTCAATGGGCGATGGTATAGCGGCAGGTAGTTTTATAACCGCTTTCAATTGTTTACTAACCCCTCCAGGAGTATTGTGCAATGCCAGTACTTATGATACCGGTGATTCACCATTAAGTTTTGAAAATGGAGGAGCTAATATTGCTCAAAACTATTACGTATGTGCTTCGGGTATTATTTTAGGTAATACGGCGCCTTTAGCAAATAATACATCTCCTGCCAATGTAGCTTTGGGGGCAGTAAATACTGGTACTGCAGGTGATGGTATTGAAGAGGATGGAATTGGTACTTTAGTAAATTATACAGGAGGCGCTTCTTACTCTTATACTGTTTTAGCTAAAAATACATTTACTTTATCAGGTAACATATATACTTGGGTTGATTGGAACGGTGATGGTGCTTTTCAAGCAACTGAATCACAAACAGCAACAATTGCTGCAGCAACCCCTTCTCAAACATTTACGTTTACACACGCAGGTTTATTGGGTGTGCCTTGCGGTAAAAGATATTTACGCGTTCGTTTAACAACGGATGCTTTAGTTGATGCGGTTGGTACAGCTACAGTGGATGAAAGAAGTATTGGAACTGCATTAAACGGGGAAATTGAAGATTACTATGTAGAATCTGAAATTTCAGGTTTAGCAGTCGCGCCTGCAAGTCCTACAACCTGTGCTTCATCTACAATTGCCTTGATTGGTTCTGGAGCAACAGCATATACCTGGACTCCGGGTCCAATTATTTCAGCAACAGCAATTGTTAGCCCAACCACTACTACTACATATTCTTTATTTGCTACAACTGTATCAGGAACTAATTCATGTGTTGGTAATAAAACTGTAACAGTCTTGGTAAATACTGTATGTCCAACTGCCGTGAGTGATGGAACTAACACTACAATCAATGTTCCTGTTTCTGGTAATGCTGGTACAAACGATATTAACACCGTTGGCGGAACATTTTCAAATGGGCAACCAACTGCCGGAACAGGAACTTTGATAATGAATCCTTCTACGGGGCAATACACTTACACTCCAGCAACAGGTTTTACAGGTACTACTGTTGCAACTTACACATTATGCAATGGTTCACCGGTTGTTTGTTCAAACACAACTATTACTTTTACGGTATATCCAAATATAGTTGCTAATTCAAATACAGTTATTACGGCGCCCGCAACGCCTACTACTGGAAATCTTACTACCAATGATGTTATTCCTGCAGGTGTTACAATAAGTGTAACAGTTACTCAGCCGGCTCCATCAACAGGAACTATTACCATAAACCCTACAACTGGTCAATATACATTTACGCCAAATCCAGCCTTTACCGGAACGGCAAGTACAACATATACGGTATGTAATACAACTGTTTCTCCTGCACAATGCGCAAACACAACCATTATACTTCAAGTAGGCACTTTGCCATTAGCAGTTGCAGATGCAACAACTACTATGCAAAACACACCTGTTAGTGGCACAGTAGCAACAAATGATACAGGAGCTGGCGTAGCATTAAGTCCTGTATTTACTTCTAGTCAGCCAACTGCAGGTACGGGAACTTTAACAATGAATCCTTCAACAGGACAATATACTTATACCCCTGCCGCCGGCTTTACCGGAACAACGGTTGCAACATATACTTTATGTAATCTTTTATCACCTCCATGTTCAACCACTACAATTACTTTTACGGTATTCCCTACATTAGTAGCAAATCCCGATCCGATTGTAACAACACCAAGCGTTTCGGTAACCGGAACATTGTTAACTAATGATGGTGGAATTGTACCGGCCGGAACTTATTCGGTAAGTGTAACTCAACCTGCACCAAGTACGGGAACAATAATAATTAATCCTGCAACCGGACAGTACACTTTTGTACCAAATCCAAGCTTTACCGGTACTGCAAGCACAACCTATACAGTTTGTAATACAGCCGTAAATCCAACGGTTTGTAGTACTACAACAATTACAATACAGGTGGGGAATTTACCTTTAGCGGTAGCTGATGGTACAACTACTATGCAAAACACACCTGTTAGTGGCACAGTAGCAACAAACGATACAGGAGCTGGCGTAGCATTAAGCCCTGTATTTACTTCAAGTCAGCCAACTGCAGGTACAGGAACTTTAACAATGAATCCTTCAACTGGACAATATACTTATACCCCTGCCGTGGGCTTTACCGGAACAACGGTTGCAACATATACTTTATGTAATCTTTTATCACCTCCATGTTCAACCACTACAATTACTTTTACGGTATTCCCTACATTAGTAGCAAATCCCGATCCGATTGTAACAACACCAAGCGTTTCGGTAACCGGAACATTGTTAACTAATGATGGTGGAATTGTACCGGCCGGAACTTATTCGGTAAGTGTAACTCAACCTGCACCAAGTACGGGAACAATAATAATTAATCCTGCAACCGGACAGTACACTTTTGTACCAAATCCAAGCTTTACCGGTACTGCAAGCACAACCTATACAGTTTGTAATACAGCCGTAAATCCAACGGTTTGTAGTACTACAACAATTACAATACAGGTGGGGAATTTACCTTTAGCGGTAGCTGATGGTACAACTACTATGCAAAACACACCTGTTAGTGGCACAGTAGCAACAAACGATACAGGAGCTGGCGTAGCATTAAGCCCTGTATTTACTTCAAGTCAGCCAAC
>JAHEYG010000016.1:0-14295 GCA_023251725.1 Sphingobacteriaceae bacterium | reverse complement strand
ACCCCTGCCGCCGGCTTTACAGGAACAACAATTGTTACTTACACTTTATGTAATGCGTTTTCACCGCCTTGTTCAGTAACAACTTTAACAATTACGGTATTCCCTACATTAGTAGCAAATCCAGATCCGATTGTAACAACACCAAGCGTTTCGGTAACCGGAACATTGTTAACTAATGATGGTGGAATTGTACCGGCCGGAACTTATTCGGTAAGTGTAACTCAACCTGCGCCGAGTACGGGAACAATAATAATTAATCCTGCAACCGGCCAGTACACTTTTGTACCAAATCCAAGCTTTACGGGTACTGCAAGCACAACTTATACAGTTTGTAATACAGCCGTAAATCCAACGGTTTGTAGTACTACTACAATTACAATACAGGTGGGGAATACTCCACCTCCCGTAATTGGTATAGCTAAAATGGCCGGCAAGCCTGAATTTGATGGAAATGGTTGTTATAAAGTAACATTTAATTTCACTGTAAAAAACTATGGTTCCGCTCCAATTTATAGTGTAAGTGTAACTGATAATTTAGATAACACATTTACTTCTCCTTCAACTTATACAGTTTTGTCAGCCCCTACAAGTGCAAACGGATTATTGGTACCGAATCCATTGTTTAATGGTTCTTCTAATATAAATTTGGTAGTTTCAACTAGTAGTTTAGCTGTTGGTCAGGTCGATATTATTTCAATAACTGTTAGATATTGTACGAACGCCAGCTCATCAATAACGTATTCAAACAGCGCTGTTGCATCTGGTAATAGTTTACCAAATGGTTTGGGCGCAACAGGAATTGATGTTTCAACTAATGGAACTAACCCTGATCCAAACGGGAACGGCAATGCAAGCGACTCTGGTGAGGGAGAAACAACAATATTTGTTGGTGATGGTTCTTTAGTTATACCGCAAGGTTTCTCTCCAAACGGAGATGGAGTAAATGATTTATTTGTAATTAGAGGAATCGGCGCCTATCCTGATAATAATCTAAATATCTTAAACAGATGGGGTAATGTGATTTACAAAATGAAAGGTTACGATAATACTTGGAATGGTAAATCAAGTGAAGGTTTAAAATTCGGTAGCGATGATCTTCCGGAAGGAACATATTTCTACATTCTTGATTTAGGTAATGGAGATAAACCATATAAAGGATTTATTTATTTAAACCGAAATGTCAAATAATAATAATTATAAAATTAGACTTTAAAGAAATGAAAAGAATAAAAGCAATACTGATAGTTTTAACTGCCCTAATTGGTGAAGTTAACGCTCAGCAAGATGCCATGTTTAGCCATTATATGTATAATACATTATGGTTAAATCCTGCCTATGCTGGAACAAGAGAGGCATTAACTGTAACCGGAATACATCGCTCGCAATGGGTGGGTTTTGATGGCGCGCCTCAAGGTCAATCATTAACAATGCATTCCCCAATGCTTAATGGTAAAATGGGAATTGGTTTAAGCTTATTGAATGATCAAATCGGCCCGACAAAAAGTACTGTTGTTGCAATTGATTTAGCTTACCAGATTAGGTTAACCCAAAAAAGTAAATTAGCTTTCGGATTGAAAGGCTTGGCTAACTTTTATCGAAATGATTTAAGTACACTTACTCTAGACCAACAAAATGACGTTGCGTTTGCACAAAATGTAAATACCACATTACTAAATTTAGGTGCCGGTTTGTATTATTACCGTGAGCGTTTTTATGTGGGAATTTCTACTCCTAAATTATTTGAAAATAAATTAAGTAATAGTACTTCCTCTGCCTCAAAAGAACAACGTCATTATTTTATGATAATGGGGGCGGTATTTAATTTATCCAATGCGTTAAAATTAAAACCAACTATTTTTGTAAAAGCTACTGAGGGCGCGCCAATTCAAGGAGATGTCACCGCTATGTTTTTATACAAAGAAAAATTTAATATTGGTGCGATGTACAGAACCGGTGATGCCGTTGGAATGTTAGTTGGATTTAATTTTACTGAACAATTTTATTTGGGTTATTCGTTTGATTGGTCAATGGCCAATACAACAGGTAAGTATAATTCTGGAAGTCATGAAATAATGTTGCGATATGATTTCATTTTTAAATCAAAAGCTAAAATTAAATCACCTCGCTATTTCTAAACATTGAATAAAAAAATTAAAATGAAAAAAAATATTTATATATTAAATTTGTTTGTGTTACCAGTTTTTATGGTCGCTCAAAGTGCTTCAGTAAAGAAGGCTGCGAAATACTACAATAATTACGATTATAGTCATGTAATTGATAAAGTTGCTAATAAAAGCGATATTAAAACCGATATAATTCGAGAGCTGGCCGAGAGTTATAAAATGGTTGGCGATTATAAAAACGCTGAAATTAATTACGCGAAGGTGGCTTCTGCAAGCGATAAAACGCCAGATGATGTTTATGCTTATGCACAAATTTTAAAAACAAACAGTAAGTATAACGAAGCGGTAACGCAGTTAGACACCTATAATTCATTAAAAACAAACGATAGCCGTATAGCTTTGTATAATTCTAACAAGCAATATTTTGCCGAATTATTAAAAGATAATGGGCAGTTTTCAATAAAAGACCTTGAGATAAATTCTGCTCAACAAGATTTTGGTCCGGCTTACTATAAAAACGACGTTGTTTATGTTTCATCTAAGCACGATGTTGGTGCTGTTTTTCGGGTTTGGACAGGAAACAAATTGCCTTATCTTGATTTATACACGGCTAAAAAAGACGCATCCAATGAATTAAAAGACGCTAAAAAATTAAGCAAATTAAATAAAAAATATCACGAAGGCCCTGCTTGTTATAATAAAGAAGGAAACGTGATGTTGTTTACATCAGATAATTATTCGGCAAAAAGTAAAGATGGTATACGCAAATTGCAGCTCTTTGAAACCAAATTAAACAAAGATGGTAAATGGTCAGATAATGTTCCTTTCCCTTATAATAATAACGAGTATTCTTGCGGACATCCAGCTTTAACAGCAGATGGAAACACCCTTTATTTTTCTAGTGATATGCCGGGAGGTAAGGGCGGCGTTGATATTTATAAAACAATTCGTGGTATTGATGGTAACTGGACAAAACCTGAAAACTTAGGCGATAAAATTAATACGGAGGGAAACGAAGTGTTTCCGTTTATTCATGAAAGTGGATTATTTTTCTTTTCTTCTGATGGAAGACCCGGTTTAGGCGGATTAGATGTATTTGCAACTGAAATTAAAAATAACAACATTAATAAAGTAATTAACGTAGGTTCTCCCATTAATAGCAGCAAAGATGATTTTACAATGGTACTAGATGCTGAAAAGAAAAAAGGATACTTTGCCAGTAATCGTGAAGGCGGAAAAGGCGATGACGATATTTATAGTTTCGATTTATTGAAGCCCTTTGTATTTGGTAAAACAATTAAAGGAACTGCTAAAGATAAAGAAGGGAATATTTTGGCCAACACAAAAATAAATTTATACGATGATAACGGAACTGTTTTGAAAACGGTAACAACTAGTGATGATGGCGCTTATTTATTTAATGTAGATGCCGACAAGCAATTTAAATTAGATGGCAATAAAGAAAAATATTTCGATGGGAAGAACACTGCTAACACTGCTGTTCCTGAAGATGTCATCATATCTGATTTAATTCTTGAAAAAGACCCCGGTTTCTCTTTATTAGCTTTGATAACAGATGTTAAAACTAAAAATCCATTGGAAGGTGTGACTATGAAAATTACAGATGAAAATGGAAAAGTAGTTGAATATGTAACACCGGCCAGTGGCGATTATAAATCTCTTATTACGGGTAAAAAATTAGGTGATGGCATTAAATATAAAATAGAACTAAGTAAACCCGGTTACTTAAATAAAACTGTTGACTTTGTAAGAACTTTGGATAAACCAGGAGAACAAAAAGTGCACGACGCATTAGACATAAGTTTAGGGAAACTTGAAGTTGGTGGAGACTTAGCGAAGATGGTTGATATTAAACCCATTTATTTTGATGTAAATAAATTTAATATTCGTCCGGATGCGGCAATGGAATTAAATAAAATTGTGAAGATAATGAATGAGTATCCTGGTATGACTGTTGAACTAGGTTCTCACACGGATTGCAGAGCACCTATCTCATATAATATGACCTTATCTGACAAAAGAGCAAAAGCATCGGCAGCATATATTAAAAAATCAATACCAAATCCTTCACGTATTTACGGAAAAGGTTACGGGGAAAGTAAGTTAAAAAACGGCTGCGCTTGCGAGGGAAAAGTTAAATCTACTTGTTCAGACGCTGAACATCAAGAAAACAGAAGGACGGAATTTATTATTACTAAACTCCTTAATTAGGGATAAGGTACTGAAAAATAGTTGGTGCGAAATTTTATTCTTTACAATTCACACCAATTTGTAACGAATTGCTTACTAATAATTTTTACTTCACCCTTTCCATATACTCGCCGGTTTCGGTATTGATTTTTATTTTTTCGCCCTGTTCAATAAATAAAGGAACTACTATTTTTGCGCCATTACCAATCTCAGCAGTTTTTAACGCTTTGCCGGCGCCGTTTTCAATAAATCCAACAATAACCTCAATATGTTTTGGAAGTTCGGCATTAATAGGTTCATTGTTATCGTCGAAATAAACTTTTACTAAAACACTTTCCTGAAGAAATTTAATACTGTCGCCTAATAAATATTTTGGAACAGAAATCTGCTCGAAGTTTTCCTGATTCATACAAACCAAAGAATCACCTTCGGCAAATAAATATTGCATCTCATGTAATTCTACTCTTACAAACTCCACTTTTTCGCCCGGACGAAAACGAATCTCGCTTTGCTTTGCTGTTTTTACATTACGGCATTTTACAGAGTAAATCGTATTTCCCTTGCCCGGTGTAATATGTTCGTACTCTAAAACATTTAATAATTCGTTTTCATACCTTATATACGCGCCTTTTGATAAATCGGATGCTGTTGCCATTTTTTGTTTTTATTAGGAATGCTAAAGTAAGAAGATTGAATGAGTATGGCAAAATTATTTACCGATGCAAAACCGCGTGAAAATTGAATTCAACAAATCTTCATTGGTAACTTCACCGGTTAAACTTCCTAATTCATCCAAAGCATAACGAATTTCCAGCGCCAACAAATCACCCGGCATTTTTTCTTCCAGTCCGGTTGCAACAATCTGCAGAGCGTTATTAGCCCGTTTAAGTGTTTCTGCGTGGCGGGCACTGGTTACAATTGTATCCGTAGCGTTCACAGTACGGTCGTCAAATAAATTTACTAATTGCTCTTTCAATTCATCAATGTTTTTATTTTCTTTTGCAGAGATGTAAATTAGGTCATCAAACTTCTTAAATTCTTCTTTTAAATCTTTTATGTTTTCGACATCAATTTTATTGGCAACAATTACCAGCTGCGAAGTTCCGATATGTTCTTTAATTAAATTTATTTCAAGAGTTAAATCGCCCGAACTTAATTCGTGTACATCGAACAAATAAATAATGATGGCCGATTTTTTTATCACGTCAAACGAACGGTTCACTCCCATTTGTTCAATCACATCTGTTGTAGTGCGAATTCCCGCCGTGTCAATAAAACGAAATAACACCCCGTCAATTGTCATTTCATCTTCAATAGAATCGCGGGTTGTTCCGGGAATTTCACTCACAATTGCCCGGTCATCTTCCAATAAAACATTTAATAAAGTTGATTTACCCGAATTGGGTTTTCCTACGATTGCAACAGGAATTCCGGTTTTAATAACGTTACCTACTTCAAAACTTTCCATTAATTTAGAGATGATGGAAATAATAGTTTGAATTAATTTTTTAAGATCGTTTCTATCGGCAAACTCCACATCCTCCTCACTAAAATCTAATTCCAATTCAATAAGCGAAGCAAAATTAATCAAGTGATCGCGCAATACTTTTATTTTACTCGAGAAACCCCCGCGCATTTGCTGCATCGCCACCTGATGCGATAAACCCGAATTACTCGCAATTAAATCGGCCACCGCTTCGGCCTGCGATAAATCAAATTTGCCATTTAAAAAAGCGCGCAAAGTAAATTCGCCGGGCTGCGCCATTCGCGCGCCGTAACTTAAAAGTACCTGCAATATTTTTTGCTGAATGTAAACCGAACCGTGACAGGAAATTTCAATACTATCATCACCTGTATAAGAATGCGGCGATTTAAAAATGCTCACTAAAACCTCATCAATAATAATTTTATTTTCGGCAATAATTCCGAAATGCACAGTGTGACTTTTTTCGGAAGAAATATTTTTGGGATTTAATTCTTTATCAAAAAAAACTTTTTCGGTTATTTCAAACGATTTATTTCCGCTTAAGCGGATAACGGCAATGGCAGCGCTTCCATGCGCCGTAGCCAATGCAGCAATAGTATCGTTTAAAATAAGTTTCATTTTTTTGTAAAATAAAAAAGCCCCAAATTTAGCGGGGCTTTATTTTTGCTGGTTATGCTTTCTTAACTTCTGCGGCCGCTTTTATTTTGGCTTGAATGGCTTCGGTAGTGGTGGAGCCCGGACGCTCTAACGGTGCCCCCGTTGCTCTATCCCAAATTAAACTGGCTAATACACCTAACGATCTGCTAACACCGAAAAGAACAGTGTAGAAATCATATTCAAACATACCGTAATGAACTAAGAGTGCTCCTGAATGCGCGTCTACATTTGGCCACGGATTTTTTATTTTACCGGTAGCTTCTAAAATTGGAGGAGCAACTTCGTAAACCATTTGTACAATTTCACAAATATCGTCGTGCTTTATCCAAGTGCGATAAAAATCTTGTTGCGCGGCAAAACGCGGATCGGTTTTACGCAACACTGCATGTCCATACCCGGGAACTACTTTTCCTTCGGCTAAAGTTTTCTTAATGTATTCGGCAATCTGATCTTTGGTTGGTAATCCTCCTCCCAAATTTTCTTTCAACTCCATAATCCAGCTTAATACTTCCTGATTTGCTAAACCGTGTAACGGTCCCGCCAAACCGTTCATGCCGGCTGCGTATGCTAAATACGGATCTGCTAATGCCGAACCAACCAAATGTGTTGTGTGCGCCGAAACATTTCCGCCTTCGTGATCAACGTGAATGGTTTGATACAAGCGCATCAATCTTTTAAAATCAACATCATCATATCCTAACATGTGTGCAAAGTTGGCTGCCCAATCTAATTTATGATCCGGCTCAATATGAACGCCGCCTTTATATTTTCTTCTGTAAATGTAGGCTGCAATACGAGGCAAACGCGCAATCAAATTCATTGAATCTTCGTAAGCGTAATCCCAATAATCTTTTTTACTAATTCCTTTGTGATACGCTTTTGCAAAAACACTTTCGGTTTGCATGGCCATAACACCAATTACAAATTGCGTCATAGGATGGGCATCAACAGGTAATTCTTCAATTACATCAAACACATGCTTCGGTACATTGCTGCGCTTCATCCATTCGTTAGTAATAAAAGTTACATCATCTTGCGATGGTAATTCTCCAACCAACATTAAATAAAATATTCCTTCCGGTAACGGTTCTGTTCCGCCTGGAGCTTTTGGTAATTGTTTACGTAATTCCGGAATCGAATATCCTCTGAAACGAATTCCTTCATCGGGATCTAATTTGGAGGTTTCAGTCACCATTCCCAACATACCGCGCATACCCTGGTAAACTTGTGCTACAGTAATTTCTCCTAATTTTAAATCACCGTGATTTTTTACAATGTCTTTTATTTCTGTAGAAAGCGCTGTGGCTTTATCGCGAAATTTTTCTTTTAGTCTGTCCATGGAGAATAGTTTTAACTATGTAAATTTAATGAAGGAAAGGTGAAAAACAAATTTTACCTATCCCCCGGCCCCTTTCCTAGGGAAAGGGGAGAAGAGGCATTTTTTAGGGGAAAGAGGAGTTAGTAGCGATGCTCGCGGCGGTCGGCCCCTTTACAAAGGAAAGGGGAGTTCTAGGCATTCTTTTTTAGAGCTATTTTGAGAATCTGAAGGATTTTCCAAGGTATCTTGCTGAGGAACCCAAGGTTTCTTCTATTCTTAAGAGCTGATTGTATTTTGCAATCCGGTCGCTTCTTGATGCGGAACCGGTTTTTATTTGTCCGCAATTTAAAGCTACTGCTAAATCGGCTATTGTGGTATCTTCAGTTTCGCCACTGCGGTGACTCATTACCGAAGTATAACTATGTTTATGCGCCAACTGAACAGCGTTAATAGTTTCGGTAAGAGTGCCAATTTGATTTACTTTTACTAAGATGGAATTGGCAACGCCTTTATTAATTCCTTCGGCTAAACGATTTACATTGGTAACAAATAAATCATCTCCTACTAATTGAATTTTATCGCCTAATTTATCGGTTACTTGTTTCCATCCGTCCCAATCGTCTTCGGCAAAACCGTCTTCTATTGAAATGATTGGATATTTTTTACACCATCCGGCCCAATAATCCACCATTTGTTTCGACGTTAATTTATCTCCTGTCGATTTTTTAAAAACGTAAGATTTTGTTTTTTTATAGTAAAATTCGGAAGCAGCGGCGTCGAGCGCGATGTAAATATCTTCGCCCGCTTTGTAACCTGCTTTATCGATAGCTTGCATAACAGCTTTTATGGCATCTTCATTATTTTTAAAATTGGGAGCGAATCCGCCTTCGTCGCCAACGTTAGTTCCTAATTTTTGTGATTTTAAAACGGCTTTTAAGTGATGAAAAATTTCGGTTCCCATTCTTAAACCTTCGCTAAAATTTTCGGCGCCAACCGGCATTATCATAAATTCCTGAAAATCTATTCCGTTATCGGCATGCGCACCACCATTTAAAATATTCATCATTGGGATGGGTAATAAATTGGCATTTACTCCGCCCACGTAACGGTACAAAGGCATTCCGCTTTCGAGCGCGCCCGCTTTTGCTATGGCAAGCGATACTCCCAAAATTGCATTCGCACCAAGATTAGCTTTGTTTTCGCTGCCATCGAGTTCAATCATTTTTGCGTCAATTTCGTTTTGTTCAAAAACCGACATACCTTTTAAAGCTTCGCGAATAACTGAATTTACATTGGTAACGGCGCGATTAACACCTTTACCTAAATATTGTGTTTTATCACCGTCGCGTAATTCAACCGCTTCGTGCGAACCTGTTGATGCGCCCGATGGAACGGCGGCCCTGCCTAAAACTCCGTTTTCGGTTATTACATCTACTTCAATCGTTGGATTTCCTCTTGAGTCTAAAATCTGGCGGGCATTAATGGTGTTGATATATGACATAAATAGTATTTTTGTTAGAGACACAAAATTAGAAAAATTGAAACGTTTATCTTGTATAAAATCATTAACATTTAACTGTTTTTTAACTGTTTTAGCAATTATTATATTTTCAACTTCCTGCGATACTCTAAAAATTAATCAATATAAAAACCATCAGCAAAATGGTTGTTGGGTTTATTATACCGATAATTCAAAAACAAAAATACTGAGTAAAGGAAAATTTAAGAACGGAACTCAAGTAGGGAAATGGATTTATAATACTACTGATGGTGAAAAAGACAGGATAGAAATTTATAGAGGAGAGAAAATTAAAATAAAACATTATCATCCAAACGGACAATTAGCCTTAGCCGGAAAAGCCAATATTGTTTTAGAAGAAAAAGGATTACATTTTTATTATTATGGGAGATGGAAACATTATTTACCGAACGGAAAATTGCAAAAAATATCTTTTTACGAAAAAGGAAAATCAATTAAGGAAAATTTTATTTACAACACCGGCTCTAAAGAATTTGATTTGCTGGCCGCGAAGTTGAAGCAAATTGAAAAAGATTATTCTCAAAATAAAAACGACACAACGGTTTTTAAAAGAATCGATAACATCATTGCAAAATATGGTTATCCTGCAAAACAACAAGTTGGCAAAGACAATGACATTATTTTTTTTATTATAAGTTCTGCTAATTGGAAAATAAAAGAAAAATATTTTGAGGTTTTTAAAGAAGCAAGTTTAAAAAATGATATCAGTTTAAAAGACATGGCTTATTTTGAGGATAAATTATTAATAGCAAAAGAAGGTTACCAGTTGTACGGAACACAATCGCACTATAACGAAAAAACAAAACAAACAGTTTATTACCCTGTAAAAGATTTAGTAAATATGAATGAACGCCGATTAAAAATGGGATTAGAAGTAGAGAGTTTGCTGGATTATTCGGAGAGGAAGTAAGGGCTTTGGGAATTATTTCCCTCGAAAATTATAAATAACATATTGTTCGTACCCTATGGTTGCCAAAAGACCAAAAAATCCTGTTATTAATAGAAACTGCCGTTCTCCGTGCTTAAGAATCGACGACCCAAAAATTGTCTCAATAGCAATTATAATTCCGCAAAATATTTGAATAGTTCTTATGAGCCGTGTTTTTTGTCCGTAACGTGAATAAGCTAACCATTTCTTGAAACGGTCATTTTTATTGTCCTCGAGAACTAAATTTTTAAAAATTAATACTGCCGCACTATAATCTTTAAGATAATAACTTGCAATAGCTTTTGTAAATGATATTTCATGATACCATTCGTCTTTGAGCTCATTAGCACTAAGCCTTGCTATTTCGCAATCGATAAAATATTGAAATTTTTCTATTAATTCATTAACTAAACTGTAATGATCCAATTGTTCATGAGCTTGTACATATTTACAAATAATTTCAATATAATATTTTAATTCTTGCTTGTTTTTAAATTCTTTTATATTGTCGAAAAACAGCGAATTCTTTTCGTAAAAACTAATATGAAAATCAGGTTTGAATTCATAAGTCGACCTATATTCCGAATAAATATCTTCAATATAACTTGTCATGAATTATTGTTTTCCGAAATACCTGTCAAACCCTATTTACACCCCGAGCCCATAAACTCTTTTTTAATTACGGGATTATCCAACACCTGAAAACTCATGTACGGTTCGCCAAATAATTTGCAATAGCGCGCATTATTTTTCAGGCGTGCAACACTCAAGGCATTGGCAAACATGCGCGAGTAAAATTTTTCGGGTAAATGCGAAGCAATGCTAATGTATGTAAATAATAAATTCTCATCCACGTTCTCAGCAGTGATGTAAGGTTCTAAAACTCCCGAAGCGAAACGGTAATCTTTTGCTCTAGAAAAAACATAAGCTAATTTTTGTGCGTTTTGCCAACTGGCCTCTTTAATATTATAAAAAACTTTTATACGCTCAATACAAGCGGCAACAGCTGCTTCGGCGGCGGGCGTTTCAGAAGTGTCGAGCACTTCCATCAATTTAAATTGCCATTCAATATTTAATCCGTCTATTTTCTTTTTCCCAAGCAAAACACTATCCTTATACAAATCCTCAATGCTTTGCTGCATTCTTGCCTGCGCTTCGCCATCACCAATACTCGAATCTAATTTTATGGAACAAAATAATTTATTGTATTTCAAAATCGGGCTCGCCGCATCCATTAAACACAAACGGTTTATCTCATCGTAATCTTCATCATCCACGGTGTTATTATTCATCAATGAACGGTAATGCACTTTGTTATTCATTAAAGAAATAAATTTTGGGAGGTTAGGAATTTTTAAACTGTCAATCGCGTCCGGCGTATATTTTTTATCCATGCTCGCCTTGTAAACGTATTCCATAATTTTATAGGCTTGCTTCATATTATCCGCCTTTAGCATACGACGAAAAGTAACATCACTAAAACGCTGTTCCTTATCTCCGGTTACATCGTAAGTTACATCCATTATAATTTGAGCGAAACGTTCGTTCGCTAAAATGGGTTCTAATTCAACAAGTAATTTTTTATCGCCGTTAATTTTATCAATGGCTTTTCTTTTTCCCATATTAGTTAAGTCAGCATATTTTCCTTCGTCGTTCTCTAGCATAAATAAAGCCCAGCTATCGCGTGTTTCGATCAATGGTTGGATTTTTACAGATTGTCTTTTCTGCAAGACCGTTGTAACACTTTCGGCGCGCTTTCGTTGTAGTTTTGCATTGGCCACCGAATCGCCTTCAATAGATGAATACGCATAAATATATAAACCGTCAATAATAAAATCAGGCTCGTTCAAAGCCGTAATTAATGGCGCAATATCTTCGGGCTTAAACTCAAATTTATTTTTTTCGAAAGGAATTTTAAAATTTATTAAAGAACTTTCGCTCCGCGGTTCAAAGGGCGGCTTCAAACCTTTTGTATCGGGATATGGCAAAATACCAATCGGCGTATTGCTTTCGGGGTCGCCGGCCTCTACATAACTTCTCGTAACGGTTTTACAAACGTATCCGTCTTGCACCACAATTAAATTTAATTCGTAGTCGCCTTTAATTTTAGGATCACATTTTCCCATCTCTACTTCCAACCTTGTAATTTTTGTTTTTTTCTTCGCGTTTTTATCGGGCTTCACTAAATTTTTTGAAAACAATTTATCCTTTTTAATTACTTTACTCATCACTCCTTTATTATAAAGGTTATTATCCATGATATTATAATCGGGTTTATCGTACTGAGCGCGCTGCACAATATCTACTGCTAAACCATCGGTTGATTTTTTAAGTAATTTTTTTAAATCCTTTATACTATTATATTTCAAATAAATTTTACCGCCAATAACAGTTATGCCTTTTTGAAGGAGATCGTAATTTTTCCATTTCTCACATTTTTTGCAGGGCTTTTGCTCAGGACCTTTTAATTTTTTGGATTTGTTATTATAAGGAACCGCTAATTCTTTTTTCATTGCCGCTCCGTCGTTTATTATATCATAACCCCCAAAAACTGCCGAAGCATACACTTTTTTTCCATCATCATCGGCCATACAACTTATTCCCACCATAACATATTTCGGATTTAATATGACCGGCAAATCTTTTTTATTGTTTTCCCATCGCACATAAATTATTTTGGCGATTTCATCGGTTTTATAATTATCGCGGCCCTTACTAATAGGCGCGTTCATAGCTACTTCTTCCCCTTTACGGGTAGCGCCTGCACTTTTAAGATTTTTTTTGGTGGTTTTGGGATCCACTTTCGGTGATTTAGCAGCATCAGAAAATTTTTCGGCGCTGGTAAATGCAGCATTTATAAGTAATTCGTTAGTCTCAAGAGTATCCAGTCCTTTACTTTTTCGGAATTTATTTAATTCAACCAATAAAACTTTAGGAAGCTCTTCGATATTAAAATTATTGTCGGTAGGAGTTTGTTCTTTTTGTTTTTTTTGGGAAAAAGAAGCAGAGCTAAAAATAATGGCTAAAACAAAAATTAAATATCGCTTCATAGTAAAATGTTCCAATGGGATGCCCTCGCGGCAAAAGCTAATATTAAAAAAATAAATTAGGTAGTAATATTTATAGTGTCAAAAGATTTCAACACTCTTACTTTTGATATCTGTAGGACATAATTAAGAATAGAATTACTCTTTTAAACCCCTGCCGGTTTTCTGAATCTCACCTGCATTTTTTAATTGAGCAATTATTTTATCCAACACCCCATTTACGAAAGTTTTGCTATTGGGAGTACTGTATTCTTTAGAGATATCAATGTACTCGTTTAACGACACCTTAACGGGAACGTTAGGAAGATGAAGAATTTCGGCCATCGCCATTTTCATTAGCAACATATCTAAACTGGCAATACGATCGAGTTCCCAATTTTTAGTATGCTCCTGAATCAAATCTTCATAATGTTTATTGTACTGAATGGTTTTTTTAAAAAGTTCAGACATAAATTTTTTATCATCCTCGGCATCTTTCAGCAATGGCAATAATTTAAAACTTGTACTGAGTCCGGCTGAAGCATTACCATCAAAATTTTCAAACGTACGAATCACCGAATTAAAGGCTACAAAATTATCATCGGCCCAATGAATATTTTTTTCTTCAAACAAATGAATCAGTAATTCATGCTCGCTTAAAAAATCAACAATTAAATTAATTAATAATTCCTTATCCTCTTTATCGCTTTTTTCAGAAGACGCCATGTACTCTTTGTACAAATCGGTTTGTCGTAAGTCGGTATACAATTTACGAACCACGTCGTAATCACTTTGCCACGAAATTTTTTGCCGTGCAATTTCCTTTTTCAAAACCTGACTTTCGGAAAGTGCTACTAAAAGAGAATTATTTAAAAATTTTAAATTGGGATTAAGATCTTCGGGATTGGGGCGATGCTTATTTTTATTATCATCAATTACCAGATGTGCATTGTGATGAATGTCGGTAAACAAAGCGAGAATGTAAATGTAAAGACTGTAAACTTTA
>JAHEYG010000091.1 GCA_023251725.1 Sphingobacteriaceae bacterium | reverse complement strand
GCCAAAGATAACTAATGCTATCCGCCAATACTTTAATATACAACTCGTAAACCCCATATGGATTTATGCTGGCCGAACTTCTCACAATACCAATTCGCTTGTTATTGAATTTAAGAGTGTCGACTTTTAAAGTAAAACAATAGTTATAATTTTTAAATCCAATGTTTCCCAAATCGGTAAAACTTGGCCGGTTAGCTCCAATAGAATATTTTACATTCTTAATATTGGCGGTATCGGCATACAGCCAGTATTCTTTGGTGCCGCTTACATTGTTAAACCATGTAAAGTTGGTATCAGTAGGCACTACAATATTTTTAGTGTGAAATTTTATACTTCCAGCGTTTCCTGCGGCAGCCACCATGGCTCTTCCCGGAATTCCTGTTATTAAACCGTCAATTAATTTCGCTTCCGAATCGGTGCCGTCATGACTCCCATAATAATCTCCCACACTCGCGTTAATTACAAATGGTTTTCCGGCAGCAGTAGCTTTATTTATAATGTATTTAACACCGTCGGCAATAATAGGCCCGGGTTTATTAAAGTCTAATGCCACCATAATAATATCTGCTTTTACAGCGCAGCCTTCGTGCGTTCCGTTTGCTTTTCCGTTACCCGCCGAAATTCCTGCCACCCCTGTACCGTGACCGTAATACGCTAAATCGTTATGCGTGCATAAGCCTGAATTAATTTGCGTTGCGGTCCATTCTTGCCCATAACCAAATGGCGCAGGAATATTGGTAGGGGTTAGGATGGCCTGATCCCAAATAAATAAAATTCGGGTATTTCCGGTAGCATCTTTAAAATCGGGCTGATTAAAATCGATGCCGGTATCAATAAATCCTACAATTATTCCGGTACCATCGTACGCTTGAGGAAGAGGCGATTGGCCAAGTTTTACCGGTTTAATTCTGTTACGAACAACCATTGTATCATTCATGGGTTTTTTGTGCGGCTCAATGTATTCGATATATTTTACAATTTTTAATTCGAGTAAAGCAGAAATAGCATTCACATTTAAATTTACGCAGGCCACATTATTTGCGTGGTATTTTACGGTAATACCTAAAGCATTTTGTTGCGAAATAAGTTTATCAATATCGCCATCCACTAAAACGTCGAAAAATTTATTTGCCAATACCTCGGTATGCATTTTAGTTTTAAGAGAATTGCTAAGATTTCGTTGAGAAAATCCGAATGCAAAACAAATCAAAAATAATATAGAGTAAATTTGGCGCATAGTGGTATTTTTATTTATATAAAATTAAAAAAAATTTTCATCTTTGCCTAATATGAGGACTACTCTTTTAATAATATTTATTTTACTCGGTATTAAGGGCTTTTCACAGGCCGATTCGGTGGCTTACTCGAGAGATTTTCAGCTTTTTGAGGGGATGTACCTCACTTATTTGGATTTCAGGCATAATTGGCCCATTCCTAAAGAAAAAATTACCAGCGATATCGGTAAAGATCAATTGGATTTTTATTCGAAGATGATGGAAAAAGATAAAATTGAATACGTTGAGCGTGATGGGAATAAAGATTTTGTGAAACCCGAAAAAGTTTGGGGTTATTGTCAGAATAATGTGATTTACATTAATGTAAATAAATCTTTTTTTCGGATTCCGGTTTTTGGCGCCATTAGTTTTTTTGTGGCCACTGTAGATGTTTATAATTATTCGCCTGGCTATAATGTTTTTAATAATGGGAATATGCCAAGTGGCGGTGCCAGGGGAACAGCAAAAGAATTAAGAGAATTTTTATTGAATTTTTACACCGGGCAATTAATTGAATTCTCGTTGGAGAAAGTAGAAGAACTATTAAAGCCGGATGCTGCTGTTTATAACGAATTTATGACTTTGAGCAAGAAAAAGAAAAAAGAATCGGCTACAAAATATATTAGAGTTTATAATGAAAACCACCCTATTTATTTTCCTAAGAATTGATTTTTAGCAATAAATATTTTATAGCGGCAACATTGCTTCATTCTTTAAATATTTATACTGAAAGTGTTTCTTCAATGAGTAAATAGGATTTTCTATTAAATAAAAACTCGCTGTGGCAATAATCATTAAAAGAATGGTATCGATAAGATACAGTAGAGGTAAAGATGAAATGGAAATTCCTGAAACATTTAAGAGGTAAATCCGTAAATCGGGAATGAGCAAATGAAATAAATAAATTCCATAACCTATTTTCCCAATATATAAAGCGATTTTGTTTTCGAATAAATGTCGCGTAAAATTGCGAATTCCATTCTCCTGAGAGGTAAAAAAAATAATTCCCAAACTAAAAATCGCAGCGGAAGGAACAGCCACTTTTAAAAGTGTTTTTCCGGTGAAATATAAAAAAGAAGGTAAGGGTAAAAAAAGATACAAAATGAAAGCCGCTATCATTATTGTTTTTAGGAATGGAATAGTGATGTTTCGTATTTTTAAGTAAGACAATAGCGCTCCAATGGCTAATGAATCGAAACAGGAAAAGGTAAAAATAGAATAAAACTCTTGTTTACACAGATATAAAATAGTTCGACATAAAATACCACTGAGCGCGATTATAATTATTGCTTTGAGAGTGAAACGGCCGGGGACAAATAAAATAATCAAGGGAAAAATAATAATGAAATGTTCTTCTACCGATAATGTCCAGAAATGTGTAATGGGCCAAATCCATCCGTGCAGAAAAATATAAATGTTACTGCCGTACAAAAAAAGCCAGGGATAAATATCAGAAATAAAATTGGGGAAGCCGATGATGAGTAATACAATCAAAAGAAGATAATAAATAGGAAAAATTCTGAGGATTCTTCTGATATAAAAAATTTTCAAAACGTTCCAAACAGAATAATTTGTATTCTTTTGCAGTTCATCTTTTTCTTTTAAAATAATATTCCCAATTAAAAATCCGCTCAACACATAAAAATAAGTGATGCCCCAAACGCCCGCCCATCTTATCCAGTATTCATAAGGATTTCCATCGTTTTGCCAATGGGCCATAATAACAAATAAAATAGCAAAGGCCCGCAACCCTTCCAGTTGCGGAAAAAATTTAGGGGAAGGAGTTTTCATTGAAATATTTTAGAAGCGTAAATCATCTTTAAATCTAAAGATAATAAAAAATTTCGTACCTTCACACCTCTAAAATTCTACAATTCTAAAACTCAAAAATTACCAATATGTCAGAAGAAGGAAGGCAAATAATTTTCAGTATGGTGAATGTTTCTAAGATTCATCCGCCACAAAAACAGGTTTTAAAAGATATTTATATTTCGTTTTATTACGGCGCAAAGATTGGCGTGCTCGGTTTAAACGGTTCCGGCAAATCTACCTTACTGCGCATTATTGCGGGTATGGATATGGATTATCTTGGAGAAATTCACCGTTCGCCGGGATACACTATCGGAATGCTCGAGCAAGAACCAAAATTAGATGAAACTAAAACCGTAATAGAAATTGTTCGCGAAGGTGCGCAAAAGCACGTTGATATTTTAAATGAATTTGAAGAAGTAAATAATAAATTCTCCGACGAAGAAATTTTGAACGACCCGGATAAAATGGATAAGTTAATTAACCGTCAGGCGCAATTGCAGGAATTAATTGATCAAAACGATTTATGGAATTTAGATAATCGCCTCGAGCGAGCCATGGATGCATTGCGTTGCCCCGAAAGCGCCACCTCTGTAAAAATTTTATCGGGTGGCGAACGTCGTCGCGTGGCTTTATGCCGGTTATTAATTCAGGAACCTGATATTTTATTATTAGATGAGCCAACAAATCACCTCGATGCAGAAAGCGTTGATTGGCTAGAACAACATTTAAAAAATTACAAAGGCACCATCATCGCCGTAACCCACGATAGATATTTCTTAGATAATGTTGCCGGTTGGATTTTGGAATTAGACAGAGGCGAAGGCATTCCCTGGAAAGGAAATTACAGCTCGTGGTTAGAACAAAAAGGCGCGCGCTTAAAACAGGAAGAAAAAACCGAAAGCAAACGCCAGAAAACTTTAGCGCGAGAGCTAGAGTGGGTGAGAGCAGGAGTAAAAGGACGAAACGTAAAACAAAAAGCGCGTTTAGGCAATTACGAAAAAATGCTGAGCGAAGATATAAAGGATAAAGAAGAAAAACTGGAAATTTTTATTCCTAACGGTCCGCGACTTGGTAACGAAGTAATTGAAGCCATAAATGTTTCAAAAGGTTTTGGCGACCGCTTACTTTATGAAAAATTAAATTTTAAATTGCCTCCCGCAGGAATTGTTGGGATTATTGGTCCGAACGGTGCCGGTAAAACAACTTTGTTTAAAATGATTTTAGGAATGGAAAAACAAAGCGGTGGCGAATTTAAAGTGGGACCAACCGTAAAAACTTCTTACGTTGATCAAACCCACACCGAAATTGATGCCAACAAAACCGTTTACGATGTAATAAGCGGCGGTTTAGAAAATATGCTCATTGGCGGTCGTAGTTTAAATTCGCGCGCGTACATTTCGCGTTTTAATTTTGGCGGAGCCGACCAGGGAAAAAAAGTAAGCGTATTGTCTGGTGGTGAACGTAACCGTCTGCACCTTGCTCTTGCTTTAAAAGAAGAAGGAAACGTGTTGTTATTAGATGAGCCTACCAATGATTTAGATGTAAATACACTTCGTGCATTGGAAGATGGCTTAGAAAATTTTGCAGGCTGCGCGGTAATTATTAGTCACGACAGATGGTTTTTAGACCGTGTATGTACACATATTTTAGCGTTTGAAGGTGATAGTTCCGTTTATTGGTTTGAAGGCGATTATAGCGAATACGAAGAGAACCGCAAAAAACGTTTAGGAAATGTAGAGCCGAAAAGAGTGAGATATAAAAAATTGACGGTTTAATTATTTTTTAATAAGAAATGAAGCAACAAGATGCCATAAAAATATTTGAAGACAAAAAAGTAAGAACTGTTTGGGATGATGGCGGCGAGAAATGGTATTTTTCAATTATTGATGTGATTGAAATTTTAGTTGGAAGCGAAAGACCCAGGAAGTACTGGAACGATTTAAAAACTAAACTCAAAACAGAGGGAAGTCAACTGTACGAAAAAATCGGACAGTTGAAATTAGAAGCTAAAGATGGTAAAACGCATTATAATAATCTCCATAGTAATTTTTGTTATTATTACTTTACTTACAGCAAACTTACATCAAGCAACGGATGGAGATGATAAGTATGGTTTTCCATTAAGATTTTATGTTGTTTTTAGTTTGGAGTGCAATCCTTGTGATGAAAAAGGTTATAATATAAATTGGATATATTTATTAGCCGACATTAGTATTTGTGGTTCAATCGCATTTGGCCTGGATAAACTTGGACAAATTATTTTGAAAAAGAAATCTACGGAATCCGAGAATAATCCTCAATAATCATAATCACTCAAGTACGAAAAACCCTTTGTCAACTATTGTTTATCGGGATTAAACTTGCATTTCACCTTGTAATTTTGTATATTTACGATATGAAATCTGTTCCAAAAACGATAAAAAACAAACAATCTTTAAGAGAAAAAATACTTAAATCTCTTCTTGCTTCTTTTAAAATTGAGGGCATTGATATCCCATTAAGCGTTGCTGAACAGGCGCTGAAAAAAGTGGAACTTAGCCTGGGAAAATAGAGTTAATAAATTCTATCATTTTATCATATTCTTTACTTGCACAACGTTGTACTGCGAAAACGTAATTTTCAAATTCTTTCTTTCCAACTTTTTCAAACATTAATCCTTCGTAACCTGCTTTTCTTGACATTAAGTTTGCTAACAAACGGGCAGTGCGGCCATTTCCTTCTCTAAAAGGATGAATAAAAAGTAATTCTCCATGAACAATTGCAATATCTCTAATTAGTTGTTCTCGGTTTTCATATTTGTTTGGCAGAGCAGATAAAATTTCATTCTCAAACGTTAACATGGTTTCAGGTAAAAATTTTGCTGAAGCAAAAGGAAAACCACCCTTCGACATATTCACATCTCGCAACTTTCCTGCAAAAGAATATAAATGGCTTAAAGCCATTTTGTGAATTTTTAAAATGTAAGTTTTGTTGAATTTTGTTTGACGATTAAGATTTTCAGTAAAATAAATTTCAGCTCTCAAAAAGCCTTCAAATTCAGATTCGTTTATTTTTTCAATTGAAGTTAAGCCAAGCAAGTTTGGCAAAATGTCGCCTTGGTTATCCGGTGATTTATACTTCATTAAACAAATATAAATTTAAAAAATGTACACTAAGACTTTATTTACTTTGATAAGTTTGCGTTCCATTTCCTCAATAAGCATAATCCTTCAAATACTCAAACCCCTTTGTTAATTTTCCTTCTTTACAAATACTTGCGCGTTCAATTACTTTATCGGTATCGTTGCTAAATAAAAAAGGTAAAACTCTTTCGGTTAAATCTTTTCCAAAATCATCACTCGCATCGCGCGGTAATTCGCAGGGCAAATTATCTACCGCCATAATACAAACGGTATCTTTATTAAAAGGTAAATCTTCGCTGTGCTTTTTAATGTTGTAACCGTAAAAAGGTTTTTCGATACTGCTTGCGCGCAATGTTGTTGGCACAGAGCCATCCATATCGCAAGTAATATCTGCAATAACGCTCATGTGAAAATCGGGAGCCTGCATATCTTCTTCGGTAAACATTTTTGGTGAGCGTGGGTCCCAATAGTGAGAAGAAATATACAAATCGGTAAATTTGGTAAACAGCCCAAACTTAGAAACAAAATGTTCGGGATGCTGAAAAAAATCATTCAAATCAAAATTATGATCGTTGGGGCGCTCTACATAATCGCGCGGGTTAAGCTGACAATACACCGGCTCGCGAAAACTCATGCTTAAAAATTCCTCTGCGGTAACTTTTCTTATTCTTAAAGCACTTAAAGTTTCAATGGCGCCGTTGGCAACTCTTCCGCCGCCGGTTAAACAAATTTTTATGTTCGGTAATTTTACGCGTTTTAATTCTTCCTCCATTTCGGCGCGGTCGCGGCACAATTGCGCGGGTTTTATTCTGAACAAATCGTATTTTAATCCGTACCCTAAAATTCCATTGTAGGCGCCAACCACTCCTGCGTAACGGCCAAATCCTATAATACGATTATTATTTTTATCGGTGAGTGTTTCGTAATCAATCATCTGAATTTTTTTCTCTATCAAAGTTTTCATCAGTTGTTGATTGTGACTTTGTTTTTTAATAGTGTGCGAAAAAAAGAAATATTTTTTATTGGGAATTAAAAGTTCAAGCGGAACTTCTTTTACACCCATTAACACATTGCAATCACTTAAATCTTCTTGTAAAGGCACACCAAAAGCAGTGTATTCGAAATCGCTGTAGCAGCGAATTTTGCTGGGCTGTACTACAATTTCGATATTAGAATATTTATGAACTAAATCAGAACAAATTAACGGCGTTAGCGGTACACGCTTATCAATAGGGACTTTTTCTTCTCTTAAAACACCAATTTTTAATTTTTGCATAAAAAGCTTGTTAACTTTGCAAAGATAATGTTTAATAGGAGTAAAAATACATATTTGAGTTTAATTATTTTTGTTTCCGGAATTTTATTTTCAGTTGTTTTATATTCCCAAAAAAACTATTCTGTCAATAAAAAATATTCTCCATTAGCTTTAAAAGAAGATACAAAAATATTAAGAGATGTGGTGTTTGCCATGCATCCGGCCATTGGTATTTATGAACCAAAATCATTTTACGAAGAAAAATTTGATGAGTTCATAAATAAATTGAATGATAGTTTAAATGAAAAAGATTTTCGACTTCGATTAAAATTATTATTTGATAATTTGCATTGCGGACATTCAGAAATAATGTTGTCGAATGCGTATAACAAAGCCATAAGACCGGTGGCCTTAAATTTTTTGCCTTATTATTTTGCGAATATAAATAATAAAGTATTTGTGGGAAGAGCTCTTAATCCCAAAAAAGACAGTTTACTAAAACCGCGGAGCGAAATTTTAAAAATTAATTCTGTTCCTGTTGATTCGATTGTGCACTATCTTAAAAGATTTATTACGGGCGATGGTTATATTAGTTCGGGTAAGAGTTTGTACATGCGTTCGGGAATAAATTATTATTATCCGAGCGTATTTGGCCGACCCGATTCGTTTTTGGTAGAGTATAATCAAAAGGATAAAATTAATTCCAATTGGATAAAAGCAGCAAAACTAAAAAACCTTCCATATTTTTATTTGGGACCAAAAGAAGACACCACTTTTAAAAAGTATAAACACGCCGATATGAGTGTTGGATATTTGAAAGATAAATCGGCAATGGTTTTAAAGGTAAGATCTTTTAAAGCGATGGGATATAATAAAGTGTATAAAAAAGTTTTTAAGAAATTAGAAAAGGATAAAACTAAAAATTTAATTATAGATTTGAGAAGCAATGGGGGCGGTAATTTAGCGAACTCTTATAAATTATTGACTTATTTGATGGATTCAACAGAAACAATTACCATGAGAACAGTTATAAATAAATATCCTTTTAAAAAATATACCAGTGGCAACTGGGCTTTTAAATTAACTCGCTGGGCATTAAAAGTTACGGGTAAGAAAAAAATAAATGGTGATACTACTTTTTATTCCGAAAAAATTAAACCTTCTAAAAAATATCATTTTAATAGTAACATTTACATTTTAAATAACGGTGGCACATTTTCGGCGTCGTGCATTATCGGAGCATATTTAAAAGGAATAAATCGCGTTAAAATTATTGGAACAGAAACCGCCGGAGCGCAGGAAGGTTGCAATGCGGGAATAACACCGTATTATATTTTGCCCAATACAAAAATTAAAGCAAGAATTCCGGCTTTCAGAATTATACACGATGTGAATCCTAAAATAAACGGACACGGAGTGTTGCCCGATTACGAAATAAACTATACTATTGACGATCTGTTAAAACGAAAAGATTTAGAAATGAATTTTGTTAAAGATTTAATTAAAAATTAAAACATGAAAAAAATTATCGCATTTATTTTAATAAGTAATCTATCACTGGCACAAGGTAATTTTGTGAATGATAGTTTGGATATTTACATTAAGCGTGAACTCACGCGATGGAATCTTCCCGGGCTCGCCATTGCTGTTGTTAAAGAAGGTAAAGTTATTTTTATGAAAGGCTACGGGCTCGCTAACGTTGCAAAAAAAATCCCGGTAACGGAAAATACTATTTTTCAAATTGCTTCTAATAGCAAAGCGTTTACAGGAACTTCGTTAGCGTTATTAGAATATTATGGGAAATTAAATCTGAATGATAAAGTAAAAAAATATTTACCGTATTTTAATATGAACGAAGATTGGCGCACCGAACAAGTTACCATAACTGATATTTTATCGCACCGCATTGGTTATGGAACTTTTCAGAGTGATTTATTGAATTGGGCGAGTAACCGAACACGAAAACAATTAATTGAAAACATGATTAACGTAACGCCCAAATACGGCTTTCGCGAAAAATACGGTTATTGCAATATGGGATTTTTAACGGCCGGAGAAATAATTCCTGCTGTTTGCGATACCAGCTGGGATGATTATTTGAAGTATCATTATTTCATTCCATTGGAAATGAAAAACACAGGAACAACTTACAGTGCTTTTATAAATTCGCCTAATTCATCTAAAGCTTATACTTTGTGGAATAATAAATTAACCGAAATTACCGCAGCCAACGTTGATAATTTAGGTCCTGCTGCTTCAATTACGTCGAGTGTAAACGATTTAAGTAAATGGGTAATGATGCAATTGGCCGATGGAAAATACAATGGAAAACAAATTGTGCCGCGTGAGGTGATTAAAAAAACACGAAACTCAAATACCATTGTGGGAGAATCGGCCGGACCGGGAAATAATTTTAATACTTACGGATTAGGTTGGTTTTTAAAAGACGAGTATGGAAAAAAAGTAGTGACTCACGATGGCGGCGCCAATGGGTTTTTAAGTCAGACAGTTTTAATACCAGAATCGAATTTTGGATTTGTAATTTTAACTAACAGTGATTCGCAATATTTATTTGAAGCCATTGGCAAACAAATAATAAATGATTTAAATAAACAACCTTATTACAATTACAGCGTGTTTTATTATAATAGCTTTAAAGCAAACTACAATAAAGATCAGGAAGAAATAAAAAATTGGAGAGAAAAAGCTGCGGCATTTAAACCTGTGACGGATGCGTATAAAAAACTGGAAGGGATGTACAGTAATGCTGTTTACGGTAAGATTGCCATTCAGGCGAAAGAAAAATTTGCTGAAGTTACTTTTCAGTTTCATCCCCAATACAATGGTAAATTACAATTTTTAACTGAGAATACTTTGCTGATTGAATACAACAATCCGGTTTTGGGAATAAAAGAAATTACGTATTTAGAAAAAAATAAACAGCGACAAAAAACAATTGAAATAAAAGTAAATGATTTTGTAGATATGGATACTTACATTTTTATAAAGGCAGATGATTTGTACCAGTCTTTCACTCCCGAATCTACAATGCCAACAGCGGTCCCAAAGAAAAAATAAATATAGTCAATGATCTATAGTTTATAGTCGATAGGTTTACTACCCTCTCTTTTATCTTAATACTTTGGTCTTTAATCTTAATACTTTGTTCTTTAATCTTAATACTTTAATCTAAATCCTATAAGGCCTCTATTGAATTAAACATTTCATTAAATTCTTTTTCGCGGGCGGGATTTAAAATATTCATACTTTCCTGCCAAACATAAATAATATAATAATGGTCTTCGAATTTGGTTTGGTAGCGAATCACTTCAAACGATTTCGCTTTTGTTTTTGTATCGGTAAAATTGGAACGTTTTTTTTGGAAAGAAAAATGTTTGTTAGTTGTTTTTTCATATTTATCTACATCTTCAAAGTGTAAATTACCAATAAAGTTTCGTTTATTTGAATCTAAACCGGAAGCAGTACTAGCATAAACTACAATATTCATTTTTCCTTCTTTGTTTGGTTTTGTAAATGAAAATCCTGAGCACTTACAAAGGGCATTGCCTGACTCTTCCCAGTTATTTGGTCCGCCAAATTCGGTGGCGGTCCAGTTATCGGCGGCAGTATATTTTAATTTTAAAATTTTTGATTTAACGGTTTGCGCAAACGAACTTATAAAAACACCAATGAATAAAAGCAGAAATATTTTTTTCATGAGAAATAATTTTCGTTAAATATAAATAAAAACATAAATATGGTTCTAAAATGTCGTAACTTTGTAAAAGTTCTTTGAACAGTTTGTTCGTTATGAAATGAGTTAATTTAACTCACTAATTCACAATTCATAATTCACCAACTGAAACGGGGCCGACCGGTTTTGACAGTAAGAGCAGGTAGGGGGTAAGCATGTAGTGTGTTGTGGATATGACACTTTAAACTTAATCTTCACAATTTCAATTGGCGAAAATACTTACGCCATGGCT
>JAHEYG010000090.1 GCA_023251725.1 Sphingobacteriaceae bacterium | reverse complement strand
ATTTTTGGGAATCGATTCGAAAATCTTACAAATTAAAACCCGATTATATTAATTTAGAAAACGGCTATTTTTGTTTTCTCCCCGAAGAAGTTTTAGAACAATACATAAAACATGTGCGCGAAGTAAATTTACAGGGCGCATATTACATGCGCACGGTACAATATGAAAATAAAAAAAACGCCGCCAAAAAATTAGCTGAATTAGCAGGATGTTCGCCCGAAGAATTAATTATCACTCGCAATACAACAGAGTCGCTCGATATGATTATTGGCGGTTTAAATTGGAAAACCGGCGACGAAGCCATTATGGCTGAACAGGATTACGGTGCCATGCTCGATATGTTCAAACAAATATCCAAACGTTACGGAACAGTAAATAAAATTGTGTCGTTGCCTATGAATCCGAAAACGGATGAAGAAATTGTAGATTTATATGCCAAACAAATTACCAATAAAACAAAATTATTAATGGTGTGTCAGATGGTGAATATTACCGGACAAATTCTTCCCATAAAAAAAATATGCGACATGGCGCACAGCAAAAATGTGCCAGTGATGGTAGATGGTGCGCATGCGTTTGCACACATAAAATTTAATTTGCCCGATTTAAATTGCGATTATTACGGTTGCAGTTTACATAAATGGTTAAGCGTTCCGCTTGGGGCGGGAATGTTGTACGTAAAAAAAGAAAACATTGCTAAAGTGTGGCCTGTGTTTGCCGAAGGTGAGCGAAAAGAAGATGATATTTCGCGCTTAAATCATACCGGCACAATTCCGGTGGCAACCGATTTGGCAATTTCAAACTCGATAGATTTTTATTTGAAAATTGGAGCCGAAAGAAAGGAAGCACGCTTAAGATATTTGCAAAATTACTGGACCAATAAAGTGCGAAAACTTCCAAATGTTATCCTGTTTACACCCGAAGATCCTACTCGTTCGTGCGGCATAGCCAATGTGGGCATTAAAAACATGAAACCCGCTGAGCTTGCAAAAACACTATTGGAAAAATATAAAATTTATACTGTTGCCATTGATAATGCGGGGGTAAAAGGCTGTAGAATTACTCCAAATGTGTATACGTCAACGGCCGAATTAAACGTTTTGGTAAAGGCCCTAACGGAGATAATTTAAGAATGAAAAAAGGGCCCTTTTTGACTCTTAAATTTAACACGTTTAATTTGCATTTATACCCAACCTTTTGTACATTTCTATCGTGTATTCAATCGTTATGTACTTTTAAAGCCCCATTAAATGATTTATATTGAGGAAGCTCTTATAAGTGCATGCATCGGAAAAGAGCGTAAGGCTCAATTCCAGTTGTTTAAGCAGAGTTATTCGTTCCTTATGGGGATTTGTTACCGATACGTAAGAAATCGCGAAGATGCTGAAGAGTTAGTTAATATGGGTTTTTTGAAGATTTTAACCAACCTCGAAAAATACCGCAAAGAAGTTCCTTTTACATTGTGGATGAGAAGAATTATGATC
Organism: Sphingobacteriaceae bacterium; assembly: GCA_023251725.1. Classification (GTDB taxonomy): domain Bacteria; phylum Bacteroidota; class Bacteroidia; order B-17B0; family Aurantibacillaceae; genus JAHEYG01. The sequence continues at coordinate 9,996 of JAHEYG010000090.1, read as the reverse complement.
AACACGATTATTGACGAATACCGTAAAAATAAAAAAGAAAAAGAAATGTTTAAGTCGATCGATTTTAATGAGTACCACGACGAATACGACGCAAAAAGTGTAAACGATTACATGAGTAAAATGGATGTTGAACAAATACACTCGCTAATATTAACGTTACCACCAATGAGTCAGAGGGTATTTAATTTATTTGTGATTGATGGTTACGGCCATAAAGAAATTGGTGCAATGCTGGATATTTCGGAAGGAACATCGAAATGGCACTTGAATTCGGCCCGAACCAAATTAAAAGAAATGTTATCGATAATTGCTAACCCCGTAAAAATTGCTGCTTCATGAGTTACGATGATGATTTTAACGATTTAATTAAACAAAAATTTCAGAACAGGAAATTTGAGTTTGATGAAAATAAATGGGACAAGGTAGAAGAGCTCATTGAGGCCGGAGAGCGCGAAAACAAACGTCGCTTAAGGTTTTGGATGGCTGTGCCCGCATTAATTCTTTTAACGGTGGGATTAGGAGTATTGATTTATTTTAATTCGCCCGTTAAAAATAATGCTCAGCAACAAATAGCAGAAGTAAAAACTCAAAACAATAATTTAGATTTAAATAATACTGCGAATTCAGTTAAGCCCGCTGTTGCGGAAGATAGTAATGCTTCAACCGACTCAGCCAACAAAAATGTAAATCCGCTTGTTTCGGAAGAAAAAATAAATCCGGAAACAAAAACCGAAATTGTTTCTTCCAAAATAAATAAAACTGAAACCAAGGCAGTGGTAACAGAAAAAAATATTTCCGTAAAAGAAAACACCGGCAACAACATTTCTAAAACGGAAATGAAAAATAATTCTTCGTCAATTAAATCAAAAATAATTTCGCGTAAGCAAAAATCTCAGAATAATTTCAATCCTCAAAATAATACCATTCATCAAAATGGAAATGCAATAGTTGAAATGAAATCTAAAAAGAATGGGGAGGTAAAACAACCGATAATTAATTTAGAAGAAAAACCCGAAAGCGGAAATAATCAAACAGAAATTATAACTCTGCTTAATCAAACACCAAGCACCGAAATAAATACTGATAACCTAAAAATAGTCCCGATAGCTAGCGGGACTGAAATTACCTCAAATGTTCCTAAAAAAGATTCTGTTTCAACTGCTGTAGTCAACCAATCGGTAACGGCTCAAGTTGCAAAACCAATAGTTGATGCCATTACTTCCTGGCATTTTTCATTGGGCGCCGGCGTTAATTATGCTACCGATTTTTCTATCAATCCAATTGCAGGTTTCGAAGTTTCAAAAGCATTTTCGCCCTTATTTGAATTGGGCACAGGTTTATATTACACTTATTTAAGCACGCTTTCCGGAAACGTAAAAACATTTACCCTAAACACTTCGTATGATTTTGGATATTCATCTGAGCTCAGCGAAATTAAAACCGATAAACTGCATTACATGGTTCTTCCGATTTATACAAGATTTAATATTAATGCAAAAAACTCAATTATTTTTGGCGCTAATATATTTTATATGTTTACTACCTCTAACAAAGTAACCAATTGCACCGAAAGTTATTCGGTGCGACGTAATTCAAGTACTTCAGATCAATATGGTTATTCAAGCGGATTTAATAACTTAGATGCTGGTATAATGCTCGGATATAAATTAAAATTATTTGCTCATTTGGGTGTGCAATTGAGTTTTAATTACGGATTAACCGATATAAAGAAAGACACTTATTATACTAACGAAAGTAAATTTGATCGTAATATTTCGGGACAGCTAATGTTAACTTATAACTTATTTAAATAAGAAATCATGCAAAACAAAAAAAATATTCTCGCCATCGTTCTCCTTATTTATTTTGTATCGGGATGCAAAAAAAATGATCCGGAAGTACATCCGGCAGGACCAACGGTGTATTCTTTTAACGGAATAATTGGCGGCACGCCGGTGAGCATTACCAGCGGGCTTAATAATTATTACATGAATACCAGTTATTTTTTAGATGGGAATGGAGTTTATGAATACACTGGCGAGTTTAGAGACAAAAACTGTACCGGAAATTGTTCTAATTCTTTAAAAATTATTTTTAAGGATTATCGTCAATCCTACATTAATGCCGGAAATATTGATACAGTTTTAACACCCGGCTATTATTCTTTTGCCATGCCTTCTGGTTCGCCTGCTAAATATGCCGTTACATTTAATCCGTCTTTTAATAAAGGAGTTCCTCAATTGTATTTATGGAATTTCGGCGATGGAACCACTTCCAATGCCATTAACCCTACACATTATTTTTTACATCCGGGTATTTATCCTGTTTCACTTTTTATTCAATCTACAACGTCGTGTTCTTCTTCAATTACAAATAATGTGGTTATTGGTCAGGTTGGAAATGCTTTTCAGTCGGCTTTTTCTCCCAGCGTTTCGGGTAACATGCTTACATTTTTAACTTCCACTATGGGAATTGCACCTATTTCGTTCGATTGGAATTTTGGTGATGGTTCTGCTCCGGTTACTACTACTTCAACAAGTATAACTCACTCTTATTCTCCGGGCGTATATCAGGCTACTTTAAGTGCCACCGATGTTACCGGTTATACCGCTGTTCATAATATGAATATTTCTACTCAGGGTCCTACCTGGTGTTTTGCTAATTATTATAGTTTAGTAAATCCGGTTACAAGCCCCTATAACCTTGCGGGAGTTATTATTGAATGGCGCGATGCCGGCGGAACACTTTATACTTCGCTTAACGACGGCCAATTGAAAAAAAGTTATTTTAATATTATTTCGGTCGAGAATTATATAAATAATGCGAACGCACAAGCAACTAAAAAAATACACGCTAAAATTTCGTGCACTTTATATAATATTACCAATACAGGCAGTGTTTTATTAGAAAATGCCGATGTTGTATTTTCTGTAGCGCATTTATAAAATAATTTAATCGCTACCCAACCTTTACCATCTTCCCCTCGTGTTTATTATTAGAAAGCGTTGAATATTTGACGTAGAAAATTTTAGGAAATGAAACAAGATTCATATTTGCAAATGGCCACCGATTTTTTAATCATAGCGGCATTGGTTTCGGTGGTACTAATGAAAGAAATATTTTTTTAAAACGAATTGGTTTTAATTTTCCCTGAATTTATTTTTATCTTAGTATTAGAATGGAAAAATTTCGTCCTGTCGAAAATTAATTTCTCAATAAAATTATCTTAAAATTTTTCGCACAAACGCTACCGTAAAATAGCTCATTAAGAATACGCCCGAAAATCCTTCAAAAACGGCTACAGGTTTTAAAAGCCCCCACGCAAAATAATCGCCATAGCCAATAGTTAAAAAAGTAATGCCGCTATAATAAAGACTATTACCGAACGCCTGAAGAACCGAAAGATGGGTATCGTTTAAAGGTAATGTTTCTGCACCTCCGGCTACTACATGTCCTAATTTATTAAGCGTATCGGATATACTGAACACAAAATAAATGGTACTGAAACAAAAAAACGATAATACCATATTTGCTAAAACCCTTATTGGATTGGTGGCATATCTTCCAATGAAATCGAAAACATAATGCTGAAAATAATAGGTGGGATAGGCCCACACTGCATTTTTTTTACCTTTGGTTAAAGCTTCTTCCAATTTAGCTTTCGATTCGCAACGTTTAAATTCAACGTAAGCAGCATCTTCATCATCGTACTGGCCATTATTCCGAAAATTTTCTTTTAAGATTCTGTACTGTTCAGCCTTTTGATACAAAGAAGTTAAAGATTGGTTATTTATTAAATTGTAAACATTGTTAGCGTGCCAGTCAATAAAAACACGTCCCAAAATACGCATGTTCACTAATTTCATCCCCTGAATCACCACCTTTTCATCTTCGGGTTTTACGTGTAAAATATCGCGTACAATAGTATCGCTTAAATCCAACATTTTACATTCGTCAAAACGCAAATCCATGTAGCAATTAAGCGGACAACCATTAAATAATATTTCGGTTGTTTTTGCATTTTTAAAACTCACACTTCCTGTACCAAAATCTACTAAATCAAAATGCACTTCGCCTTGGGCAAAATCGCAATGTTCAAACGATTTGTGCCCTTTTCCAAAAACGCAACTTCTAAAATTTACTTTTCCGTCGCCAAATTCAACCCCTTCAAAAGAAACATCGCCATCGTTAAAATCAATTCTTCTGAAATCTATTTTTCCTCCACCGAACTCTACATTTTTAAAATCTTTTTTTCCTTTACCGAAACTGGCGCGCTCAAAACTAATATCGCCTTCCGAAAATTTAGCGAATTTAAAATCTATATTTCCATCCCCGAAATAAGTATTTTTTAAATCCACATTACCATTCCCGAAATTAACATCAACAAAACTTAAATTACCGGTTCCAAAACAGGTATTATTAAAATTAATTAAACCATCTCCGAATTTTACCGATTTAAAACTGGTGTTGCCGCTTCCGAACTTTGCTTTTTTAAAATTTACATCGCCGTTCCCGAAATCACAATTAAAAAAACTTACAGCACCATTGCCAAAAATAGCCGATTCAAAAACCGTTTTATTTCCTTCAAATTGCCCGTAACTCAAATCGGTACTTACATCGCAATCAAAAAAAGTTTTTTTAGCACTGAAATTTATTAATTTAATATGCACATGATCATCCAGTCCCTTATTTACCCGATAATCGGTTAACGATAAATCTTTAATATAAGCGTTGTTTAAATTAAGTGCTTCTCCTTTATCAATACGATCAAAAATTTCTTCGTTACTGATTACTCCAAATTTATAAATGCTTACCCGTTTATTGTTTTCATCAAAAAAACTTATTACGGCAGTTTTACTGTAACCCAGCAAAGGCCGTTCTACAATTTCAACTTCGTATCGAAGTAAATGATGTTCGTGCAGTGGACTCTCTAACATACACCTGATTGAGATAAATAATAAAAGCCAAATTAGTATTTAGCTTTAACAAAACAAAAAACTTCTTATCCGTTTCATTATAAAAAAGTTCCTTTTTTCGATTTATTTTAACCGAATTTGAATTAATTTTTAATTTTTGTTGGATTCCCATTTCGGTTTTTTTAAATAATCGTTATTAAGCCTTTATTTTCAGTCGATTATGCTTTAAAAAGGACTAAATTACTAGAATGATACGCTTTATAAAAGCCTTTATTTTACCCTTTAAAAGCCTCAATAACGCCGAAAAATGAGTGAATAATACCAAATATTGATTGAGTTTTTATATCATAACCTTTGCTTTACCTACCTTTATCCCATAGAAAGTATTATATTATTAATAGCTGAAAGCATGAAAACAAAAATTAAATTATTATCACTGTTCCTTTTGCTAGGAATGTCGTTTGTATCTTTTTCTCAAATGGAAGAGATTAAACTTAATCCGGATAAAGTAAAAAAATATCAACCTTATATGGAATTCAGACACGGTGGTGTGTCGGGTTTCCCTGCTTGGAAAAGCACTAACAAAATGTTATACGCACAAGAAATGTGGTATTTTTCAGAATCGTTTTATGTAAAACGCAATTACTTGGATCAGGGCGTTACTCTTAACGAAGAAATTATTGATATCAGCCGTTTCGAAAATCAAAGAAAACAAAACGAAGAAGCGATTGTTACCCTTTCGGGATTTAAAGACGTAATAGTTTTATTACCGGCCAAACAACTAATTTACAAACCTCAACAATAAGATCATGAAAAATTTAACGAAGAAGATAGGTTTATTAATTTTTGCAGCAACACTATTCACAAATGTGAAGGTGAATGCGCAAGCCGGCGCTCTCCCTACGCCTTATTGTATGCCTGCATACTCTCAAACACCGTGTAATCAACCGGGTCCTTCTAACGCAGCCGGTAATTTTATTAACGACTTTATTTTTAGTTTTAATACTACCGGTGCTCTTACAAACATAACCAATAACGGTTCGGGTTGCAATGCACAAACTTTTGCCGGACAAATCAATAATTATTTTTACCATGGTTGTTTAAATTATATCGTGGTTTCTCCCGGCCAAAACATTACCTGTAATTTTATGTCAGGCAACGTTTACTCGCAGGGTTGTGCTGTTTTTGTGGATTGGAATATGGATGGTATTTTTCAAATACCTGCCGAGCGCGTTACCGGAACTCCGGGTGTACCTCCTGCAGCAACTTGGGCGGCCATGAATTTTGTTGTGCCCGGTGCACAAGCAAACGGAATTTACAGAATGCGCGTAAGATGTGCGTATGCAACAACCGGAACAACTATTGATCCATGCAACATGTATGGTTTTGGCGAAACAGAAGATTATAATTTATATATAGGAACTACACCTGGTGGTGGCGGAATTGTAGCTACTGCAAATCCAACTGTTATTTGTGCCGGACAAAACGCCGTATTAACCGGTACCGGCGGATTAACTTATACCTGGACTCCTGGAGCAATGACAGGTTCTGTTCAAAACGTTTCTCCTTTAGTAACTACAATTTATACTGTAACAGGTATGACTGCCGGCGGATGCCCCGGTACTACAACTGTACAGGTAAAAGTAAATCCTTCGGCAACTGTTACGGCTGTTGCTTTACCAACCGGAATTTGTGTTGGTCAGCAAAGTACAACTTTAACCGGTGGAGGCGCTTTAACTTATACCTGGCAACCGGGAAATATTGTTGGAACAAATATTGTAGTTTCCCCTGGTGCAACAACAATTTATACTGTAACCGGAACTCCTGCCAGTGGATGTGTTAATTCGAAAACAGTTTCTGTTACTGTAAATCCATTACCTATTGTGGCGGTTAATAGTCCTACTGGTTGCGTAAACACAACTATAGGTTTAACTGCAAATGGTGGCGTGTCTTATGTGTGGGCCGGACCATTAGGCTACAATTCTCCATTACAAAATCCGAATGTTAATAATGCCACTTTACCAATGAGTGGTTTTTATACTGTTACCGCTACAGATGCTTTAGGTTGTAAAAATACTGCCGTTGCAAACTTGCAGGTGGTGGCTCTTCCAACTCCTGTGGCAAGTACAGGCGGGCCGGTTTGTGTTGGAGGTAATTTAATTTTAAATGCAACTGGTGGTCAGATTTACGGTTGGTCAGGACCTAACGGTTTCCTTGCGGGGACACAAAACACAAATATACCTGCGGTTACAATGTTAGCGAATGGAGTTTATTCATTAATAGTTTCGGTTAATTCTTGTACTGCAATGGCTACTACCAACGCGGTAATTAATCCTTTACCAACTCCTGTGGCATTAAGTAATGCGCCTGTTTGCGAAGGACAAAGTTTAAATTTTACAGGAAGCGGTGGTGTTAGTTATAACTGGACAGGTCCTGTTTTCACTTCCAATCAACAAAATCCCGGAATACTTGTGGCAGGCATGCCAAATAATGGAAATTATGTTTTAACGGTTACCGATGTTAATGGTTGTATTAATTCTACAAACATAAATATTGTTGTTAATGCATTGCCGGTTGTGGGAATTGCCGGTTCAACGGTTTGTGCCAATCAAGTTATTACTTTAGGAGCTACCGGCGGAACAAGTTATTCGTGGACTGGTCCTGCAGGATTTACTTCTAATTTACAAAACCCTACTATTCCGAATGCGAATACCGGAATGGCGGGAAATTATAATGTTACCGTTACCAACGCTAACAACTGTGTGAATACTAATTTTGTTAGTGTGATAGTAAATAATTTACCTACGCCAACTGCCGCTAGTAACGGACCGTTATGTTTGAACCAGGTATTAAGCTTAAATGCTACCGGCGGTTTAACTTATTCGTGGGCCGGACCTGCTGGATATTTTGGTAGTGGCGCTACGCCTTCGTTAACGGCTTCTAATGTTAATATGAGTGGTAATTACACGGTAACTGCTACTGATAATATTGGTTGTACAGGAATTGCAGTAACTCCTTTAATTGTAAATCCGCTTCCTAATGTTTCTATTGTGTCTCAAAATAATAAAGGCTGTGTGCCATTGTGCGCAACGTTTACTTGTGCTACTTCACCGGGTGCTTCGGTTAGCTGGGCTTTTGGTGATGGTGCTTCGCAGAATGGTGTTAATACAAACAATTGTTTTAAATCGGCCGCTGATTATACTGTAATTGCCAACGTAACTGATTTGAATGGCTGTTTTAATAATAATAATTTTGTGGTGAATGCTTATCCGGTTCCTGTTGCTGATTTTAATTTTGCACCTATCAGACCAATTGCTAATGGCGAACCGGTTGTATTTACAGATGCTACTCACAATGGTACAATTGCTAACTGGAATTGGTATTTTACAAATACTGCCGCATCTGGCAATCAATCTAATGTTCAGAACCCGCAATTTATTTTTGCTGAGACCGGAACTTATCCAGTAGTGTTGGTGGTTAAATCTGATAAAGGTTGCAGCGATACAGTTATTAAAGCTGTGTTTGTGGGAGAAGATTACGGTATTTATGTACCAACCGGATTTTCGCCGAATGGTGATGGATTGAATGATGTGTTTCAACCGAAAGGATTTGGAATAACAAAATATGAATTTGAAGTGTTTGATCGTTGGGGAGAAAAAGTATTTAGTACCAATGATTTTAACCGCGGTTGGGATGGAACTGTGAAAGGTTTAAATATTAAAGATGATGTTTTTGCCTGGAGAATTAAATTAACCAACGTATTTGGTAAATCGCACGAATTAACCGGACACGTTACCTTAATAAAGTAATACTTTGATAAGTTCTTAAGAAAAAATAAGCAGGCGAAAGCCTTATGATAAAAAGAGAGGTTGAAATTTATTTCAGCCTCTTTTTTTTGTATGGAAATAATAGGTATTTCAAGTAACTTTTTTGTGTTATCATTTTGATACTACACTTATACATCAATAACTAGTTAAATGAAAAAAGTATTTCATCTTTTAATTTGTTTGATAGGTTTATCAAATTACACATTCTCTCAAATACAGATTTTTGGGGTAACAAGAAATTCTACAACCCAAGCTATTCAATTATCTACAATAAATCCATTCACAGGAAGTGTTACCAACGTTTCCGCAAACATTTTTTCTTCTACTTATGTTGGTAATGGCGGTACTACAATTGACCCAATTAGTAAAAAGTATTATATTCAGTCTTCTGGTAAAATTTGGGAAATTGATTTGGCTACAGGAAATACAATTTCTTCTCCAACAGTTACAACCCCATTTCCTGGTTACTTCGATATGATGGTTTTTAACTGCACCGATTCCACTATTTACGGGCTAATGCGAAACTCTTCAACTCAAGGAATTCAATTATCCAAAATCAATCCGACAACAGGTTCAGTAACGAATATTTCTGGAAATGTTTTTTCAACAACTTATGTATGGAACGGTTGGTCAACTATAAACCGTTTAAACAAGATTTATTATGTTCAATCAAATAATAAACTATGGGGAATAAGTTTGGTAACCGGAAATACAATTTCTTCTCCCACAATAGTTACACCATTTCCTGCTTATTTTGATATGATGATTTATAATAATAATGATGCGACTTTATACGGTCTAATTCGAAATTCCACGAACCAAAACCTTCAACTAGCAAAAGCAAATCCCATTACTGGTTCCGTAACACCCATTTCAACAAATACGTTTTCTGCAACATATGTTCTTAATGCTGGTGCAACAATTGATCCGGTAAACAAAATTTATTATATACAATCAGGTAATAAATTGTGGGGAATCGATTTAATTACCGGTAATCCAATTTCTTCCACTTTAGTTATCACTCCGTTCCCTGCTTATTTTGATATGATGCAAGTAAATATAAATAACTGCGATGGTAATTTCACAACCCAAATCTCAAACTTTAGCAAACAGATAAATAATTTCGAACTATACCCCAACCCCAACAACGGCACATTTAAATTACAAATTGATGGTGAAATCAATAACGGAGAAATAATTTTAATTAATTCACTCGGCCAAAAAGTTCACGAACAAAAAATAATTCAAGGCAG
>JAHEYG010000089.1 GCA_023251725.1 Sphingobacteriaceae bacterium | reverse complement strand
TTATATTTCTCGAATCGAAAATGATGCCAGTGATATTAGACTTTCGACTCTCATACGAATTATCCGTGAAGGTCTTGGCGGGCATTTGAAATTAAGTTTCGATGCATAAATAAAAATAGCTGTCACTTTCGATAAAAGCATTCCCTTTTTTTGACAAGCGGTCAATGTATTAAATGGATGTATAGTATCTTTACAGATGAACATTAAGCGTTTTACATTATGTGTTTTATGTTAAACATTAACCTTTTACCAATAACGCTTAACATAAAACACAAAACACTAAATGATTAAGGATTAAAATGTAAACCATAAATGGCCCTACTCCTCAAAGAAAATACCCTCATCGCCTTCGAAGCCATTAAATCCAATAAATTACGGGCGGTAATTACCATGCTAATTATTTCTATTGGTATTATGGCTTTGGTAGGTATTTTATCGGCTATCGACGCTATTAAATCGAGCATCAACAGCAATTTTACCAGTATGGGCGCCAATACATTTACAATTCGTAGTCGGGATATGACCATGCGCGTTGGCAGGCACGGAAAAGCGCCTCGTAAATTTGAGCCTATTAATTTTAAGGATGCAATGAAGTTTAAAGAAGAATTTGTTTTTCCATCAGTCTCATCCGTTTCAACATTAGCATCTTTTACTGCGCGATTAAAATATGCTTCCAAAAAAACAAATCCCAATATACAAGTGTTTGGTACCGACGAAAATTATTTAGAAACTTCGGGTTATGAATTAGAAGAAGGACGAAATTTTTCTCCGCAAGAAATTTCTACCGGCGCCACCAATTTGGTTATTTTAGGAAGTGAAATTGCGTTCGGACTTTTCCCAAAGGGAATTAAAGCTATTGACAAAATTATTTCGATTGGCGGCGCAAAATATAAAGTCATCGGAGTTTTAAAAAGCAAAGGCAACAGTATGGGATTTGGCGGAGATAAAATTTGTTTAATTCCGTTGCTCAACGCACGCCAATATTTTGGAAGACCCGATATGAGCTTTACTATAAATGTAATTTCAAAATTACCGCATCTCATGGAAATGGCATTGGGCGAAGCCACCGGATTGTTCCGAAAAATAAGAAGAGTAAATATAAAAGACGAAGATAATTTCGAAATAATAAAAAGCGATAATCTTGCTACCATGCTCATTGATAATTTACAAAAAGTAACTTTAGGAGCCACGCTCATTGGTATAATTACTTTATTAGGCGCCTCCATCGGTTTAATGAACATCATGCTGGTATCTGTTACCGAACGCACTCACGAAATAGGAATAAGAAAAGCATTAGGCGCCACACAACAAGCCATCAAAAATCAGTTTTTAATTGAAAGCGTGGTTATTTGTGTTTTGGGAGGTTTAATAGGCATTTTATTGGGAATAATTATTGGAAATGTGTTGGGTTATTTTTTAGGCGCCGAATTTTTTATTCCCTGGTTTTGGATTATCAGCGGCGTAATAATTTGTATTGTGGTGGGACTATTAAGCGGATTCCTCCCCGCAAAAAGAGCCTCTAAACTCGACCCAATTGAAAGTTTGCGATTTGAATAAATTTTTTTATCTTCATTAAACCTTTTGGTTTTACTTAAGTCTAATCATTAGAAAAATTACACCTATGAAAAATTTACACCTTATTTTTATTCTATTTTTTTATTTGATTCCTTTCTTTGGAAAATCGCAATGTTTAACGCCGGTTAATTTTGCCCTACAAAAAAGTTTGCCTTCCGCTCCCACCCCTTCCGTTAATCATTACATGACCGCGCATAGAGATACCTTTCCTTCAAAGCCCTATTTGTATGTGGCAGCAAAAGAATTGGGTTTATATATTTATAATATTTCAAGCCTCACTTCTCCAACATTAATATTTACAATACCAACTAGTTCGTTAGGAACTTTAGATGTAAATAACATTACACAAAGTGGTAATTATTTATATCTGTCTTTAGGAAATATTTTTAATGCCACTGCGCAGGCATCCGGAATGGCGATAATTGATGTTTCAACTCCTGCTACACCAACCGTAAAAAGTGTTTATACATTTACAGCTAACAGCGGAACGAGCCATATCGCAATCGACGGAAATTTTGCTTTATTATCTGCGCAACAAAATGGAGTTATTGCAGTCGACATCACAAATAAATCTCTTCCGGTTATCGCTTCACAATTAATTCCGAATGTCAACTTCCCAAAAAATGCACCTAACCCCACCGAAAGGGGATATATTAACGCTCGAAGTATGGTGATTAAAAATAATATTATTTATTTGTGTTACGATGCCGGTGGACTTAGAATTATTAACGCAAGTAATAAATATAGTTTAAAAGAAACCGGGCGTTATTCTAATCCCGCTCTAATAATACGACCAAGGGCCTATAATAATTTAGTGTTAAACGATTCGCTTTTATATGTTGCCACCGATTATGCAGGAATGGAAATATTAAAAATAAAAGATACGGCAAACATTACTTTGGTAAGTTGGTGGAACCCCTGGAAGGCTCAACTTTTTACTACCGATTGGTATAAAAGTCCGGGACACACCAATGAAATTGAATTTGATCCGGTTTGTAAAATGGTGTTTATGGCGGCGGGGCGAAGCGATATAATGGCTGTCAGCGTGGTCAATCCTTTGTTACCCGATTCTTGTTCTCAGTACGGAATTAAAACGGATAGCAATTGTACTTGGGGACTAGGCCGCTATAATAACCAAATTTATTTGGCTTACATTTCTACACCATGGCCATGGTTATTTCAGCCTTTTGTTTCAACCTGGAGCGGTGTCAAAATTTTAACTTACACGCCTTGCGCGTTGGGCGTAAAAGAATTTGAAATAAAAGAATTAGCAAATGTTTATCCTAATCCTGTGAGTGATGAATTATCAATTACAAATCCGTTTCGCGAAAGAGCCGAGTTAATTATTTTTGATTCTGGTGGGAAATTGCTAATGAAAAAAGAATGTTACGCGGGTGAAAGTTCAATTAAAATAAATGTTCGAAATTTTTCGGAAGGAATTTATTTTGTAAAATTAAATTCGGGTGTGCAATATTACAATTCGAAATTTATTATTTCTAAAAATTAAGAATTATAAACTTTCATTGAAGGTACCGGCAATTTAATTTTATTTTTTTCAAAACTTAATTTTATTGCTTCGTTAACATCCGAACTTACTGTTGCCACCCGATCGTGCAAACAATATGGCTTAATATTAATAATTAAAGCCCCTTCTGCCATTTTCCCAACAATAATTAAAGCTTCCTGCGTTTTAAGAATTAATTTATTGGCTTCTAAAACTTCTTTAATTAAAATTTTTACCTTATTAATATCGTTCTCTACCGAAACACTAATTTGAATATCCGCTCTTAATGTTCCGTTCTTCGAATAATTAATGATGGTGCCGTTCGATAAAGCACCATTAGGGAATATAACGGTCTTCTGGTCTCCCGTCAAAACAATCGTATTAAAAATTTGAATTTCCTTTACTTCGCCGGTTTGTCCTTGCGCTTCAATAACATCTCCTACTTTATAGGGTTTAAATATTAACAACAAAACTCCACCTGCAAAATTAGAAAGCGAACCCTGCAAAGCCAATCCTACTGCTAATCCGGCCGCACCCAAAATAGTAACAAACGAAGCCGTGCCAATTCCCATCATCCCTGCAACGGTAACAATTAAAATTACTTTTAAACCAATAGAAATTAAACTTTTTAAAAATGTGCGTAACGAAACATCCAGTTCTTTTTTCTCAAAGGCTTTATTGGCAATAAAGGCGATTCGTTTTATAATCCACAATCCAATTACTAAAACCAGCAATGCCGAAACCACTTTTGGCGCGTATTCGGCTAATAAGTTCACTAATTTATCAATGTAATTCTCTAGTATCATTGCAAAAATATTTATATCTTGGTACAAAATTAAATTAAATAATGAGATTCAGATTAATTTTCATATTAATCATTATAAGTAATTTTTGTTTAGCCCAAAAAGTTAAAAAAGAAAAAGTGCGAAAAATTAAAGACACCGTTTATTTTGTTGAATATAATTCCAGCATCATTGCCGGCTACGAAGGCGAAACCAAACGTATGGATTTAATTACCGAACAATATTATGTTACCGATAAAGATTTGTTTAAAAATAACGCTCTAAAATCAAAATCTCAAATGCTTTACCGAGCCGAAGGTGATTGGTCGCACGGAGTAGCATTAGCGTTCGATAAAATTGGACTCTCGTTTGGTATTGGACAAAATACACAAAGTGCAAGTGATAAAATAAAAAAAGGGTCTACTAGTTTTTTAAGTTTCGGATTAAGCATAGGAGGAAACAAATGGATTTTAGAAGCTAAATACCGACGACATAAAGGTTTTTATGATGCTTATACACCTAATAACGACAGCGCCTATTACGCAAGATCCGGTGGTGTATATTATCAGCAACCCAGTTTAACGAGCGATTTGTATAAATTAAAATTTTTGTATTTCACCAATCATAAAAAATTTGCTTATAAAAATTGTTACTCTAATAGTTATCGTCAAACAAAAACCGCTGCTTCATGGGTTATAACCGCCAACGCTTATTACAATACATTAACCTCCGACAGTACCATCATTGCTTCGCCATTAAAAAATTATTATGAAAATTATTCTAATTTAAAAGGTCTTAATGTTTTTGGCTGTTCGGTGTACGCCGGTGTATCGGTAAATTTGGTAATTTTTAAACATTTAATGTGGAACGGAACTTTATTGATTGGACCGGAATATCAAAACATAAACTACAATTTTAACGGAGCGCCTTCTATTTATATTAGCAAAGCAGGTTATTCAATCGATTGGCGTTCGGCTATTGGTTTTAATTATGGTAAGTTTTTTACTTTTATAACCGGCACTTATGATATCACTTCAATAAGAAATTCAAGTATTAATGTGGTAACCGACTATTATATAATTGGTTTTTCTATGGGATTAAGAATTCACGTAAAATATCCAAAATTTTATCAAAAATTACAAGCAACAAAACTTTATCAATTGTTGTAATTACCCATGATAAACTCTGGAAGCAATAATCAATCCATTTTTTATTTCCAACACTTCTCCCACATTTAAAATTTCTTCTCCCATAACATGCCTTTTATATTCCATAAAAATCTGTTCATCATCGGTGGTTAATTTTATTACTTCGTATTTTAAGCTAGGTAAACGCTTAAAAGCATCTTCCCACCAATAGTGCAAGGCCGATTTTCCCTTAATAAAACCATTTGTTTCAGGTTTTCGTATTTTCAATTTAGGACTGAAATGCTCAGCTTCATTGTGATAAAGGGTTAATAATTTTTCCAAGTCATGTTTGTTAAAGGCTTCGAACCATTTAATTGCAATTTCTTTATTTTGTTGCGCGCTCATATTTATTTTTACTATATTAGTCGTGATGTTAAAACATTGTTTCTCATTTTTAGCGCTTTTATTTTTTATTTCCTGTAAAAACAAAATAAAAGAAAAAGCCGATTTAGTTTTATATAACGCTGTAATTTATTCGGTCGATTCTTCTTTTACCATTTATCAGGCATTAGCGGTTAAAGATGGTAAAATTATTGAATTAAATACTAACGATAACATTTTGGAAAAATACGACGCCAAAGAAATTGATGATTTAGAAGGCAAATTTATTTTTCCGGGGTTCATTGATTCGCATTGCCATTTTTTAAATTACGGTTTAGGTTTGCAAAGAGCCAATTTAGTGGGAACAAAATCGTTTGAAGAAGTTTTGGAAAAAGTAAAAGATTTTTCAAAGAAAAATCTCCCCTCTCCCCTTGGAGAAGTGACGGGGCTGAGGCCATGGATTATTGGAAGAGGTTGGGATCAGAACGACTGGGCTACAAAAGAATATCCCAACAAAGCAAAACTCGATTTACTTTTTCCCAATACACCGGTTATTTTAAAGCGGATTGACGGTCACGCTGCATTGGTAAATTCGGCGGCTTTAAAATTAGCCGGAATTACCAATGATTCAAAAATTAGCGGCGGCGATTTTATAAAAGACAAAAACGGTTTAACCGGAATTTTAATTGATAACGCTGTTGATTTGGTAGAAAAAATAATTCCTCCTCCTACAAAAGAACAAATGAAAGCGGCATTACTAATGGCGCAAAATAATTGTTTCGCGGCAGGATTAACAACGGTTGACGACGCCGGCTTAATGAAAAGCGATGTAGATGTAATAGATGAACTGCAAAAAAAAGGCGAATTAAAAATGCGCATTTATGCCATGCTGAGTGATAGCGCTCCTAATTATAAATATTATTTCGCTAATGGAATTTATAAGACCGATAAATTAAATGTGCGCTCTTTTAAATTTTACGCCGATGGTTCATTGGGTTCACGCGGGGCTTGTTTGCTCGAAGATTATAGCGATAAACCTAACTCGAAGGGATTTTTATTAAACACTCAAAAACATTTCGAAAAATTATCTGATAAATTAGATGTAAAAGGATTTCAAATGAACACCCATTGTATTGGCGATTCGGCCGTGCGAATGATACTTTATTCTTTTGCTGCATATCCATTGAAGTATGGAAATCCGAATGGGGCTTTTGCAGAAATGTCGAAAAACAGAAGGTGGAGAATTGAACACGCACAAATTGTTAACCGAAATGATTTAAGTTACATTAAAGGTTTATCCGTAATTCCTTCGATACAACCAACGCATGCTACCAGCGATATGTATTGGGCCGAAGAACGTTTGGGAAAAGAACGGATTAAATTTGCGTATGCTTATAAAGATTTATTGGATGCGGCGGGAATAGTTGTTCTAGGAACCGATTTTCCGGTGGAAGATATTTCGCCGATTAAAACTTTTTATGCTGCTGTTTTCAGAAAAGATGCGAAAGGTTTTCCGGAAGAAAGATTTCAACCCGAAAATGCTTTATCGCGCACCGAAACCATTAGAGGAATGACGATTTGGGGTGCTTACGCCAATTTTGAAGAAGAGGAAAAAGGAAGTTTAGAAAAAGGAAAATTTGCCGACTTTATTATTTTAGATACCGATTTGATGAAGTGCGAAGAAAATAAAGTTTTAAAAACAAGTGTTTTATCCACTTATCTTAACGGCGAGTTAGTGTACAAACCGGATTGAAAAAATAATTAAATTTATTTTTTGTATATTGAGCTTGTCGAAATATTATTTCTTTTTATTTTTGAATAATGGGATACAAAAATCTTAATGATTGCTTAATTGACCTCGAGAAAAACGGTTACCTTATTCGTATTAAAGAAGAAGTGGATCCAAATTTAGAAATGGCCGCCATTCATTTGCGTGTACACGAAATAGGCGGACCAGCTTTATTGTTTGAAAACGTAAAAGGCTGCGAATTTAAATGTGCAAGCAATATTTTTGGAAGTTTAGAAAGAAGTAAATTTATTTTCAGAGAGGCTTTACCCCATCTCCAAAAATTAATTGATTTGAAAAATAATCCTGCTAAAGGTTTTAAAAATCCGTTTGCTTATTTAGATGTTTCTTTAACAGCCCTTTCCTCACGTCCCAAAAAAAACCCTTCCTCAAAACCCGTGTTGTATAAAGAAACTACCATTGATAAATTGCCGCAAATAAAACACTGGCCATTGGATGGCGGCGCATTTGTTACACTACCGCAAGTTTATAGCGAGGATATGGATTATCCCGGAGTAGAAAATTCTAATTTAGGAATGTATCGCATTCAACTCAGCGGTAATAATTATATTCAAAATAAAGAAATTGGTTTGCATTATCAGTTGCACCGTGGTATTGGAGTTCATCAAACCAAAGCCAATAAAAAAAATCAGCCTTTAAAAGTTTCGGTTTTTGTGGGCGGACCACCAAGTCATTCTTTGTCGGCCGTTATGCCCTTGCCTGAAGGAATGAGTGAACTTAATTTTGCCGGTGCCATTGGTAAAAAGCGTTTTGCTTACACTTACGTGGATGGGTTTTGTATAAGTACCGATGCCGATTTTGTTATTACAGGAGAAGTTTTTCCGAATGAAAATAAGGTGGAAGGTCCGTTTGGCGATCATTTGGGTTATTACAGTTTAAAACATGATTTTCCGGTGATGCGTGTACATAAAGTGTATCATAAAAAAGATGCCATTTGGCCATTTACAGTTGTTGGAAGGCCACCGCAAGAAGATACAAGTTTTGGTGCTTTAATTCACGAGATAACGGGCTCCGCATTGCCGCTCGAAATTCCGGGACTAAAAGAAGTAAACGCGGTGGATGCGGCGGGGGTACATCCGTTGTTGTTAGCAGTAGGAAGCGAACGTTACACGCCCTACTCACCCACTAAACAACCCGCCGAAATATTAACCATTGCCAATCATATTTTAGGAAAGGGTCAATTAAGTTTAGCGAAATATTTATTTATTACGGCTGATAATGCTTCGGCTGGCTCAGCAACCATTGCCCATAAAATAAATTCGCACAATGAAGCCGAATTTTTTCAATATGTTTTAGAAAGAATAAATTTACAGCGCGATATTCATTTTTACACCAACACTTCTATTGATACATTAGATTATTCGGGAACGGGATTGAACAGCGGAAGTAAAGTGGTGTTTGCTTGTTATGGGGAATCAGTCCGCAGTTTGCAGTCGGCAGTGGGCAGTGGGCAAAATGAATTAAAAACTTTTTTTAATCCGAAAATGGCTTTGCCGGGGATTTTGATTTTGCAGGGCAATAAATTTGAAAATTACGAGAAAACAAAAAAAGAATTCGAAAATTTTAATGAAGAAGTAAAACTAAAAAATATTTCTTTCATCGGTTTCCCTATGATAATCATTGCCGATGATGCCAATTTTACTTCCCAAAATTTAAAAAACTTTTTGTGGGTTACTTTTACAAGAAGTAATCCATCACACGATATTTACGGCATTAATTCTAAAACCGAATTTAAACACTGGGGCTGCGATAATGTAATTATTGACGCCAGAATAAAACCGCATCACGCTCCTGTTTTAGAAAAAGATTCTGAAGTAGAAAAAAGAATTGACAAATTGTTTGCGAAAGGTGGAAGCTTGAGAAATTTACAATTTTAAAATTTATGCGAAGGCATTCCTTCAGAACAATTGACGATTTTATTTATTTTTGATCGCAATTGTAAATTGTCAATCTTTAAATTGTAAATCCTTTCTATCGTCCTTCTTCCTTCCAACTATAATAACATTGCATTACTTTATAATACAAATCATAGCCGTCGTGATTTATAATATAATAATTAGTGAGTGGATAACAATATTTACGAAACGCTTCATAATTTAAATTATCATCTCCCGTAAGTTTTCTTAAAATCTCGGGACTCAATTTTTTCTGCACCTGCTCCTCCTCAAAAATATCTTCAAATATTTTAGAGAGTTTTCGCATTTCTCTTCCGCGTCTGCTAAACGCGTTGTACAGTGCCGTAATCGGACTCTGCAAGGCATCAATCGGCCGCATTCTCGAATCTTTAATTACTTTTTCCATGTGCTGCCGCTCGTAGGGTTTAAATTTAAAGGTTGAAACAGTAACCGGCTTTAAACTGTACGCCATTTTTCGCATCACAATTTTTACATCTCCATCGGCATTGGTTTTTAATTTGCTTACCGGAATTTTTAATCTCACAAATCCCACAAACGAACTTATAATTGTATCATTTGTATTCACATTCAAATAAAACTTTCCCGAATTATCACTCATGGTACCATTGCCGGTGGTTTTGTTTATCAAATACACAAAGGGCATAACGCTATTGCTATCTCCCTCCACTACAATTCCTTTTAATAATTGCTGCGCAAAGGCAGGCCAAACAAGGCTTCCCGATAAAACAGTTATGTATAATATTTTCTTCAATTATCGCTTAAATGTAAGGTTTATAAGTAAAAATTATCCACAGTTAGTTAATAATTTAACCTTTTTTAGACTCCATTTTCCCCTAACAAATTAAGCATTTTATATTACATTTATACCAAGGGCAACACCTGCCAAATTTTTATTATGGAAGCATTTATTGTATCGGCTCGCAAGTATCGTCCACAACATTTTAATACAGTTGTGGGGCAAAATCATATTACGGGCACTCTTAAAAATGCAATCACCAATAAACAATTGGCACAGGCGTATTTATTTTGCGGTCCGCGCGGCGTAGGTAAAACTACTTGCGCGCGTATTTTTGCCAAAACCATTAATTGTTTTAAATTAACTCCAGAGGGAGAATCATGCGACCAATGCGAGTCGTGTTTATCTTTTAATGAAAATGCTTCTTTAAATGTTTTCGAATTAGATGCGGCTTCTAATAATTCGGTTGAAGACATTCGTTATTTGGTGGAGCAAGTAAGAGTAGCCCCGCAATTGGGAGAATACAAAGTGTATATTATTGATGAGGTTCACATGCTTTCTACCAATGCGTTTAATGCGTTTTTAAAAACTTTGGAAGAGCCGCCCAAGCATGCTAAATTTATTTTAGCCACTACCGAAAAACATAAAATCATTCCTACTATTTTATCGCGCTGTCAGGTTTTTACTTTTAACCGAATTAAAAACGAAGATATTTCGAAACACCTCGCTTACATAGCTAAAACCGAAAATGTAAATTGTGAAGCGGAAGCTTTAAATATTATTGCTCAAAAAGCCGATGGCGCCTTACGAGATGCCTGTTCTATTTTTGATCAGATGGTGGCCTTTACGGGAAATCATTTAACCTACAAAGCCGTTGTTGAAAATTTACACGTGTTGGATCACGATTATTATTTTAAGATTACGGATGCTTTATTGGAACAACGCTTATCGGATATTATGGTAACGTTTGATGAAATTTTAAGAAACGGTTTTGATGCGCATAATTTTATTAATGGCTTAGGAGGACATTTACGTAATGTAATGGTAAGTCGCGACCCGCAAACTGTTCAGTTGCTCGAAATAAGCGACACCATAAAACCCAGATATGCTGAACAGGCTTCTAAATGCCCGATGTCTTTTTTATTAAAATCACTTACTCTCATTAGTAAAACCGATGTTAATTTTAAGGCTGCAAAAAATCAGCGATTGCTTGTAGAGATGGCGCTCATGCAAATGGCTTATATCAACTCCGCTTCAAATAATGATGCGGAAAAAAAAAATGATTTAGCGTCGGTTTTTGAGCCGAAAGCCGCTTCATCGTCGGCTTCTGCTACCGCACCCATAGTTAAATCAGCTTTCGCTTCCTTGCACACTACCGAAAAAGTAATTAAAACATCCGATAAACCTTTAGTTCCTTTTGCCGAATTAAAAATTAAAGCACAATTCAGTTTAAACGATGCAGTTAAATTAAATGCAACCGTTCAGGAAAATGCGGTGGAATTAATTACAGCTGAAAAAGAAAATAAAATTTTTGATTTTGAAGAATTAAAAAATATCGTTCACCAATTTGCCGAATTAAAAAATAAAAGCGGCAACCGACAGTTATTTACTTCTCTAACCAATTGTAAAATTGAGCTCGATGAAAAAAATAATTGCGGGTTAACCATTCACAACGAAGCGCAAAAAGAAATTCTATTAAGTGTAAAGCAAGAATTTTTAGATTTCCTTCGCAGCCAGCTTTCAAATAACAGTATTGCGCTCGAAATAAAAATTGAAGAAGCAGAAGTTTCTAAAGCCTACAAACCGAAAGACAAATTTGACGCCTTATCAAAAAAAATCCGGT
>JAHEYG010000088.1 GCA_023251725.1 Sphingobacteriaceae bacterium | reverse complement strand
TACTGATGCTACTATGACTCGCTTCAACATTTCTTTACAAGCCGGAGCCGATTTAGTTTTACATGCGCTCGAAAATGCTTGGGGCGGCGAAATATTTGTTCCTAAAATTCCTTCTTACAAAATTACAGAAGTGGCAAAAGCAGTAGGACCTGAGTGTAAAGTGGAAGTGGTGGGTATTCGTCCGGGTGAAAAAATTCACGAAGAAATGATTACCGAATCCGATTCCTTTAGCACTTACGATTTAGGAAAATATTACGCCATTCTTCCGCAGGTTCCTAATTGGAATTTGAAAGATTATGTATCGCAATTTAAAGCGGCCAAAGTTAAAGAAGGATTTAAATATAATTCGGGTCAGAATTCAGAATGGGTAAATGCCGAGCAAATTCGTGAATTAATTAAAGTGCATGTTGATCCGAATTTTACGGTTTAATTTAAAGTCTAATAAAATAATTTGAAAAAAATTGCTATCATACCGGCCCGTTCCGGAAGTAAAAGGATTCCGAATAAAAATATAAAATTATTTTTAGGAGAACCTATTATTTCTTATGTTATTAATACTGTTGTTAAATCAAAATTATTTGATGAAGTAATAGTGAGCACCGATAGCGAAGAAATTGCCACTATAGCGAAACAGTATGGTGCTTCGGTTCCTTTTTTGCGTTCCCAAAAAAATGCAGATGATTTTGCAACAACTGCCGATGTATTGAGCGAAGTACTTGAAGAATATAAGAAACTCGGAAAGGAATTTGATGTGGCCTGCTGTTTATACCCCGGTTCTGTTTTGGTAAAAGAAATTCAATTGGGGGAGGCACTTGATAAATTGGTAAAAAATAAATTCGATACTGTTTTTCCGGTAATACCCTATAGCGCACCAATTCAAAAAGCATTTAAAGCTAATGGTGATAAATTAAAACTAATGTGGCCCGAAAATAAACATGTGCGCTCGCAGGATTTAGAGCGATGTTTTTATGATGCCGGATTATTTTGGATTTTTGCAATTGCTCCATTCTTAAATAACAAAACACTTTATGCCGATAATTCGGGTTATATTATAATTAATGAGTTTGAAGCCCAGGATATAGATAATGAAAGTGACTGGATAATGGCAGAAATGAAATTTAAATTTTTGAATAAGTAAAATGAATTCTAAAATTGCCCTCGGTACGGTTCAGTTTGGTGTAGAGTATGGAATCAATAATAAGTCGGGACAAGTTACAAAAGAAGAAACGTTTAAAATTCTGGAATTTGCGCTTGCCAACGGAATTAATACTCTCGATACAGCGCCCGCTTACGGAAATGCAGAAGTGAGAATCGGAAATTTCATAGTTGAAAATAAAGCAACAGAGTTTAATATCGTTTCAAAATATTCTTCTCCCGGTGACGAAAAACAGGAAACTGTTCTTTCTAATTCATTAAAAAATCTTAACGTAAAAAATTTGTATGGCTATCTGGCGCACGATTTTAAAAAATTCGGGAATGATGTTTCGAAAGTGAAAAAATTTCTTGAGTTAAAAAAAACCGGACTCTTAAAAAAAATTGGATTTTCTCTATACTTTCCTAAAGATTTAAAATTTTTAATTGATAACAGTATTCAATTCGATATATTGCAAATTCCTTATAATGTATTTGATCAGCGCTTCGAATCTTATTTTAAAATTTTGAAAGGAAGAAATGTTGAAATTAACATTCGTTCTTGTTTTTTGCAGGGTTTGGTATTTATGGATCCCGAAAAATTACCAGAAAAGCTGGTGGGATTTAAAAATAAATTAAACACTTTGCAAAATTTAGCTTTAGAAGAAAAAACTTCCGTTCATAATTTATGTCTGAATTTTTGCCGGTCAAATCCAAATATCGATAAAATTATTTTGGGAGTTGACAGTCTACAGAATTTAAAAGATAATTTATCGCATCTTAATGAGAAGACAGAAAATAATATTTTAAATCAGCTTCACGAATTAAGAGAAGAAAACGAAAATTTAATTTTACCTGTAAACTGGTAGTATATGGAACATTTATTCAGATTAGATAAAAAAGTGGCAATTGTTACCGGCGGTTACGGTCACCTTGGTTCAGCAATTGCCCGCGGACTTGTAGAAATGGGCGCCACCGTAATTGTAGCTGCACCCAATAAAGCTAAATACGAAAAGCAATTTTCGGATGAGGAAAAGAAAAGCATTAAATTTTGTGAACTCAATATTTTAAGCGACGATTCGATTAAAACTTGTTTCGAAACCGTTAGTAAAAATTTTGACGCCATTGATATTCTTGTAAATAATGCCATCACGCTTAAAAGCGGTATCCCTGCAAGTGTTTCGCGCGGGGACTGGAATTATTCTTTAGACGGGGTAACAAATAGTTTAAACAGTTGTATTAAATACGTAATTCCGTATATGGAAAATAAAAACGGCAAAATAGTTAATATTTCTTCAATGTATGGAATGGTGTCTCCCGATTTTAAAGTGTACGATGACTACCCGCAATTTTTTAATTCGGCGCAATATGGTGCTGCAAAGGCAGCAGTAATTCAACTTACACGCTATTACTCAAATTATCTTGCGTCAAAAAAAATAAGAGTCAATTGTATTACTCCCGGACCGTTTCCTTCGGAAGCAGTTCAAAAAGAAAAAGGATTCATCGATTTGTTGGAGAAAAAAGTGCCGTTAAAAAGAATTGGCGTTCCTAATGATTTAAAAGGGGTGGCGATATTACTTTCTTCCGACGCTTCCGGTTTTATTACCGGCCAGAATATTATTGTGGATGGCGGTTGGACTATTGTTTAATTATAGAATAAATAAAAATATAAATAAAAATCAAAAAAAATAAATTATGGAAAATAACTGGAGAATTTGGAACAAAGACGATAAAGTCGAAATGAGAACTTACCTGCGTGCAACAGGCGAATTGCCCGAAATGGAATCGGCAAAGCAATTGGTAGAAATTATGCGTCCGTTTTACAATAACGAAATGACGGTGCTTGATTTTGGTTGTGCGGCCGGGCATTATTATAATTCGGTAAAACGTTTGAATAAGGATGTAAAATATACCGGTGCCGATCCTACAAAAAAATACATTGAATTTGCAAATACTAATTTCAAAGGGACATCTGCTAAATTTAAAGATGCCGATTTGTTTGATGATAAAAATGATTTAGGGCTGTTTGATTTTGTGTATTGCTGCAATGTGATTTTGCATTTACCCGATTTCAGAGTACCACTGCGTAATTTGGTGTCGCGCACAAAAAAATATTGTATTATCAGAACGTTAATTTCTGATACAACATTATTGGCGAAATATTTATACAGTGATGATTTTGATGCGAATGGTAATCCTACTAATTTTGTTTATCAGAATACATATAGCGAAAAGTTATTAAAATCGTTTGTGCAATCGCTGGGCAATTATAAGGTGAGTTTTATTGATGATAAATTTGATTTAACTCAGATAAATCAGGAGCATAAGGATTTTGATAAAACGCAGCAAACCGGAGTTACATTAGTTCAGGATAATAAACAGATTGTGGGCAATCTGATTTTTAACTGGAAATGGATGCTGATTGAAAAAATTTAATTTGGAATTAAGCAGGCCTAAAATTATTATTCGTGCCGATGGAAATGCTCAAATGGGAATGGGGCATATTCACCGCACTTTAGCGCTTGCCGATTATTTAAGTGAAGTTTTTGAAATTGAATTTTGCCTTTTGAACGCTGATGACTTATGTTCGGTGTTAATTCAAAATAAAAATTATAAAATCATTAACTTAAAGGATCCAGATTACTCAAATCCGAAAATATTTCTAAAAGAAATTGATACATCTTCAATAGTTGTAATAGATGGTTATAATTTTAGAACAGAATATCAGAAGGCAATAATGGAAAATGGAAATAAAGTAGTAGCAATCGACGATTTAAACGAATGGGAACAAGTGGCCGATGTGGTTATTAATCACGGTTACAGCGCACCAAAAAATGATTATTTAGTTTCGAAACGTACTAAGCTTTACACTGGTTTGGATTACGTTTTACTGAAAAAGGAATTTATTGAAGCC
Organism: Sphingobacteriaceae bacterium; assembly: GCA_023251725.1. Classification (GTDB taxonomy): domain Bacteria; phylum Bacteroidota; class Bacteroidia; order B-17B0; family Aurantibacillaceae; genus JAHEYG01. The sequence continues at coordinate 7,666 of JAHEYG010000088.1, read as the reverse complement.
ACCTTTACGGGGAAACGAAATTTAAAGAAAAATATTTTAGTCTGTATTGGGGGAACTGACCCGAAAAATTATTCTAAAAAAATTCTGGAAGAACTTTTAAGTAAAACAGATAAACAAATTCATCTGATTACTTACTCTAATAACGCACACTTTGACGAACTTAAATCCATTGCAGAAAAAAATTGGGGAAGAGTAAAGTTACATGAATCGGTTAGCACCATTGAAATGGTGAATTTGATTTTAGAAAATGATTTGGCAATTCTGCAGCCAAGCAATATCGCTTTAGAGGCCGCTTCATTGGGAATTTATATTGGTTTGATAAAAACAGCCGAAAATCAGAAATTTATTCTCGAAAGTTTACTTTCTAAAAATTGTGCTGAAGAAGTGGACGAAAATAATATTTCTGTACGGGTAAACTCTGTTTCTGAAAACGAAATTCTTAAGCAAATCGAAAATCAAAATAAATTAATCGATAAAAAATCACCGGCTCGTATTCAAACTATTTTTACTTCACTGGCTTTAGAAATAAGAAAAGTGAAAAAAGAAGATTCTGAAATTCTTTTTAAATGGGCAAACGATCCTCTTACAAGATCTAACTCTTATAATCAAACCGAAATAAATTACGATTCTCACGTTAATTGGCTTTCAAAAAAAGTAGTAGATGAAAATTCTTGTTTTTTAATAGTAGAATGGAATAAAATTCCTGCGGGAACTGTAAGAATTGATTGCTCTGAAAAAGAAAATGTAATTGGTATTACTATGGCATCGGAGTTTCGCGGAAAAAAACTTTCGGCCACTATGCTTGATAAGGCGTGTAATTATTTTTTTGATAATTTTAATAAGCAGGAAATAACTGCCTACATAAAAGAAGGAAATAATACTTCTTTAAAAACATTTGAGCGAGCCGGATTTAAAGTAATGGATAAGAACGAATATTTTGGAACTAAAAGTTACAGACTAATTAAAATAAAATAAATGAGCACTATTAAAATCGGAAATATTGAAATTGGAGATAACTGCAAACCATTTATCATTGCCGAAATGAGTGGTAATCATAATCAGTCGCTCGACCGCGCATTAGCACTTGTAGATGCAGCAGCGGAAGCCGGAGCGCACGCGTTAAAATTGCAAACTTACACTGCCGATACAATTACAATTAAGGGTGCGTTTACTATTACAGATAAAAATTCGTTATGGGATGGAAAAGAATTACACGATTTATATAAGAACGCTTACACGCCATGGGAATGGCACGAAGCTATTTTTAGCCGCGCAAAAGAAAAAGGCATGCTCGCTCTTAGTTCGCCTTTTGATGAAACGGCGGTTGATTTTTTAGAAAAATTAAATGTTCCGCTTTACAAAATTGCATCTTTCGAAAATACGCACCATCCCTTATTAAAAAAAGTGGCGAAGACCGGAAAACCTGTAATTATGTCGACGGGCGTTTCTACATTGGAAGATATTGAAGAAAGTGTAAAAGTACTGCGCGATGCGGGGTGTAAAAATTTAATTTTATTAAAATGTACGTCTACTTATCCCGCTACTCCCGAAAACACAAATCTAAATACCATTCCTGTTTTAAAAAGTAAATTCAATTGTATTGTTGGATTATCCGATCACACAATGGGAATTGGCGCATCAGTGGCAGCTGTTGCATTAGGTGCGAACGTTATTGAAAAACATTTTACATTACGAAGAGCGGATGGAGGAGTAGATAGTGCTTTTTCGTTAGAGCCAGAAGAATTAAAAGCGCTTGTAGTAGAATCGGAGCGGGCATTTTTAGCTTTGGGAAAAGTATTTATTGGTTTACAGAAAGCCGAGGAAAAATCTGTTCTCTTTAAACGTTCCATTTACGTTTCCGAAAATATTAAGGAGGGCGAATTAATTTCCGAAAAAAATATCAGAGTTGTACGTCCTGCGCTGGGTTTAGCACCTAAACATTATGATGCCGTTATTGGAAAGGAAGCAAAAAGAAATCTTGAAAAAGGAAAACCTTTATCATTTGATGATATTTTATAATTACAATTTGTGTTTTTAAATTACCTCTTCATTTTATTCAACATTTTTTTAGGGCATCTAAAGTTTCTTTTTGGACTTCGCTCTTCAAATCCAAAACTGTATTACGTCTCATTATATTTATTTTCAAAACAAACTTTTCGTTTACCAAAATCAGCGCAAAAAGACTTTTTAATTATTATAAAAACTTATTTTTTTGTGCTTAAGCAAATATTTTTTGTAAAACCTGAAATTCATATTCTTGACACTGGAAATGTGGTCGCGTTCGACTCCGGATTTAACGCCGAAGAAAAACGTTTACAATACCTGAAACATTTTAACGTTACTCCGGGTTATTTTTTATCACGACAAAATCTTATCGGGTCACTCAGTATTTTGCAAGCTTGTGTTCATTTTATTTTTGTGACCTTATTTTTTATCAGCCTTTTACCATTCTCGTTTGCGAAAAATAAAGTAAATTATGCTATGTTGCTCAGAGAAATTGTTGAATGGACGAACCTAATAAGCATTTTCAAAAAAAACAAGATTAATAAATTGTATCATTTCTGTATTTATGAAAAAGACGCTAATTTTTTAACTTATCTCTTAAATAAAAAAAATATCTGGGTAAGTAAAATTACCAGCGAAGTGCCTTTAGATTTCGCCAATAAAATAATTGTTACTAACGAACTGTGTTTGTGTTTTGCTTATCAAGTTGAAGAAGTAGAAGCTTTTAAAACCACGATGTTTTATGATAGATTACAAGTTTGGCTGCCCGAAATGCAAATCAGTTATCTTAATAATTATAGCAATAGAACCTTTGAAATTCCACTTAATACCATTGGATTTTATAGTAGCGCTTTATGGTTAAGAAAAAAATTGAATCATACGCCTGCCGATATAGGCTCTTACGATGTAGAGGAAATTTTATTAAGGAACATAGCGCAATATCTTGTAAAAAACAGGAATCTAAAATTAATTATCTTTACTCATCCTCTTGAAAAAAGAACTGCTGAAAATAGTTTACTTACAAAACAATATTACGAAGATATTTTTGGTACTGAGATGGAAAAAAACATTGAACTAAGTGATGATAAAATTAAATCAACAGAAATATTTCATAAAGTAAATATTGGAATAGCTGTGTTTTCTACTATAGTTTTTGAAAGATTAAGTTTAGGATTCAAAACTATTTTAGCACCCTTTGGAAAAAAAGATTTTCCTTTAATGTCTAGTCCGTTTAGAAATATTTGCGTTTATACTAAGGAAGAATTGTTTGAAATTATGGATAAGAATTTAAATCTTACCAAGGCACATTTTTTCGAAAACAACGGAATTTCTTCTTATAGAAGCTCGACTATTGAATTAAACTATAACTTGAATTAATTATTTTTTATGTCTGAAAAAATAAGTTTCAATATTCCTTTTCTTTCCGGTAAAGAAAAAGTATATGTAAAAGAGGCCATAAAAAGCCGCCATATTTCGGGCGACGGAGATTTTACAAAAAAGTGCCATAATTATTTTGAAAAAAAGTATGGCTTTAAGAAAACGTTTTTAACTACTTCGTGTACCGATGCATTAGAAATGACGGCTATACTGATGGATATAAAACCCGGCGATGAAATTATTTTGCCATCGTTTACGTTTGTTTCAACGGCTAATGCTTTTTTATTACGCGGAGCAACATTAGTATTTATTGATTCGCAAGCCGATCATCCAAATATGAATGTTTCAGAAATTGAGAAGCACATTACGGATAAAACTAAAGCAATTGTAGTAATGCATTATTCGGGCTTTGCATGCGACATGAATGAAGTGAGCAGAATTGTGAAACAACACAATTTGTTTTTAGTGGAGGACGCGGCATTGGGTTTGGATTCGTATTATGAAAATAAACCTCTGGGAAGTTTTGGTAATTTTGCCACTTTTTCTTTTCATGAAACAAAAAATATTTCATGTGGTGAGGGCGGAATGTTAGTGGTGAATGATGAGAAATTTATTAAACGAGCCGAAATTATTCGTGAGAAGGGGACCAATAGGAGCGCATTTTTTAGAGGAGAAATTGATAAGTATGGTTGGACTGATATTGGCTCATCATTTTTACCCTCAGATTTATTGGCTGCGTATTTGCTGGCACAATTAGAAGCCCTGGATAAAATTCAAAACAAAAGATTAGAACATTGGAATTTTTACTTTAATAAATTAAAGAAGCTAGTTAAAAAAGGAAAAATAAAACTTCCTAAATTAACCGAAGACACGAAACATAATGCGAGTATCTTTTTTATTGTTTGCAAAAGTGAACCTGAAAGAAGTGAGTTAATTAAGCAATTAAAAGAAAAAGGAATTCAAACCTCTTTTCATTATCAGGCATTGCATCAAAGTAATTTTCAATCAACACAACATCAGAATGCTTTGGTTAATTCGGAATTGTTTTCAGACTGTGTTTTGCGATTACCATTATATGTTGGCTTGAAAAAAGGTGAAATAAATTTTGTCGTAAAAAGCATTTTAGAATTCTATAGAAATAAGTAATGTATTTTTTCCCATTAGTATTTAAAGGCAAATTGCTTTGTTAGCCAGCGATCAATTATTAACTGATAATTTGGAAGAGCATTTTGTAGTATTTAAACCAAAGGATGTTGTGAGCGGCGATTTTTATTGGGCCACGCCAATTGCAAACGGATTTATTTTTATAACCGCCGATTGTACCGGCCACGGTGTTCCGGGCGCCTTTATGAGTTTATTAAATATTAGTAAATTGAGTCAGGTTATTAATGAGAATAAAATAATTCGTCCGGATATTATTTTAAATAACCTTCGCTCCGAAATAATAAAAGTTCTTAATCCTCGGGGAACCACCGAAGAAAGTAAAGACGGAATGGATGCAGTACTTTGTAAAATTGATAAGAAGAAAATGAAATTAGAATTCGCTGCTGTTAATAATTCTTTTTTGGTGATTCGTGATAAAACATTATTAATTGTAAGGCCGATAAAATGTCGGTTGGAAAAGGCTACAACGATCATCTTGATTTTACCTACAATGAAATGGATTTAAAAAAAGGAGATATCATTTATTCATTCACGGACGGTTATGTCGATCAATTTGGCAGACCAAAAGAAAAAAGTTTAAATACAAACAACTCGAAGAAATATTGTTAGCATACATAATGAGTCATTGAATAAACAATCAGAAATATTGTCGCAGAAATTTAGCGATTGGAAAGGTGATTTAGAACAGGTGGATGATGTATGTATTGTAGGAGTAAAAATTTAGATCTCAACAAGAGTTCCTATTTTCTCTCCCATTAAAAGTTTTTGAAGATTTCCGGCATTATTCATATCAAAAACAATTATTGGTAAATGATTTTCTTTGCAAAGAGTAAACGCCGTCATGTCCATTACTTCTAATCCTTTAGAAAACACTTCTTCAAATTTAATGGTATCGAATTTTTTCGCATTTTTATCTTTTTCGGGATCGGCCGAATAAATCCCATCTACACGCGTACCTTTTAAAATAACATTTGCTTCAATTTCAATAGCGCGCAATGCCGCCGCAGTGTCTGTTGTAAAATAAGGATTCCCGGTTCCTGCACCAAAAATTACCACGCGGTTTTTTTCTAAATGTCGTACTGCTTTTCTTCTGATAAATGGTTCACAAATCTGTTCCATTTTAATGGCGCTTTGTAAACGCGTCTCTACTCCTAAACCTTCCAGTGCTGCTTGTATGGCCATTGAATTAATTACGGTGGCTAACATTCCCATGTAATCGCCATGCACGCGATCCATTCCGCCTTTTTCGGCTTGTATGCCTCTAAAAATATTTCCACCTCCAATAACGATTGCAATCTGACAACCCGCCGCGTGCGCTGTTTTTATTTCTTTGGCGTATTCCATTAAACGTTCCTGATCAATTCCAAAACCTTTATTTCCCATTAAGGCCTCGCCCGATAATTTTAATAAAATGCGTTTGTATTTCATGCTATTTATAATTTACAATTTTAATATTTACGAAATCTGAATTTACAATTTTGATATTTACAATTTACAATTTACAATTTACAATTTACAATTAATTTTAATTTTATTTTTTCAATTTATTTCTATTCCAATTGTAAATTGTCAATGAATAAATTGTAAATAATCCTGTCAATCCTTTTTCTCACTCAATTCTTTAATATTCTCCATCACTCTTATATGAACTTCTCTTACAATTTTTTCTGACCACGAATTAAAATACCAGGCCGGAAAAACATATAACTTATACCAGCTGTTTCCAATTAATTTTGTTTTTCCGTTTCCTAAGTCTTCCAAAATAAATTGTCCTTTGCTCAAACTAAAGTGTCCCATTATTTCGGGGTCTTTAGGTTGGTTGGTAATGTCAAAGGTAAGTTTTTTATTTGGTTCAAATTCGCTCATCACTTCATCAAAGGTATAGCCGTTGCTGAAAATACATTTTCTGCCTGCGCCAAGCTTCGGTTCGGTAACGGTTGTTTGATTAGGGTAGGGCATTCCGATTTTAAATAACCAGTAATTTGGTTTTTCTTTTATAGGATCAAATGCCACTACGTTGGGCCAAATATTTTTGGGGGAAGCGTTAATAATTATTTCATCCGAAACCATTTTTTCAAATTCGTGTTTCGAAAAAACATCTCCCAACATTATAAATATTAAAATCCCGATAAAACTTACATTTAATTTTTGCGAATTGTTTTTACTTGCATTTGATTTGATGGCGATGGTTGCGTATGCTCCCGCTAAAAATAAAAGATAAGCCGCCGGAAAAATAATTATTAAACAAATGTAACCTTCTCCAATAAAAAAAGCACATGAACCGCAGGCAATTACCGTTGCAAAAAACGAATGCCATAGTACTCTTACCCATTTTTTTTCTTCGTGGGCCCAAAAAATGCCGGCGATCACTCCCATTAAAATGGGAACAATAAAAAATATCGAAAAAATTAAAATGCCGCCACCTTGCTCTTTTACCTCATCTTCAAATAAAATTTTAATGGCGGCAATAATGCCAACACCAATTATATTTGAAACTATTATTCCTTTTAACCAATTCATAACATCAAAAAAAATCCCCCGAAATCGGAGGAATTTTTAAATTTTAAGAAAGTGCGAAACGTTTGAAACCTGTTACGGTGAGTTCTTTGTTTATGCTTTGCAAATATTGCCGCACATTTAATTTACTGTCTTTAATATATTCCTGATTCAATAAAGTAGAATCTTTGTAAAATTTATTTAATTTTCCGGCAGCAATTTTTTCTACCATCTCTTCGGGTTTGCCTTCGGCACGAATTTGTTCGCGGGCAATATCCAATTCTCTTTCTAATGTAGAAGCATCTACATCGTCTTTATCAACCGCAACCGGTGCCATTGCTGCAGTTTGCATAGCAATATTTTTAGCGGCTTCGTCATCAATGGCTTTATTAAAACCAACAATAACTGCTAAGCGGTTTCCGGGGTGAATATAAGAAGTAACTTTTTCGCCATTAACCGAATTAAAATACCCGATATCAATTTTCTCACCAATTTTTCCAATCTGTTCCATAAATTTATCGGCAACAGTAATTTCATTATTGTATGGCAATGCTTTTAAAGCATCAATAGTTGCAGGATTTTTTTCTAATGCAATTTTTGCAACTGATTCGGCAAACAAAATAAA
>JAHEYG010000087.1 GCA_023251725.1 Sphingobacteriaceae bacterium | reverse complement strand
TCGTGCCTAATTATATAATATGCGATTAATATCGGTTAAAAATATATTATTGCAATGAATCTAAAAATAAAATTTAAATTTACATTATGCAGGATTTCATAAAAACTAAAATAAAAAATTCAATCGATTTAAAAACAACATTGTTAAACAACGATGCTATTTTAAATTCGGTTTCGGAAACTATTGACGAAATTATTAATTGCTATAAACACGATGGAAAAGTATTATGGTGCGGCAATGGCGGAAGCGCTGCCGATGCACAGCATTTAGCGGCTGAATTGAGTGGTAGATTTTATTATGATCGTCCCCCGCTTTTTTCGGAAGCGCTGCATGTGAATACGAGTTACACAACGGCGGTGGCGAACGATTACAGTTACAATGAAATTTATGCTCGACTGGTAAAGGCCATGGGAAGAAAAGGAGATGTGTTGATTGGATTATCTACCAGTGGAAATTCGGGAAATGTGGTGAAGGCATTGGAAGTAGCAAATTCATTAGGAATAATTACCGTTGGATTTACCGGAGAGAGCGGCGGAAAAATGAAAGGACTTTGCAAATATTTAATAAACATTCCGAGTAAAGATACGCCGCGTATACAAGAGTGCCACATGTTACTCGGGCATACCATTTGTGAATTAGTTGAAATTAAATTGTTCCCGAAAAAATAGAACGCGGATGACACGGATTAAACGGATTTACGCGGATTTCTTTTTGTTTCACTTAAAATCTTATTTACTCTTTGGTAATCCGCTTTTATCCGCCCGATCCGCGTCATCTGCGTTCCATTCTAAAAAACGAAATCTCCTTCAATGGTAACTGAAGCAATCATACTCGCCGGGGGATTTGGTACACGATTACAAAGTGTGGTGAACGATGTTCCTAAACCAATGGCGTTGGTTAATAATCAGCCGTTTTTAAATTATCAATTATTGTACTTGAAAAGTTTTGGTATTACTAAAGTTATTTTGTCGGTGGGATACTTGCATGAAAAAATTAGTTCTTACTATAAAAATATCCCGATAGCTATCGGGATTGAGGGCATTGAAATTGAATATTGTATTGAAGAAAATCCGTTGGGCACCGGCGGCGGTATTCGTTTGGCAATGGAAAAAGCAAACTCAAAAACTATTTTGGTTTTGAACGGTGATTCGTTTTTTGATATTAATATAAATGATTTTTTTACGCAGCACGATAGTTTTTTGGCCGATTGCTCATTGGCGCTCAGAAAAGTAAACAATGCTTCGCGATACGGAACAGTTAAGCTGGGAAAGGATTGTGAAATAAAATCGTTTAAAGAAAAAGATGGTTTGGAAACGGAAGGTTTAATTAATGCAGGAGTTTATTTATTGAATAAAAATATTTATTTAAGTAACACCGCTGAAAAAATAAATTTTTCAATTGAAAAAGATTTTTTTGAAAAAAATAAAGGCGAACTTAATTTATTTGGTTTTGAATACGAGGGGTATTTTATAGATATTGGCATTCCTGAAGATTACACTAAAGCGCAAAATGACTTTAAAGAGTTTAAATATAAATAAACAATGGTCGTTGTTCCTCGACCGTGATGGCGTTATCAATAAAAAAATGGATAACAACGATTACGTAAAGCATTGGGCCGATTTTGAATTTTTGGAAGGCGTAAACGTGGCCTTGAAAAATTTAAATTCAATTTTTGGAACCATTGTGGTGGTGACTAATCAGCAGGGAATTGGGAAACATTTATACAGAATTGAGGATTTGGATTTGATTCATAAAAACATGTTGTACGACATAAATTATTTGGGTGGGAGAATAGATAAAGTGTATTATTCACCTTATTTGGATTCTGAAAATCATCCTACACGAAAACCTTCAACGGGAATGGGATTGCAAGCAAAAAAAGATTTTCCAAATATTGATTTTACAAAAAGCATTATTGTGGGAGATAGCATGAGCGATATGGAGTTTGGCAGAAATTTAGGAATGAAAACAGTTTTTATTAGTGAAAATAAAAAAGAAGACGCGAAAATAGATTTTAATTTTACTTCGCTGGTTGAATTTAGTATGGAATTAATTTTGAAATGAAAATATCCATCATCACCATAACTTACAACAGTGCTTCCACTTTGGAAACAACCATCCAATCGGTAATTTCCCAAACTTATAAAAATATTGAATATATAATTGTTGATGGTAATTCAACCGACAATACCCTTGAAATTGCAAAAAAATATAACATCACAAAAATTATTTCAGAAAAAGACAGCGGTTTGTACGACGCCTTGAACAAAGGAATATCATTGGCAACCGGTGATGTGATTGGAATTTTACACTCGGATGATTTTTATACTAACAATACTGTTATCGAAAAAATAGTTTCTGTTTGTGAAAAAAATAATTGCGCTGGTGTTTATGCCGATTTATTTTATGTGGATAAAGATGATACCAATAAAATAAAACGTAAATGGAAATCGGGGCAATATAACGATGGATTATTTTTAAACGGATGGATGCCGCCCCACCCTACTTTCTTTGTAAAAAAAGAATGTTATAATAAATTCGGTGCGTTTGATTTGCAATTTAAATCAGCCGCCGATTATGAGTTAATGTTGCGCTTCATTCACAAAAACAAAATAAAAATTGCTTACTTACCCGAATTCATAATAAAAATGCGCGTTGGCGGTAAAAGTAACGTTACTACAAAAAACAGAGTGCTAGCTAATTTAGAAGACCGCAAAGCCTGGGAGGTAAACGGATTGAAACCGAAATTTTATACTTTGTATTTAAAACCACTGAGAAAGATTTTACAGTTTTTTTAGATTTTTTATCCAGAAAATAAATCCGCGATAATCCGCCGGATCCCTGCATGCCTTTGCGAAGGCTTTTAACGGCAGGCAGGCGCTTCATCCGCGTTCTATTTTAATCAAACCTTAAAGTTCTTATTGGAGTTAGTCTTGTTAAAATTAGTGTTGGGAAAAACATCATTAACAAACATGAAACAACGATTCCTGTATTGAGCAATAAAATATATCCGATATTGAAAATTACAGGAACGTATTCCATATAATAAATTTCGCTGTCGAGTTTTATTAAGTGAGAATAATATTGCAACAAAACAATTCCTATACCAATAATATTTCCCAACAATAAACCGCGCAGTAATAATTTAAGCGATACATTAAAAAATATTTTTCGTACACTCACATTACTCATCCCCAATGATTTTACCAATCCCACCATATTGGCGCGTTCTAAAATTAAAATTAATAGTGCAGTAATCATATTTACTCCTGCAACAATCAACATCAGCGTTACAATAATAATTCCATTTACATCCACCATTTCGAGCCACGAAAAAATATTGCTGTGCGATTCTTTTACCGACGAAATTCTGTAATTGTATCCCAATAAATCTTCAAAAGCCTCAACATTCTTATCTAAATCCGAAAAATCATTTACATCTATTTCATAAGTCCCCACTTCATTTTGCTCCCAATAATTTAGTTTTTGTATTTGCTTCAAATCAACAAAAGCCAGATTATTATCTACTTCTGCAAAACCTGTATTAAAAATACCGCACACTCTAAAATCACGAACCCGATTTTCGTAAGCAATGTAATTTTGATTGCTCAAAATTGTATCCTGAATTTTTTTCTTCGTCAAAAAATAAACCAATAACTTTTGATTTAAATTAATATTTAATCGGTCGGCCAGTTTTTTAGAAATTAAAATTTGTTTGCTCACGCCGGTGTCAGAAAAAACGGGCAGACTCCCGCTCACCAAATAACTTTTTACAAACGAAAAATCATAATCTTTAGAAATGCCTTTCAGTAAAATGCCTTCGTTTTCGGTTTTAGTTTTAATGATGCCGCTTTTAATGGCTGTTGTTTGCAAATGTTTTACAAATGGCAGTTTCGTAATCAGATTTAATGTATCCACCGAAATTTTTAAGGCATCAGGTTCATTACTGCTATTAATATTTACGTTACTTATGCTAATGTGCGAAGTAATTCCCGTAATTTTATGAATAATTTCTTTTTTAAAGCCAAATACAATAGAAATGGTTAAAATCATTACACTAATGCCCAAAGCAATGCCAATAATGCCGATTTTTACAATGGGTTTAGAAATGTTATTTTTACCCTTGTCAGGATTGGTTATTCTTGCGGCTATGAATCGTTCAACACTCATTATATACAAATTTACTATTTAATGTATAAACACAACGTCATAATTTTTATTTTTTTGATACTGAGCTTGTCGAAGTATACTTTTTCGCAAGCGCCGCTTAAAGTACTTACCGAAAAAGACATAAGCGTTGGCGCGCAACAATTTGATTTATATCTCCCAAAATTGGCTAATAAAAAAGTGGCCGTTGTAACAAATATCAGCGGCATGATAGGAAAAACTTCAATCGTTGACACGCTGTTAAAATTAAAAGTAAAAATCAAAAAAATATTTGGTCCCGAGCACGGTTTTCGCGGAACATTTGATGCCGGACAAAAAGTAAAAAGCAACGTTGATAAAAAAACAGGATTGCCCATAATTTCATTATACGGTTCTCACAAAAAACCAACTAAAGATGATTTAAAGGGAATTGATGTAGTGGTTTACGACATACAGGATGTTGGCGTGCGGTTTTATACTTTTATTTCTACCATGACTTACGTTATGGAGGCTTGCGCCGAAAATAATGTAGAACTAGTTATTTTAGATCGTCCGAATCCGAACGGATTTTATGTGGATGGTCCGGTGATGACGGATAAATATAAAATTTACAACAACGCGCCCAATTTTTTAGGAATGCATAATGTTCCGCTAGTGTACGGAATGACAACCGGCGAGTACGCGCAAATGATAAATGGGGAAGGTTGGTTATTAAATAATTTAAAATGTAATTTAAGTGTAATACCTGTTAAAGGATACGAGCATAGTTTTACTTATGATTTACCTGTAAAACCATCGCCTAACTTGCCCAATTTAAATTCAATTTTATTATATCCATCGTTGGGATTATTTGAAGGAACATTAATTAGTTTGGGAAGAGGAACAGAAATGCCGTTTCAGGTATTGGGACATCCGCAATACCATAAAAAAGACCCGATAGCTATCGGGTTTAGTTTTACTCCTAAGTCGACCGTTATAACCAAAGAACCAAAATACAAAGACCAAATTTGTTACGGAATTGATTTAAGAAAAGAAGATCTAATAAAAAATCCGAAAAACAAAATACAATTAAAATGGCTCATTGAATTTTACGATGATTTAAAAAGTATTGTGTTTTTTGAAGACAATTTTAATTACCATTCTGGAAACGATATTTTGCAGGAAAAAATAAAACAAACCAGTTCGGAGGAAGAAATTAGAAAAACCTGGGAAGAGGATGTAAAGAAATTTAAATTGATAAGAAAAAAATATTTATTGTATAAAGATTTTGAATAGGATTAACTCTTCTTCAAAAACACCGCACACATGAAGGCGCCGCTGATTGAGACAAACAAAAACGAAAATAATTTAGCAGTTACCGCTTTAAAAGCCGACAAGGCCGCTATGTTTTCTTCAATTATTTTAGGATAATCCTCTGCTTTTACTTTGGGAATACGCTTTAAAAATTCTAAATAATCCTTTCCGTTATAATATTGAACAGATAATTCTTTTATTTTCCATTCAAATTCAAAATACCACCAGGCACTCAAAATTACAAGGGCCACAACGGCAATACTCATTCCTATTTTTGCAGCCTCTTTTCCTTTTATAATTCCGCCATTTTCTTTATCGCGAACTTGTTTAATGGCAAGCGCCATAAAAGGAAGAATTAAAAATACTGAAATAATGTAAGAGAAATAAAATCCGAATTTGGTAAACTGATAGCCTCCCAAAACAATAATAAGTTTGTAAATAATAACGAAGATGCAATAGGCTATTCCGAAATATAAGGCTCGTTTATTCATTTTGAAAGTTGATAGTTTATGGTCGATAGTTTATAGAAATATTTTTATTTGTTCTCTTAACTATCGGCTATTGACTATTAACTATTAACTTACTTGTTCATACTAATTAAAAATTCTTCGTTCGATTGGGTACGGCGCATTTGATTTAAAATAAATTCCATCGCTTCCTGCGGATTCATATCGCCCAAGTGTTTTCTTAAAATCCATAAACGGGCCAAAGTATCTTTTTCAATTAATAAATCTTCTCTGCGGGTAGAAGAAGCTAATAAATCTATAGCCGGATAAATTCGGCGGTTAGATAACTTCCGGTCGAGTTGCAACTCCATGTTACCGGTTCCTTTAAATTCCTCAAAAATAACTTCATCCATTTTTGAACCTGTTTCTGTTAAAGCGGTAGCAATAATGGTGAGAGAACCGCCATTCTCAATTTTACGCGCGGCACCAAAGAAACGTTTTGGTTTATGTAAAGCATTCGCATCTACTCCACCGGTTAAAACTTTTCCGCTGGCAGGAGAAACTGTATTGTAAGCACGCGCTAAACGTGTGATGCTGTCTAATAAAATAACAACATCGTGTCCGCACTCTACTAATCGTTTTGCTTTTTCTAAAACAATATTCGCAATTTTTACGTGCTTATCGGCGGGTTCATCAAAAGTCGACGACACCACTTCTGCTTTTACACTGCGCGCCATATCGGTAACCTCTTCGGGGCGTTCATCAATCAATAAAATCATCAAATAAATTTCTGGATGATTGTATGCAATGGCATTTGCTAATTCTTTTAATAAAACTGTTTTTCCGGTTTTTGGCTGCGCCACAATTAATCCGCGCTGACCTTTTCCAATAGGCGCAAATAAATCCATAACACGCGTGCTCATGGTTTCTTGCGGGTGCCCGGTTAATTTAATTTTTTCATTGGGAAAAAGTGGTGTTAAATAATCGAACACAACTCTATCGCGCACAAACGCAGGCTCACGGCCGTTAATTTGCTCCACTTTAATTAATGGAAAATATTTTTCTCCTTCTTTTGGAGGGCGTATGCCGCCGCGAATAACATCTCCGGTTTTTAATCCGAATAATTTTATTTGTGATTGAGAAACGTAAACATCGTCGGGAGAATTTAAATAATTATAATCGCCACTACGCATAAAACCATAACCATCGGGCATAATTTCTAAAACGCCGTCGGCAAAAACAATTCCATCAAAATTATAATAAACTTTTTCGGGTTTTTTTATTTCAGAGCCTTCGTTTTGCTGTAAAGCTTCCTGATGTTCGCGGTGTTCCTGAGTTTCTTTGTGTGCATCATGCTCTTCCACCGGTGAACTTACTTCTTCGGTTTTTTCTATGGTAGGTTGTGGAGTTGAATCTTCTTCTTCGTGATGCACATGCGTGTGAGATTGTTTTGTGTCTTCAACAATTGGTTCTAATCTTACTTTACGCGGCCGTTTGCCATCGCCATTGTCTTTTACGCCAAATTGTACGGCTACTTTTTTCCCGATATCGGGTTTTGCAGATTGTGCGTCAATGATAGCGAGAACTAATTCGCCTTTAGCAAGACCTTTGGCATCGATGCCAAATTTTTTTGCAATTTCTTTCAGCTCCGGTAATAACCGATTGCTTAAATCCATTACTTCAAACATATTTGTACGGTTTTTTAATTAAGAAGATATTATTTATAAAGTAGCAATTATTTCAATTTTTGATTTTCTGATTAATGAGCCGCAAGAAATGTGGCTCTCAGATTAAGCATTACAATAATACTACATTTATTTGAAACCACAAAATTTTTATTTAGAAATGAGCGGTTAATCGTGTAAAATTGGTGAAGTATTTGTTTGAAGGAGCAAAACAATATTCAAGTTTAATAAGTTTATATGATTATTCTTAATAAAAACTGAAACTATTAACCAAATCGCGATTACCGCTTTGCTGATGACAGGAAATACAGGGAGAAGGCTCTTTTTTTACACTGTAAATTACCGAATAATCGGGACGTATTTCGCACCATAACCACGAATTATTATGTTTATACATGATGGCATAAAGATTAATCGTTCCACCTGAAATCGCTTCTTTAACTACCAATGAACCTTCCGGAAATTTTGCACCCACCGGAAGTTTACCTCCCACCGTAAGCGCACTATAAGCAATTTTATTAAATTTTAATTTGAAAGTTCCATGCGGACCGTTCGCCCCGGAATAAATTGTCGCCTGATCATTTTTATAATATGTAAATGCTTCGATGTTTTTACAAGAGTCGAGCAAGGCTCTATCAGTAAAAGCTAAATCGGGGTCAGTGCCTTTATCTTTAACACAAGAATAGATTACACATAAGCAGAAACTTAAAACAAAAACTAAATAAATTAATTGCTTCATTCTATTAAGACGAAACAGTTGGCAAATACTTACACAACCAGGTTTGATTTAAAGGTTTCCTCCACTCATTTAATTGTTCGGAGGAAGAAATGGTGTTATCATAAATAATTGTGTTCTTATCAATATCCCCGCTTTCAAGCAATTCTTTGATTTTTGAAGAATGTACTACACTAACCGAATCTTTGTCATCGTATGCCACTAAAAACCGATTTAATAATTCGGTTGAAAATGTTTTTTCGAGTGCCTGAATTAAATGAGTTAATTTATCGATGCTGCATCCGCTGGCATTATAAACGCTTTCATCTACTTTAAAAATTAAAATTTGGTTTTTATAAATTTCAAAAGTGGCCTTTAGTTTTTGTTCGTGCGCACTCCACGAATTTACAAAAACCGAACAATTTTCTTTTAAAGAATTTAATTGCTCTTGATTTAAAGTTTTACTGATGGAATATAACCAAATGCGTTCGCTCATTTTATTTCGGGATTTTTACCGGTGTAATTATGCGGCGTAATTTTTTTTAATTCGGCTTTTATTTCGTTGCTTACATTTAAAGTATTAATAAATGTGTGAAGAGAATCTTTTGTAACTGTTGTATTTGTTCGGGTCAATTCTTTTAATGCTTCGTAAGGTTTAGGATACGCTTCTCTCCGTAAAATCGTTTGAATGGCTTCTGCACAAACTGCCCAGTTTTTATCTAAGTCGGCATTAATTACATTTTCATTTAAAATTAATTTATCCAATCCTTTTAAAATACTTTTTATGGAGATAAGCATATGTGCCAAAGGAACTCCCATATTTCTTAAAACGGTACTATCCGTTAAATCTCTCTGCAAACGCGACACGGGTAATTTAGCTGCCAAATGTTCAAACAAAGCAATTGCCATTCCTGAATTTCCTTCGGCATTCTCAAAATCAATCGGATTTACTTTATGCGGCATCGCCGACGAACCCACTTCACCCTCTTTTAATTTTTGTTTGAAATATTCTAAACTTATGTATGTCCAGATATCCCTGCAAAGGTCAATAAAAATAGTATTGATGCGTTTACACACATCGCAATACGCCGCTAAATTATCGTAATGTTCTATTTGTGTTGTAAACTCACTTCTTACCAAACCTAAATTTTTATTTACAAAATCATTGGCAAAATTCATCCAGTTAATATTGGGATAAGCCGCATAATGCGCATTAAAATTTCCCGTTGCTCCACCGAATTTTGCTGAATATACAATGGAATTTAATTGTTCTATTTGTTTTTCCAAACGATCTACAAAAACATAAATTTCTTTTCCTAAGCGTGTGGGAGATGCGGGTTGTCCGTGCGTACGTGCCAACATACTCACATTTTCCCAGCTTTTTGCCTGTTGCTTCAATTTTGCAACAATCAAATTCAATTCTTTTTTAAGAATATTATTGGTGGCATCTTTTAATGATAATGGGATGGAAGTATTATTTATGTCCTGAGAAGTTAATCCAAAATGCACAAACTCTAATTGTTTTTCTAAACCAAAACTTTGTAATTTTTCTTTTACAAAATATTCAACTGCTTTCACATCGTGATTGGTAATTTTTTCGGTGTCTTTAATTTTTAAAGCATCGGTCATCGAAAAATCAGAGTATATTTTTCTCAAAATACTTTTTTGCTCATTACTCACCTTCGACAATTGCGGTAAATTAAAATCGCTTAAAGCAATAAAATATTCAATCTCAATTTGTACACGGTATTTCATTAATCCGTATTCCGAAAAATAAAGCGCGAGTTCTTCCGTTACTTTGCGGTAACGGCCGTCGATAGGAGAAATTGCAGTAAGAGGATTTAATTCCATTTTAGAAGCAAAGAGTAAAGATACGGTTTTTTTGTTTTAAGTAAATTAACCTATTAAAATTAAAAATAGGTCGAAAAACCAAACTGAATTATTGCGGTTCGCGAAACAGGATTCATTAACAGGTCTTGCTGCCAATGATACCTATAATTTAAACGCAAAACTGTTTGTGCAGAAGGACGAAAAGCTATTCCGGGAACAATTGCAATAATATCATCGCCAATATTTCCATTGGTGGCTTTGAACTTACCAGTATTATAATCGGCGTATTCAAAACGAAAGCAAGCATTAATTCGTGCTCTGGTAAATTTTAATATTGTCCCTCTGTAAATGGGTTGTATAAAATCTACGAAACATCCCCATTGAGTATTACCAAACTGTTCGCCCGTACTACCCGGAATTTCAACATTTACCAAAGCCAATTCTCCTGTAATGGTAGTTTGTTTTGCGATAGTTGTATTAAAATCAAACGCAAAAACATCGGCCTTTCTTTTGCTATCTGTAATTATTCCATCGGTTTTCCATTTATTATACACGCCTGTCATAAACGAAAATCCTATTTCGCCATACTTACGATGCTTTAAAGCCAGTTTTCCTGTAACCATTGGTATCCCGCTATTACTTTCCTCAAATTTTTCTACATTAGATTTACCCGATGATAAAGACGTTCGATTTTCGTCATTATCAATTATTTTATCATCAAAACCATTGGTTAAATAAGCTTCGTAAGCAAACGATAAATTATGCGCAAATATTTTTCCATGAAAACCAAAACCAACATTTGATAAGGTAGACGGAATAATGGTTGTGGCCGAAATAGGACGGTCTATAAAATCCCAACGCGGACCATCGTGATTTTGATTAAAAGCACCAATGGGATTCATAATAATGCCGCCACGTAAATTAAAAAGGGGATGCAGTTCTAAATCCATTGCCGCGTATTCGATGTTAATTTGTTTTGTGCCATCCTCAAATTCTATTTCCGATAAAAATTTTATTCTTCGGGCGATGGTGGATGAAAGAAATAATGTTAGTCTTCTGAATTGAAAAGAAAAACCTTCATCCACTCCATCTGTTCCTTTGTATTGTGTATTTGCTTCTAAATAACCGCCCAAGGCAATTGGTAATTTTCCCACAGTTAAAAACGGACGATTATAAATAGCATCCGTATTCATAATAATTTTAGTAGAGTCAGGTAGCGGAACACGTTTTATGATGCTGTCTATTTGTCCCCAAGACGAAATTGAAAAAAGAGATACAAATAATATGGAAATAAAAATTTTCATTTTGATTACAATTGAATATAAATATTTTCGTGGTCAGTAAAAGTTTTATATTGTTTCAAATCTTCATCGGCTGGCGGATTCTGAACTTTTCCTTTGTTGCTAAATTCGCTTCCGTGGCAAGGACAAATTAAATACTCGCCATGCGGCTGAAGTTCGCAACCTTTATGCGTGCAATACATGAGCAGTGCTGTGTATTCGTTTTCGTTTTGTTTATATAGGATAACAGGAAATTGAAGTGTTTCGTTTTTTATTAGAATGTATTTTCTGTTTTCTGTTTTTCCTTTTTTTATGCCGA
>JAHEYG010000131.1 GCA_023251725.1 Sphingobacteriaceae bacterium | reverse complement strand
ATAAGAACTTAAATCAATTTCTTCTTTTACCCAAAGGTCCTGAAGTCCGTCATAAATTTGAGTGGTGCCGCCAAAAGATGAAGGCGAGGTTTCGTAGCGGCCGCATAACGGTGACCAGGTTGCTCCTGCATTGGTGCTGGCAAGAATCTGCACTTCATCATAATTTTTTTCAGTTTCGAAACGGGTCCAGTATTGTAAGTGAGCATAAACGGCTCCTGTTAAATTTAAATTATTTAACAGCGTTACATTTTTGTTGAGGTTGTTACCGTAATTTCCGAGCGGACTATCAGTAATACTTCCCGGCGCCGAATGAAATTTGGTTGTTGAATTACTCCAGCCACCCGGATTCCAATTGGTAACATTATTACACGGGTCGTTTAAAAGCGTAACTGTGTTTCCGTAAATTTTAGAAAGAGTATCGTAATGAGTATAAAATCCGTTATTAACTCCAACAGCATATTTTACTACTTGCGCAGCTGTTAATCCGCCCCCGAGCGTAAACGAAATAGAATCTTTTATATTTTGATTTAATGTCATTCCTGTATAAACTTTCGGAATCCCAACACTCGCAATACCTGCACCAACGGGAGTAATGGAAACAGTAAAATTTCCTGCGGTTAATCCCATTCGGGTAATATTATATTTTAAATATCCGCTTGGCGCGAAGAAAAATTTATCCTGATCGTCGCGCACCAATCCAAAATTAGTAACGAGTTTTGCGTGATATAAATTTTGATTAAAAGTAGTTTTACTAATATCAATGATGCGCGAAGCCACCGGCCAGAAACCATCATTGGCAGAACCAGCTTCGGGAGTCATGGCCATAATTTTTGGTTTCGCAATTTGATCGCCGTACATCCAATCATCGCTATCGCCATTGGTAACGTAATTAACGGTTTGGTCACCCGTACCATATAAAAAACGAGAATCTTCACACAAATAGGTGGACCAATTTACAAACGTTGCCGAATCGGGTGTATAATAACTAGGTAAATATCCCCAGGGATAAATTAATAAATTACTATAAGTGTGAGCATTTAATGCCACTTTAAAATTATGCGCAATACAAAACGCTTTCATGGCTTGTGTCTCTGGTTCAGAAAAAGCGGCTGTACCTCTATAAGTATCAGAACTTGATGTAGGAGAAGAACCAATATTATCATAACCCCAATTGTAACCGTAGTTGCGATTTAAATCAACACCAAAAGTTCCACCGCCATTTACACGGCGATTTTTGCGCCACATACCGCCGCCCGCGGGATTTGTAGTTTGATTGTAAACATAGCCATCTGGATTTACACAAGGCACAAAATACATTTCGGTATTATCAACCAAAAATTTTACATCGGGATTGGTGGTATAATTTTGTAGCAAATACCACATGTAAAAAATTAATTGCGACATTGATTCAGGTTCTCTGGCGTGATGTATTGCATCGTACAAAACCTGCGGCTCAGGTTCTGCAATATTGGGATTATCAGAAATTTTTAAATACCAAATGGTTCTTCCTTCAATGGTAAGCGGACTCAAAGCCGTTTTAGGAGTAATTAAATTAGGATATAATAAAGTCATACTATCAATAATATTGGTCATTTCTGCCAATGTAAAATAACCGCCCATGCTACCTAAATGAAATCTTGTTGGTTTAATTACTTTGGGATCATTGCAAACTCCTGCTGCAGCAGTTTTATTTAAAAAATCATTTTTACTTCTTTGTTCGTAATAGGAAGCCATGTCGTTTATTAAAACAGTGTACTTAATATTATTTTGTTTTAAGATGGCAACTTCCTCATCCGAAATTTCGGTGGTAATTGAATTTTCTTTGGCGATAGAATGGTCAATCGTTATTCCTAATTTTAAAAGTTCAACGGCTAAACCGTTGTTACCTTCAATTTTTACCTTATGAAATTTGGGACTATGATTTATTTGATTATTTGATGGACTTTGATTATTATTTGTTTGTGCGAAACCAAAAAATGCAATTAAAATGGCGAATGAAGTAATTAGATTTTTTTTCATAATTAAATTTTAATTTTTGGATGTATGAATGTATATAAAATTATTGATAAGTCAAATTTATTTGATGCAAATTCCTAAATTATTAAAAATAAAACTCCACATATCGGCAAATTCTTCAATCTGTTTCGATGTAGGTTTGCCGGCGCCGTGCCCCGCATTAACATCAATTCTTATTAACATGGGATTTGTTCCTGTATTATTTTCCTGTAAAGCGGCCGCAAATTTAAATGAATGCGCAGGCACCACTCTATCGTCGTGGTCGCCGGTTAAAACTAATGTGGCGGGATAATTTGTTTTTTTTATATTGTGCAAGGGCGAATATTTTATTAAGCAATCAAACTCTTCTTTTGTTTCGCTGTTTCCATAATCCACCGACCAAGCCCTTCCTATTGTAAATTTATGAAAGCGCAGCATATCTAAAACTCCCACTGTAGGAATCGCCACTTTTGCCAATGCAGGCTCTTGTGTCATTACTGCTCCAATTAATAATCCGCCGTTACTTCTTCCGTGTATCGCTAATTTATCGTGCGAGGTATATTTATTTTCTACCAGCCA
Source organism: Sphingobacteriaceae bacterium (assembly GCA_023251725.1). Taxonomy (GTDB): domain Bacteria; phylum Bacteroidota; class Bacteroidia; order B-17B0; family Aurantibacillaceae; genus JAHEYG01. The sequence goes on along the minus strand of JAHEYG010000131.1, from coordinate 981 downwards.
ATTGCAGGCGGCAATAAAATCATCAAACACATTTTGCTTTTTACATTTGGTTCCTTTTTTGTGCCAATCCTCGCCATACTCGCCGCCGCCTCTTAAATTAGCTACGCAATAAATTCCGCCCGCTTCTAAAAAAACTGCGCGGTCAATTCTAAATTCGGGTGTGTACGAAATATTAAATCCGCCATAGCCAAAAACAAAACACGGATTATTTCCGGTAAGCACTAAATCTTTTTTGTGCGTAATAAATAGGGGTATGCGGGTTCCGTCTTTACTTTTATAAAATATTTGTTTGGTAATATAATCGTCCGATTTAAAACTCATCGTCGATTTAAAAAGTTCTTCATTTTTTCCACTCTGCATTTTATACAAATAATTTTTTGGCGGTGAAGTAAACTGCGAAACCGAATAAGTAAAAAATGTATCGGGCCTATCGGCATGCAGTTCGCTTAATTTGCAATATTGCGGTAAAGGAATTTCTTTTTCTAAACTTCCGTCGGCCGAAAATAATTGTAAATGAGATGAAACATCAATTAAATAACTCGCTAAAATTTTTCCGGAGCAAAACGAAACGCTTTCTAATAAATCATTTCGCTCGGGTAAAGTATTTTTCCAATCCCGATAGCTATCGGGATGTGGTTTTTTCAAATCAATTTTTACTAATTTATAATTGGGCGCTTCAAAATTAGTGCGCACAAATAAATTAGAACCGATGTTATCAATCACCCTGAACTCATAATCAAAATCGTAATTTATCTGTTGAAATTCTGAATTAGAAACCAATAAATCTTTTACCATGGCCATATCGCCGCTGGTGCTTTTACTGGTGTAAATAATTAAATAACGTTCGTCGTGCGTAACCTGCGCGCTAAAATTATAATCGGGATGCGCTGCATTTTCATAAACTAAAATATCTTTTTCCTGTGGCGTTCCCACCAAATGAAAATACACCTGATGAAATTCGTTTTTAGCAGTGTAAGCATC
>JAHEYG010000015.1 GCA_023251725.1 Sphingobacteriaceae bacterium | reverse complement strand
ATCCTCCCCGCTCCGGCTATAATTATACTGTTTCCTTAGGCAGCGCATTTACACCCTCTTCTTTTACTTCACGATATGTTTGTACAGGCTATAGTTCGGGATGGAGCAGTGCTGAGGAATATCCGAACGGTAATAGGTTAATTGATCTAGCGCCCAGCGGTATTGTTTACGAAACGAATGCGGCCGGAACAACATTGTGGAGTTATAATACCGGCGGACTGACCCCGCAAGCACACCGTTATACACCATGTTTTATAACCTTCGCTGCACCTGCGCAACCCACCATTTCGGTTTCTGGCGCTAGTTTAGTTTGCACGAGTGCTGTAACTTATCAGTGGTATTTAGACGGCAATGCTATTCCCACCGGAACTTTGCAATCTTATGTTCCAACGGCAAGTGGAGTGTATTTAATTCGCATTACCGATATTAATGCTTGTGCGTTTTATTATTCCGACCCTAATTATTTTACTTATGTGGTAACAGGGCTTTCGAACTTAGCTAAAGAAGTTAATCGCATCGAAATTTTTCCTAATCCGGGTAACGGTAAATTTAATTTAAACCTTAACGGGATAAGCGGAAATTTTAACGTGGAAGTTCATTCTTTGAATGGACAATTATTATTTGCTGATAAAAATAATTTACAGATTGATTTGAGTGAATTCAGCAATGGGATTTATTTTATTAAGGTAAACACCGAAAAGGGAAGCGTTAATAAAAAAGTAGTTATTGTTGAGTAATGCAATTAAAGTATTATTTTCTTTTTCTGGCCGCATTATTATTTAATTGCAGGCACTCACTTAATACAAACACCGCTAATAACGAATATCTGGAGCAGCAAATTACTGAACGACTGCATGTAATTGCTCAATCTACTCTTCAAACCAGCTCTAGCCTACCCGATATAAAAAAAATAGCAGGTGAAATTGATAAATTAATTTTATTATCGAAAGATGTCGAAAATTTAAAAGCTTCCTTAAATCAATCTAATTCCTTTTTTGAGAACACGGCCAAGAATTATAATATAGAATCTTCCGATTTTGAAAAACTGTACGAAGGGATGCCGTTGGAAGATATTACCACTGTTATAAAAAAAAATGAATTGAATTTACTGAACAAAATTATTTTTAAATATTATAATACAAGTGGTGGGATGTTTACAGCTCAGTGAAATTATATTCTAATTCCTATTACACACACATCGTCAATTTGCTGAACATTTCCTTTCCAGTTTAAAAATTCTTGTTCTACTTTTTCTTTTTGTTCATGTATTTGTTGCGTTGAAACTGTAAGTAATAATTCGTTAAGTTGTTTATTCCTGTATTTTTTTCCTTTTGGTCCACCGAACTGGTCAGCAAAACCATCGGTGTATAAAAAAAGCATGTCGCCTTTTGTCACAGTTAAACTATAATTTTTAAAATCTTCTTCTCTTCCGCCTTTACCAACGGGCATTTTATCTTTTTCTGATTCTATTATTCCATTACTTGAAACTACAACTGGAGCACTATTTGCAGACGAGTAAGTAACGGTTTTAACCTCTCCCCCCTTATCGGTTTCAACGCATAATAAAATTCCATCCATCCCATCGGCCGCACCTTCTTGCGAAACGTTGGCGATTAATCGCGATCTAACATAATTAAAAACTTCGTTAGGAGCTTCAATATTTTTTTCATTTATGGCTTCATTCAAAAAAGAAATATTAAGTAAACTCATAAATGCACCGGGCACGCCATGACCGGTACTGTCGCACACTGCTAAATAAAATTTATTGGCTTTTTTAGTTGCCCAATAAAAATCGCCACTCACAATATCTTTAGGATGGAAGAACACAAAATATTCAGGTAAATTTTCATTCAATAATGAATTATGCGCCAATAATGTATTTTGAATACGTTTAGCATAATTAATACTATCAACAATTTCTTTTTGCTTCTCATCTACCAATTCTTTTTGAAATAAAATTATTTTATGGTCGTTTTTTTTCTGACGGTAACTTCTGAAAATTACTACCGACAATATTATCATTAATCCAAACCCAATACCATAGGCCAGCTTAAAAGCATTTTGTTTCTTAATTTCCGCTTCCTGAATCGTGGATTCCTTTTGAAGCATATTTATTTCGGACGATTTTTTTTCATTTTGATATTTAGCTTCCATCTCCGACATTTGCCTGCTACTTTCGGTATTCAGAATTGAATCATTAATAATCGAAAATTTAGCGAAATATTCGTAGGCCTTCTTGTAATCTTTTAAATTATAATAATAATCGGCCGCCAGGTTATAAACTGCTTTTAAATGCAAATGATTTTTTGTTTTTACCGAAATCTCACCAGATTCTTCAATGCACTCGAGAGTTTCCTTATACATTTTCATAATTAAATAAACCCGCCCCAGATTGGTTAAACACGAAGCAATATCATACTGGTTTTGAAATTTTCTATGAATTTTTAATGCCTCTTTATAAAAATAAACCGAACTGTCCATATTAATTGTTTCGTAAACAATTCCAAGGTTGTTATAAGAAACAGCCACGCCGGTTTCAATGTTTAGCTCCTTGTACAAATCAACTGTTTTGCGCATGTAAACAATTGCATTTTTATTATCGTTCATTTCTCCAAAAATACTACCCAAGGTTACGTAACTGGAAGCTATCGAAACAAAATCATTATTTTCTTGACGTATTTTTAAACCTTGAAACGCATAATCCAGAGCCTTCTTGTAATCTCGTTTCGCACTTAAAATATTTGCCAAATCATTTAATACTTTTCCCTTTCTACTGTTCAAATTATTTTTATCATAAATGGTAAGGGCTTTCAGCAAATACCCTATGGCTTTGTTGAGCTGACCAAGGTTATCATATGCTTCTGAAATATTAGAGTAAACCATCGCTTCCCTTTCGATTTGGTTATTAGCTTTGTAATAATTTAAGGCTTCGTTTAAACCTATTAAAGCTTCATCGTTTTTACCAATAGAGCATTGCATAGCAGCAATATTAAGTTTCATGTCTGCTTCTTTTAGATTATTATCAATTGATTTATAAATAATTTTTGCTTTTTCAAAAAACAGAATGGCTGTATCAAACTTTTCTTCATTACTCATGCTGTGCCCTATCCTTCCGTATACAACGGCCTCCATAAGTTTATTTTTTGAAAGAACTGCAATTTTTAAAGCCTGATTTAAATAGTTAAATGATACCTCCGGCTTAACATTGTCATAATAATCAGTGATTTTTATTAATACCGCGAATTTAACACTATCTACCTTTGATTTGTTTAATTCGTTAAGAAGTGAATCAATGTTCTGTGAATAAAACAAAGAGGATAGAAAGAAAATAAAAATTATTAATATGTTTTTTTTCATTATGAGCTTACAATCTTAGGTTAAATATATTGAATATTTATAACAAACAGCAGGCTATTATTGCCACCAAAACACTAATGCACTAAATCCCACTAAACTATGTTTAAAATATTATTTCATCTTTTAATTCCAACAATTTTAATAATTCTTCTTTAGGAATTTCTTTTACTTCGCCGGGCTTAAGATTTCCTAACTTTAAATTAACAATACTTGTTCTAATTAATCGTTTACAATCGTGCCTTACCGCCGAACACATTTTTCTTATCTGGCGGTTTTTACCCTCGGTTAAAGTAATTTCGATCCAGCTTTGAGGTAAATCAGCTCTGAATTCATGTCCGCGCTCTGGCAAATCAACCGGTTTGTCAATAACGGTCACCCCACAAGGTTGCGTCAAATAACTTCCCTTAGTCTTCACCAAAATTTCAATACCGCTTCGTATTTTTTTCAATGCCTCTTCGGTAATACATTTTTCTACCTGCACAATGTAAGTGCGCTTGTGCTGATGTTTGGGATGCAATAAGCGCGCTGTAATACTTTTATCTGTAGTTAACAATAACAATCCTTCGCTATCTGAATCTAATCTTCCGATAGCGTGAGTGCCTTCGGGGAAATCATATTCCAAATCACACAATAATTTTACTTTATGAGAACTCACAAACTGCGAAACCATTTTATAGGGCTTGTAAATAATAAAATACCTATCCATTTTTTTGTTTTGGATTGTATTTAAATATTTTAAGAAGTAAAAAAGTAAGAACAAATCCCGCCATAGCCGCCACCACCGATAACACACAAGCACCGATTACGTAAACATAAACATTTTTTAATGTTTGTACACTTAACATTTTACTCAGACTTAAATTTACTTTTTCATTCAAAACAATTTCGCCCGTTTTTACGCTGAAATATAAAATAAAAGGTATCATTGGCGGCACACTTATGTTTGCAGATACACCAACAATAACTTTATTTAGTTTTAATAAATACGCAGCTAAAATGGCCAAACCAAATTGAAATCCCCAAATAGGAACAATTCCAAAAAATAATCCCACGCCTACCGAAACCGATTTCATCATAGCCGTTTCATGCGCAGCAACTATATCTTCTTTCCAAACACGTTTTATGTTCGTCCACGTAAATTTTCTGGTTAACATTACCGGCCGCCAAAATAAAGCAGCTAAAATAACGAGATAAGTATTTAATAAACTGATGCGCACTGAATCTCTTCCTACTTTAAAATGTGAAACACGTTCTTCTTTTGGCGCATAAAATATTTTTATGGGAATTGAAATTACAGAAATTCCACGCCACGCCGCTTTTACTATCACTTCAATTTCAAATTCAAATTTAGTGCCAAACAAAAATATTTTTTCTAATTTTTTTACCGGATATAATCTGAATCCGCTTTGTGTATCGGGCAATTTAATATGTGTCTCAGCCCAAAACCAAAAGTTACTGAACTTATTTCCAAATGTACTCTTACCCGGAACGTTATCTGCACCCATGTTACGCGCGCCAATAATTAAACTGCCAGGTTGTTCTTCGGCCTTATCTAAAAAATCAATAAAATCTTCAGGGAAATGTTGCCCGTCGCTATCAATGGTAATCACATAATCAAAACCCATCTCCACCGCTTTTTTAAAACCGTTTCGCAAAGCCATTCCCTTACCTATATTTTTACGATGGTTTACAATATTCAAATTATCAAATTGCTGTAAAATCTGCGGCGTTGAATCTGTAGCTCCATCGTTTACCACAATCACATCATCGCAATACTCTAACGTATTATTAATAACATTTTTTAAAGTAGCAGCATTATTATAGGTAGGAATAAGAACACAGACGTGCAGCCATTTGAATTTTATTTTTGTGATTTCTTTATCCGTCATATTACGGCGGATTTAATTTTTTTTCTCATCAATTCTCACAACACCGTTTACCCCTTTTACTTTTTTTAAATTGTCGATCAAATGATTTAAGTGTTTTGTATCGTGCACATAAACCATAATGGTGCCTTCAAACAATCCATCGTCGGTATCAAATGTTATCGACCTCATGTTAATATTATTTTCGTTGGAAATAACTTTAGTCAGGTTGTTTACAATTCCTAATTCATCGCTACCAATAATTTTTATGCCCGCCAAAAACGAAATCAAATGTTCGTTCATCCATTTTGCTTTTACCACACGGTAAGCATAGTTGGATAATAATTTAATGGCGTTAGGACAATTTACCCTGTGAATTTTTATCCCCTCACTAACAGTCACAAAACCAAACACATCATCACCGGGAATGGGATTGCAGCAAGGCGATAATTTATAATCGAGCTCCTGCATATCATCTCCAATCACCAACATATCGTTACCGCCGCGCGCGTTGGTAACTAACTGCTCAATTTTTTGCGAATCGGTTTTTCGGGGAACAATTTTTTTTGGATTTTCTTTCCACTTAATGAATTCTTTAATTTCTTTTACATCCACATTTCCTAACGCAGCTCTGTAAAATAATTCCTGTGAAGTGGGCAATTTCAAATATTTACAAAAATCTTTTACGTTTTGCAAAGTAAAATCAACTTTACTTTTATAAAATTTTTTTTCTAAGATTTCTCTTCCGGTATCGGCTACTTTTTTTCGTTGTTCCTTAAGCGCATTTTTTATTTTTGATTTAGCACGTGCTGTAATAACATAATGTAACCAGTCTTCTTTTGGTGTTTGTTTACCCGAAGTTAAAATTTCGGCCTGGTCGCCGCTTTTTAATTCGTAACTCAACGGAACCAACTTGTGATTTACTTTTGCACCAATGCACTGCTCTCCTATTTTGGTATGAATGTCAAATGCAAAATCTAAAGCAGTAGCGCCACTTGGTAATGTTTTCATGTCGCCTTTAGGAGTAAACACAAAAATTTCGTCAGAAAATAAATTTAATTTAAAATCGTCGATAAATTCCAAGGCATTGGCATCCGGATTATCCAACATCTCTCTGATTTTTTTCAACCACTCTTCTAATTTATTTTCTTTTTCTGCGGCCGATTCTTTGTATTTCCAATGAGCAGCATAACCTTTCTCGGCCAACTCATCCATCCGCAACGAACGAATTTGTACTTCCACCCATTTTCCTTCCGGACCCATTACCGTTGTATGTAAACTTTCGTAAGAATTACTTTTAGGAGTAGATATCCAGTCGCGTAACCGTTCGGGACTTGGGTGATAAAAATCGGTAATGATGGAATATACTTTCCAACAATCAGATTTTTCCTGCTCGAGGGGCGCATCAATTACAATTCTTATGGCAAATAAATCGTAAATTTCCTCGAAGGGAACACCTTTATTTTTTATTTTATTAAAAATAGAAAAAATAGATTTCGGCCTGCCGTAAATTTTAAAATTAAATCCTTGCTCTTGTAAAATTTCTTTAAGCGGTTCAATAAATTTTTGAATAAATTTTTTTCTTTCCGGTTCTGTTTCAATTAATTTATTGGCAATTTCCAAGTAAGAATGTTCATCGGTATATTTTAATCCCAAATCTTCTAACTCTGTTTTAATGGTATTTAATCCCAAACGGTGCGCAAGCGGCGCGTACATATAAAGTGTTTCACTCGCAATTTTTACCTGTTTATCGCGCTTCATGTGTTCGAGTGTACGCATGTTATGCAAACGATCGGCGAGTTTTATTAAAATTACCCGCACATCTTCGGCCATGGTTAATAACACTTTTCTGAAATTTTCGGCTTGAATGGAAGCGGTGTTATCAATAACTCCCGAAATTTTTGTGAGCCCGTCAATAATCTGCGCAATTTTTGGTCCGAATAAACCTTTAATATCATCCAAAGTTAAATCTGTATCTTCCACCGTATCGTGCAGCAGCGCGCACACAATGGCAGTGGCGCCTAAACCAATTTCTTCGGCACAAATGGTAGCTACGGCAATGGGATGATAGATGTAAGGTTCGCCCGATTTGCGGCGCATTTCTTTATGATACTCCACTGCCACTTCAAAAGCCTTACGTATCATTTCCTTGTCGCCTTTCTCTAAACGCCGCTTGCATGCCTTTATCAGCGCCCTATAGCGGGCAAGAATTTCTTTTCGTTCGGCGGCAACATCAATTTGCATGGGCGGGTAATTGTTTTTGATTTAGTACTTTTACACAGTTTAATTTTAATTTAATTTAGCTTTAATATTAATAGATTTACGAATCATTAAAAATCACAAAATCATCATAGTCCTCATACAAATCACCTGAATCAAAGTATAAAGTTACTAAAATGAAGACAGTTTTCTTATATATTTTTTATTTTTTTAGGTCGGTTTATTACCGCGGTTTGTTTAAAACCATTCGCTTATTGCGGTGGGAAGGTCGTTACGAAAAAATATTTAATATTAAAACCCTTCAAATTAAAAAATCGGATGATAAGGATAATTTTCATTATCAGGGAGCGAGTTATCTGATTTTACTTGAGCTTTTAAAAAAATTGCCCGGAGAATTAAAAAATAAAATTTTTGTGGATTACGGTAGCGGAAAAGGCCGCGTTTTGTTTTGCGCCGAATTTACCGGGTTTAATAATTTGCTGGGAGTTGAACTGGATAAAGAATTAATTGATGAAGCCATGCAAAATATTAAAACTTATTCTAAAAAACGCAAAGAGAGTAAATTTATTTTTGTTCATCAAAACGCTTTAGATTTTGAAATTCCTAATGAAGCGCAAGTGTTTTTCTTTTTCAATCCGTTTTCGGATAACATTATGCAAAAAGTGGCGGATAATATTTTACGGAGTTTTAGATCTTATGAAAGAGATATTTACATCGTTTATATGAATCCACAATTTAAAGAAGTGTGGAGCCATAAAGGTTTTGAAACTTTTTTTACAGATGGGAATTCGCGTTACGCGGAGGCGATTATATTTAGATTAAAAGATTAATTAGATAAAATCAAAAATTCTGTTCTCCTATTCTTTGCTCTTCCTGCTTCACTTGAATTATCGGTAAGAGGTTTGCTGGAGCCATACCCTTTTTCAGAAATACGATCTGGTTCAATACCAAATTTTTCTAAAACCGATTTTACTGTGTAAGCCCGGTTTTCGGAGAGTGCCTGATTGGCCGAAGCACTTCCCACATTATCGGTATGTCCCTGAATTTCGATATTCATTTTAGGATTCGTTTTTAAATACTCGGCAAAAGTTTTTAATACTACTTTCGATTCTTCCATTAAATCGGCGCTGTTAGAATTATAATAAATATTATTTATCACAAACGATTTCCCTACCTCCGCCACATCGCTAATGATGGGAGGCGGTTTCGGTGGATTGGCAAAAGTTGCGTTTTGCGCTTTTATTACAATAGAACTAAATGCATTTTCGGTTTTTTTTACGGTAATTATTACATCTTCCTTAATTTTTTCACTCATGGCAATCATGTACTCCCCTGTTCTGGCATCTGTTATGGTCGACAAAATTTCATTGGTTTTCGAATTTCTTGCTTCCACTTCTACGTTACGAACCCCGTCGCCATACTGATCTACCGCCTGACCTTTTACAAGCATCGTAGCATCCGGCCTCGCTTCCTTGTACAAAGGAAACGAATACAAGTCATAACGGCCCACACCCCTGCCCCTCACTTTTCCTTCATCGTACGAAAAGAAATAACCGGTTTGAGCATCGCTGCTCACAAAAAATCCGGTGTCGTCGCCTTCCGAGTTAATGGGCTGACCAATATTTACCGGCTCCGTCCACTCGCCTTTCTCATTCTTACGCGCATAAAAAATATCCATTTTCCCATAACCAAAATGACCTTCTCCTTTTCCGCCCGGCCCGCTACTAAAATAAAGTGTTTGACTATCGCTATGTAAAAAAGGTGTTTTCTCGTGGCCTGCTGTATTAATTTTTGGTCCCAGATTTAACGGTTTGCGCCACACGGGTTCCCCATTGGCAGTATCCAAACGCGTAATGTATAAATCAATGCCGCCGAAACCACCTGGACGATCACTCGCAAAAATAATCGACTTACCGTCGGCCGACACTGTCGGTTGCGAATCCCAATATACAGGATCGTTAACCAATGCACTCAATTTTGTGAAGGGCTGCCAGGCACCTTCTTTATCATTACTCACATACAAATCGCAATTATCATTGCCGCCTTCCGTTTTCATCATAGCGAAATACAAATGTTTATTATCAATCGTAATGGTACAGCCGCCCTGGTTATCGTCGGTTTCATTAAAGGGCCAATCCATTGGTTCACCAACATTAAAAACTCCGGTGGCATCCCGTTCGGCTCGCATAAAAACTTCTTTTTCCTTATCGGATGCATACACCTGATTCTTGCTGTTTTTTGGAACTTTACGGGTAAAAAAACATTTTTTATCGTCGGGCGAAACGTAAGCTAAATATTCGTCTTGCGTAGTAGAAACTCCAAGCACCGCTCTGGGATCAAACGGAACAGGAGGTTTGCTTTTTAAGGCACTTTCTTTTTTTACCTGTTTGCACATTTCTTTCGCGTTGTACAATTCGCCTTCATAATCTTTGGCGAATTTTTTTTCGTCGTTGTCTTTAAACTTTATAAATTTATTTAAATACTTAGATGCTGAATCGTCTTTTTGCTGATCGTAAAAGTCAAATCCAATATAATAATAAGGCTCTGAGTGAATTTGCGGGCAATTTTTTATGGCTTTCAAAAAATAAGGAATAGCGGGTGAAAAAGGTTTGTTTTCTAATTTACAATGCACAATAATTTCGAAACCCATTGCTAAATTGGCTTCGGCAAAATCGGGTTCCTCTTCTAAACACTTTCTTAAAAATTCTAAGCGCTCGGGTTTGTGATACTTTTTATGGTCGGCCCCTTTCTCATAAAGTTTCTGAGCTTCCTTGCTTACTTCGACACAATATTTTTTTTCTCCACCTTCATCTTCCTGTGAAAATATCTTGCAAACTCCAAACAATAAAATCAGTAAAAAATAACTTTTCATAATTAATTCGATCTCCTATAATGCAAATTTAATGCATTGGTTACTGATTTGAAGAAATAATTTACCGTTTATGTACGTTTTGGTGTTAAAAACAATTAATCTCATGTTTTTTGTTTAAAACCTATCAATATGTTTTTACTTTGACCTTTATAAACCCGTGTACATTTAATGTCTCAAAACTTAAAACTATGACAGAATTTTTCAGTAATTATTGGTGGACCATTATTCCGGTTTTTTTACTTCTTTTTTACAAACTCATTTTCCGTATTTTCGGAATTATTATTATTCCCGAAGATAAAATTGGATTGGTTACCAAAAAATTTGTGCTTTTCGGAGCGCATAAAGAATTACCATCGGGGAGAATTATTGCGGTGGACGGTGAAGCCGGATTTCAGGCCCAGCCATTGGCACCGGGAATTTATTTCTGGAAATGGATTTGGCAATTCGAAATAAAACGACAGCCATTTATGATAATTCCCGAAGGGAAAATAGGACTTGTTGTGGCGAAAGACGGTAAAGAATTAGAAAGCGGTAGTATTTTAGCCCGCAAAGTAGAATGTGATTCGTTTCAAAACACCGAAGCATTTATTCGTAATGGTGGGCGAAAAGGTCGTCAAACTGCATTTATGACTTCGGGTACTTACCGTATTAATTCGTTTATGTTTGATATTATCATCAGCGATATGATTTCGGTAAACGAAAACATGGTGGGAATTGTTACTACTTTGGATGGTTTACCTATTGAAGTAGGAAACATTGCCGGTAAACCTGTTGCGGGTCATAATAATTTTCAGAATGCGGATGCTTTTTTGAGCGGAAACGGTAACAAAGGTTTGCAACCCGAAGTAATTTTAGCGGGATCTTATTATTTAAATCCGTGGTTCATACAAGTAGAACAAATAAAAATGACCGAAATTCCTATAGGTTATGTGGGAGTTGTAATTTCTTATACCGGTAAAGAAGGGAAAGATTTAAGCGGTATCGAATTTAAACACGGTAACATTGTAAGCAAAGGCGAAAAAGGAGTATGGGCCGAACCGTTAGGTCCCGGAAAATATCCTGTAAATACTTTTATCATGCGTGTTGAATTAGTTCCTACAACCAATTTAGTTTTAAACTGGGCTAATGCCAGAAGCGAATCACATCAGTTGGATAAAAATTTATCTACTATTACAGTTCGTTCTAAAGATGGTTTCCCTTTTAATTTAGATGTGTCGCAAATTATTCATATTCCCACCACCGAAGCCCCGAAAGTAATTGCGCGTTTTGGAAGCATGATGAATTTAGTGGGACAGGTTTTAGAGCCTACCATTGGAAATTATTTCAGAAACTCGGCGCAGGACAGCGATGTGATTGCTTTTTTAAGTTCGCGTAAAGAAAGGCAAGACGCTGCCAAAAAACGTATCAGCGAAGTGTTAGACCAATATAATGTAAATGGTGTAGATACTTTGATTGGAGATATTGTTCCGCCCGAATCGTTAATGAAAACTTTAACGGATCGTAAAATTGCAGAAGAACAAAACACAACATTCGAAACACAAAAACGAGCGGAGGTAACTCGTCAGGCATTAGAAAAAGAAACGGCTGTAGCCGATATGCAAAAAGAAATTGTAAAAGCCGACCAGGGAGTTTTAATTTCGGAACGCATTGCCGATGCGGCGGTAAAAAAAGCAACCGGTGAAGCACAAAGTGTAAAAATATCTGCTGAAGCCGAGGGAAACAGATTAAAAGTAATTGCGAATGCTGACGCGGAAAAAACAAAAGTGAGTGCTAATGCTGAAGCAGAAAAAATAAAAGCGCTTGCCAATGCCGAAGCCGAAAAAATTAATGTTACCGGTAATGCCGAAGCTGCAAAAATATTAGCCATTGGTAAATCAAGCGCCGAATCGTATAAATTAGCGGTTAGCGCTATGGGCGGAGATAATTTTACAAAACTAAAAGTGACAGAAGCCATTGGTAAAGAAAAAATAAAAGTTATTCCCGAAGTACTAATTACAGGTGGGGATGGAGCTAACGGCCCCATCAGTGGTTTACTCGGTTTGCAATTGCTGGATGGAATAATTGACCGGAATAAAACGAAGGATTCTCCAAATAAAGATAATCTAAAAAATAATTAGAAGAAGGTAAAATATTTATTTTCAATAACAATCCTTTAGGGTTATAGCTTATTGAGTGGGGTCTAGATTCAGGTTAAAAATTATATTTCGTTAATATTTGTTTGTTAGAATAAAAATGCTATTTTTACTATATCAAATATTAAACAATGCGTACGAAATTTGTTTTTTATCTTTTTTTATTGCTTTTTCCTTTAGCATTAAGTTCGCAATGTACTATGGCAAATTATTTAGCGGCGGTGCGTATCCCACTTGCTTCTTATCCTTACGTTGCTACAAGTGCCCCTACACTTACTGTTTCAGCAGCTACTTTTGGCGGTGTACCCACTTTAGCTAACTCAAGTTATAGTTGCGGACCCGATTTTTACGCCGGCGCTAGTCCGGCCTGGTGGCTCAACGGGGCCACTCAAACTATTACCATTACCTTTTCATCGCCTGTTACAAGTTTAACCTATTTAATAAACGGAACCAACGCCACTGAGGTGTTTTATATTGTATCCAATAGCACTTGTGCCATTTCGCTGAGTAATTTTTGTACTGTTGGTTTTACTTCGGTAGGCGGCACCTTAACAGCCGGACCTACTGCAGGCTTGGGTTCTATCATCACTGTAAGTAATCCGGGTGGCGCTACAGTATATTCGATGACACATAACGGTTTGGGGGCTGGCTCTCGCGTAACACTTTTAGATTGTTTTGTAAAAGGCACAGGTTCTTGTGTTTTACCTATAGAATTAAGCGATTTTAAAGCCAATTGCAACGGAAAAAATGCAGTTGAATTGAATTGGAAAACCGGCAGCGAGAAAGGGAACGATTATTTTACTATTGAACGTAGTCGCGATGCCGAAAGTTGGCAGGCCATTGGTATTGTAGATGGTGCAGGAAATTCAAATAGTATTCACAAGTATTCTTTTATGGATGAAAAACCATTGAGGGGAATTGTTTACTATCGCCTAAAGCAAACTGATTTTAATAAATTTAATGTCAATTCGGATATTATTTCGGTAAATAATTGCAGTGAAACAAATACCGATGATGTAATTATTTATCCTAATCCTTCTTTCCAGCAATTTACTGTCAGCGGAAATGACATTGAAAGTTTACAATTGTTCGACATATTTGGAACAGAATTATTGAATAGAAAAATTCTTGCACCCGATGATCTTAAAATCAATACTGCCAATTATCCTAAAGGAGTTTATTTTTTAAAGATTGAGAATAAGAATTATAAAATTGTTAAAGGAGATTAAACTTAACTACCGGAGAGGTGGTTCAATTTTTTATCAATGTATTTTTCATTGGTAATTAATGCGGTTTGTATGCGCTTTGCATAATGTATTGAATCTAAAATCTCCCTTATAATAGCACACTAATCCAATATTAGTATTCGCTCGTATTTGCCCTTTTTTATAATTTAATTTATCAGCAATTTTTAATCCTTCTTCTGCATATTTTATTGAAATATCATATAGCCCAACATTGATTAATCTTTTACCTAGTTCGTTTAAAACTATTACTTTATTGGTGTTATTTTTTAAGTGAATTAAAACTTGTTTTAAAGAATCGATTGTTTGGTTTTGCCCGAATGAAACAGTGCAAATGCTAAAAACTAAAAAAAATATTAAAATGTTTTTCTTCATAAAAAATTATTTCAAAAAAAATAAAAAAAATCTAAACATATTCTAAAAACTCTTCCAATAAAAAAAGGCCATCCATTCGGACAGCCTTAATTTTTATAAATATTCTTAATTTTATTTTATGAGAGTTACATGCCCTTTTAATTCGTATGCTTTACCATAAACGTTAACTGCATTAATTTTCCAAATGAAAGTCTCATCTTTTATATTAATTCCTTTAATGGTGCCATCCCATCCTTGTTTAAAATCTGTGGTGCTAAATACTTTCTCGCCCCAGCGATTAAAAATTTCAAGTAAATATTTTGTCACACCAAAACCTTTCGGTTGAAATACATCATTCATACCATCACCGTTAGGAGTAAAACTGTTCGGAACATAAATTCCATAATCTTCACCTACAATTATAGTTTTTATAATAGTATCCATGCAACCTTTATCACTTTTCACTACCATTACTATGGCGTATTCTCCCTGCTCGTCATACAAATAAGTAGGATTTTGCAAATTAGATTGGTTCTGCGCGCTTGCATTATTGGTAAAATACCAGTTCCATCCTGCAATGTTAGCACCATAAGAAGCATCTGTAAATACAACATCATCTAATTTTTCAATTGGCCTTAGCGGTGCGTAATTAAAATCAGCCACCGGAATCGGATAAGCACTTACCGGATACGTATTAGAATTGAAACACCCGTTAATATCGGTTACACTTGCCGTTACAGTATAATCAGACGCAGTTTTGTAGCAATTATTAGAGGAAACACCGCCACTCGAAGCGCCGTCGCCATACGCCCAATTTACAGTTGCACCCGGAGAAGTGGCACAAGTAAATGTCATACACAATGGCACACAACCTTTATTGTTACTTGCAACAACTGATACATTAGGAAGAGGATTTACAATTACAGCAGTAACAGCAATTCCTGCGCATCCTAAATTATCGAAAGCAGTTACCTGATAATTCCCACTCATATTAACTGCATTGGCTGCAATTGTTAAACTTTGTGCGGATGATGAAAATCCTGCAGGACCGGTCCAAGAATAATTTAAACCACCAGTTGCAGTTAAATTTAACACCTGATTTAAACATAACGGTCCGTTATTTATGGCAGTTGGCACAGGCAAAGGATTAACGGTTACATTAGTGAAATTTGTATTCACGCAACCATTACCATTAGTTACCGTAACATTATAAACGCCGGCCATACTAATGTTAGAATTTGGTATAGTAGGATTTTGAAGAGTAGATGTAAATCCGGCAGGACCAGACCAGCTATAAATATTTCCACCGGTGGCACCTAAAGTTATTGGTATGTTTGTACAAACTGTTGATCCGGCAACGGCAACAACCGGTAAAGGATTAATTACAACAGGAAGTGTAATTGAATTAATACATCCATTAACATCGGTAACAGTTAAAACAAAATTTCCTGCATTGGGTAATCCGGCAACAAGTATTCCGGGGTTTTGTGCATTAGAACTAAAAGATGGACCTGTCCAGTTATAACTCACACCACCACTTCCGGTCAAGTTTAAAGATTGTCCCTCACAAATTGGGGCATTACTTAAAGCCACTGGAGTTGGTAATGGATTAACGGTTACAGAAGTTGTAGCCATTGCAATGCAAGAACCCAAGTTAACAGTTACTGTATATAAGCCCGACATTGTTGGCGGGGCGTTAGCTGTAGTAGGATTTTGAATGAAAGCAGTATAACCACCCGGTCCGCTCCAGGTATAACCTAAGCCTCCACCCGCAGTAGCATTTAAAGATAAGGTTGCTCCATCGCAATAAGGGCCTGTATTCATAGCGGCAGCAGTTGGAGTTGTAACCACTACGTTAGTTGATGCTACAGCTGTACATCCGTTTAAAGTAACCGTAACGGTATATAAACCTGCATTAGTAGTTGCAATACCCGGTAAAAGCGGACTTTGAACAGCAGAAGAAAATGCAGCAGGGCCTACCCACTGATAAGTTCCGCCACCACCACCGGTAAGTTGTAAAGCGCCTCCTGTACAAACAGGGCCGTTATTATTTGCAATTGGAATTGGTAATGGATTTACACTAACAGTAGCTACAGCAGTTCCTGTACATCCGGCAGCAGTGGTTCCTGTTACAGTATACATGGTTGTTGCGCCCGGATTTGCGGTAGCAGTATTTACACCTGTTGTAACAGCACCGGCCGACCATACATAAGTTGCTGCACCGTTTGCGGTAATATTTGCAGTTTGTCCGGCACATATAACAGGTGAGTTAACAGTAACGGTTGGATTAGGATTAACCACCACACTAACAACGTTAGAAAGAAGTGTTGCACCGCAACCTACTAAAGAACCCTGATAAAATGTGGTTGTATTTAATGGCCCGACGACAAACGAACCTGTAATTGCACCCGCAATATTTGTCCATGGCCCTGCGGCGGTTGGGCCCGATTGCCACTGCAATGCGCCAGTGTAGGAAGTCATACTTAATGTTGCAGTACCACCCGCACACATGCTTGGCGGATTAACACTTGCCACACCCATAGTTGGAGGAGTGGTGATGACCGTTACCTGCACCGTATTGGTGGCTACCCAGCAGCTTAATTGATTGCCGGTACTTGTTAAAGTATAAATAGTAGTGATGGTTGGTGTAGCTATCGGGCAACAAATAGTTGCATTGTTTAAGCTTGCAGCAGGTGTCCAGCTATAGTTGTAGGGAGGCGGACCACAACAGCTAACACATGTAATAGAAAGTTGAGAAGCGCCTTGCGGACAAAGAGTAATAATTGGAGGAGTTGCAGTAATGTTTACAGTTGGGGTAATAAAAACGCCCGGAGTTGTAAATGAAAAATTGGCGGTCCATGCGCTGGAAGCACCGGCAGGATTATTTTGCTCTTTACAACGGAAAATATAATTTGAACCCGGACAAAGTGCAGCGATATTAATAGTCATGGTTGGATAAGAATAAGTAGCACCCACTCCGGTTATAACTGCTGATGTATATGAATAAGCTGCTAAACCGGTATACGGTTTACCAGCGCAGGCAATTTCAACAACCATAATATCCGGACACTTATATAATGTAGTAGAATTCCATTGCAACAATAAATTAGTTCCAACAATACTTTGACTTACTAAAATGGGAACAGTAAGCGGCGAGCAAGCTTTGGAAGTAAAATTAATTCCAAAAATAAAAACAGCACTATACAAAACGATGTATATGTTTTTAATAAATGTTTTTGCAAGAACATTACAGTTCGATTTTTTTTCGGTGTTTTTTAACATGGGGGCATTTTTATAGTTTAACATGTTACAATATTACGCTCGTTTTAGTGAAGGGGCATTATTTTTTATTCATTGCCTGCGATACCCCACTCAATTTTTTAAGCTATTCACCCAAATGCCTTATAAATCAAGGCTAAACAAGGATATATCGTTTAGATTTTAGAATGATTTTATTATATTTGAGTATTAGACTTTTTAAAAAATCAGGTAAAAATATCTTACAATGAAGCGTATTTTAAACAACATTTCCTTTATTATTTTCTGTGTTTTTGTTGGTGGGAACTTTGTTGGGTTTTCGCAAAATAAAACGTTTTCTGGAAGTTCATTTATTGAAAATAAAGGACAGATAGTGGATCAAAACAATCACCTTAATAAAGACGTATTATATATGTATGTTGG
Organism: Sphingobacteriaceae bacterium; assembly: GCA_023251725.1. Taxonomy (GTDB): domain Bacteria; phylum Bacteroidota; class Bacteroidia; order B-17B0; family Aurantibacillaceae; genus JAHEYG01. The sequence goes on along the minus strand of JAHEYG010000015.1, from coordinate 28,766 downwards.
AAAAGGAATTAAAATTCAATTAAGGAAGGGCGGTTATTCTTACGAATTATTTGCGCATAATAATGTTCCTAACCTAAAGTCAGGTAAAAAAAAATGTTCGCCTATTACCGATTTATTAAAAACTACGGTTAATAATTATAGGATTGATATGGATTTTTATGAGATGAATTCTAATACTAAAATTATTGCCTCTCAAAAAAAATCAGAATACCGTAATTACTTTATTGAAGGAAAAGAAATTTCAAACGTTGCTTCCTATAATAAAATAACCTACAAAAATGTTTTTCCTAATACGGATATTGAATTTATTTTATCAGCTAACGAAACATCACCTTTTAAATACAATATTATATTGCACCCCGGGGCTGATATTAATAAGGTGCAAATATTATGCAAAGGGGCTTCTTCTATTACAACCGATAACAGCGGCATCAGTATAACTAATCCAATGGGTATTATTAATGAAATTATTCCATTTAGTTATTATGCCAACTCTCCAACCGAAAATAAAAAAGTAAGTTTTAAATTAAACAATAATTTAATTTCTTTTTCTGCCAATTACGATAAAAGTAAAACTTTTATTATCGATCCCTCCACCAATCGCATTTGGGGAACCTATTTTGGTGATACCGGTTTAGATTATTGCACATCAACTGGCTCCGATGCTTCCAATAATGTGTATATAGCAGGTTATACCTCAAGTACGGCCAATATTGCAACGGTAGGTATTTATCAAAACATATTCGGCGGAACTTATGATGCCTATCTTGCCAAATTTAACTCTAACGGTGTGCTACAATGGTCAACTTATTTTGGCGGCAGCGGACTGGAAGTTTTTTACGCCCTGTTTGTTTTGCCCAACGGTACTATTTATGCCACCGGCGATACTAATAGTCCTTCGGGTGTGGCTTCTATTGGTGCCCACCAAACAGCGTACGGAGGAGGCATAGATGATGCCACACTTGTAAAATTTAATACTAACGGTCAGCTTCAGTGGGCTACTTATTACGGGGGTGCGTTTCATGATATTTCTTCGGCAATTACTGTGGATAATAACGGTGATATTATTTTTGGAGGCCACACACAAAGTTCAAATACCGCAAATTGTATTGCCACACCTTCGGCCTATATGAATTTTTATACCTTAACCACCGATGTTTTCATTGCTAAATTTAACAGCAGCGGCGTAAGGCAGTGGGGTACTTATTTTGGCGATACCGGCATTGAAGAAGCGTATGGTATCGATTGTGATGCCGCCAATAATATTTACTTTACCGGATTTACAGAAAGTACCTTTAACATTGCCACCGGCGGAGCTCACCAAACCGTTATGGGCGGTTTACAGGATGCGTTTATGTGCAAATTTAATCCTGCCGGTACTAATTTATTATTGGGAACTTATTACGGTGGTTCTAATTTAGATGGAGGAACGTCCATTGAAATAAGCAATACCGGAGATATTTTTGTGGGAGGAAACACCACCAGCACCAATAATATTAACAGTCCCGGCTCTTACCAAACTGCATTAGCAAGTGCCGACGATGGTTTTTTGGTTCGGTTTAATAATTTGGGAGTTCGGCAATGGGGAACGTATTTTGGCGGGAACGATGTAGATTACATTTTTGATATTAATTTAGATGTAAATAATAATATTTTATTTTGCGGCGAAACCGAAAGTACAAACAACATTAGTACAGCCGGAGCTTATCAGAACACCATCACTACTACATTAAATTACGATGCGTATTTCGAAAAATTTTCGATGGCCGGTACAAGAAAACTCGGTACTTATTTTGGCGGCGACGGAAACGATAACGCCCGAGGAATGACGATTGACAATGCAGGAAAAGTTTATTTGGCAGGAGAAACAACAAGTACCGTTTCTATTGCAAGTATTGGCGCATTTTTAAATGTTGCGCCCGGTGGAGGAGGCGATGCTTTTTTGGCTAAATTTTGCGTAGCGCCCGAACCCTTGCTAACTCCTGCGGGAATTTATACAATGTGTATTACCAATACTGCGACTATTACAGCAACAGCCGGATTTCCTACTTACACTTGGACCGGAGGCTCTAATTTAAATCCACTGGTTACTTCTACTTTCTCTCCGGGCACCTATACTTTTGCGGTGACCGTTAGTGATGGTTTTGGATGCACAGGAACATCAGATACCCTTAAAGTAATGGTGAACGCCTGTACCGGAATTGCTGAATTAGAAAATAATTTCTCCATTAATTTGTACCCTAATCCCGCTAATGATTTTATTTATTTAGATTTAAAAAATGTTTCTCAGGGAGAAATTATTAGTATTGAGATTTATTCTTCGTTGGGAGAATTAGTTTTTGCTTCCCAAACGAAAGAATCTTTTTTTAATGCCGACACGAAAAAATTCGCCGCTGGTATTTATTTTTTACGCACTCGCGTGAATAATAAAATTTTGGAGCGGAAGTTTGTAAGGGAGTAGATTTTATTATTCTACCAAATATTATTAATGAAACTTTTTTACGAACGGCAAGATTGCAACTGAATAAATTTTAAAAAATTAATAATGAAAAGACTTCTTTTAAAAAATATTTTCCTGTTGACGTTTTCCTTAAGATTGTTCAATATATGTTGTGCTCAAAATATTTACACTTTTGCCGGTAGTTATTGGCCAGGATATTCCGGAGATGGTGGTCCTGCTATTTTAGCGAAGTTTTACTCTCCTAACGGTATTGCAATAGACACATCCGGTAATAAATATATTGTTGATGCTAATAATCATAGAATAAGAAAAATAAATAATTCAGGAATAATTACAACAATTGCTGGAACAGGTGTTGCGGGATATTCTGGCGACGGAGGAATCGCAACTTCAGCTTTAATTAATTTGCCGTCTAAAATTGCTGTTGATGATTCAGGGAATGTTTATTTTTCTGAATATAACGGGAATCGGGTTAGAAAAATAAACAAAACAGGAATAATTTCAACCTTGGCAGGCAACGGAATTGCTGGCTACAACGGGAGCGGTTGGTTTGCAAATGCGCTGCAACTTAATTCTCCTGTTGGAATTGCAATTGATACCGCGCATAACATTTTTATTGCCGATCAGCTTAATGCAAGGATAAGAAAAGTTGTTAATACAGGGTTGATGTTTACAATAGCCGGAACCGGTACTGCAGGATATTCTGGTGATGGCGGTCCTGCCATATCTGCACAAATTAATGCACCTACTGGCGTGGCTACCGACATTTCTGGTAATGTATACTTTTGTGATTACCAAAGTCACTGTATAAGAAAAATAAATACCTCAGGTATTATTAATACTGTTGCAGGCACAGGATTTGCAGGATATTCAGGTGATGCCGGGCCTGCAATTGCAGCTAAAATGTTCCAGCCAAATGGAATTACCTTAGATACTTTAGGAAATATTTATTTTTCGGACCAAGGAAATAATGTAATCAGGAAAATAAACACCTTCGGAGTAATTAGTACGATTGCGGGTAATGGTGGTTCAGGATATTCTGGTGATGGTGGGTTCGCAACCTTAGCAACACTTAATACGCCAAAGGGAATAGCGCTCGATGCCTCAGGAAATATTTATTTTTGCGATTACGGAAACGATATCGTAAGAGTCATCTGTCCAAGTGCTTGTTTAGCAGGCATAAATAAAATAGAACAAATATCCAATTCAATCAATATTTATCCAAACCCTTCTAAAAATATTTTAAATATTTCTATTGGGAAAAATAATTTCGAAAATTCACAAATTGAAATAATAAATTATATTGGCCGAACGGTTTTGTCAATGCCTTTCGTAAAAGAAATAGATGTTTCAAAATTATCAAGCGGAATTTATAATTTAAAAATAACAACTACACATCAATACTTATATTTTTCTAAATTCGTTAAGGAATAAAAAAAATCAGCAAATTCATTTAGGAGTTATATTTTTTATTTACCTATATAAACTAAAACTTCCGTTTTGCTTATAAGTTGCTCCGTCTTTTCCGTCGGCGTTTATTAAGTAAAAATAAGTTCCTGCGGGTACATCTTTCCCAAATAAAGTTTTTCCATCCCACGAAATGTTTCCGGTGTTTGATTTTACATCGTACATCTTCACGCCCCAGCGGTCAAAAATAATGCAATCAATTTCGGTAATATTGGTGCTTTGTACAATGAAGAAATCATTTACTCCGTCACCGTTAGGCGTAAAAATATTTGGTACGGTTAATTTAGAAGGTAAGTCTACCACTACTATAGCCGTTGCCGTTGCAGTACATCCTGTTGTATTTCCGGCAACAGTTACCGATTGCGTTACCACTAACAACACCGTATAGGTGCCTGCTGTGGGGTAGGTTGCGGAACCGTTAGGAGAACCAAATGCCGAAGCGTTAGTATAAGAGTTAGTGGCGCCGTTACCATATCCCCACCAGGTATACACCGTTCCGCTGCTTGCTGAACCTAAAATTGTATTGTTTGGAAACGTAACACTCAATGGCGAAAAACCCTGCGAAGGGTTAGGTGTAAAACTCACACTTATTCCGCCCAGCACCACTTCCACCTGATTAACACTGTTGCAACCCGTTATTGTATTGGTAATACTTACAAAATAAGTTCCCGGCATATTAACTTGTGTAGTATTTAAAGTAGGTGTTGTAAAAGCAGCGTTAAGTGGGCCGGTCCACGAATATTGATAATTCGTCAAATTAGAAGTTGTTCCAGCCGATAACAACACTGTATTTGAACCGCACACTAAAGTTGCAGTTGCCAAAGGCACAATTGGTGGTGGTGTAATATTTATGGGAACATTAGTTGTAACTGATCCTGTACAACCATTACTAACATTCGTATAATTCATGGTATAAGTTCCCGGTATATTAAACAACGCTCCCGAAAGATTAGAAGTAGTTGTTGGCGCTGGAGAAATAAATGTATAAGTAGCCGCTACCGAAGTAGTAGTTTGCGGAGACATAGCCACAAAATTATTTGAACAAGTTATGGAAGTCGGCGTAAACACAATAGTATAAGGAGGCACATAAATATTTTTATAAAATAAAATTTTTGCCTTTCCTATACAACCGTTAGCTCCAATGGCAATAGCAGTGTAAGTTGTTGGCGTGATACTCGAAGCAATATTCGGTAAACAAATTAAAACCGTGTTGGAGTTCACGGTTAAATTGGGCGGTGTAGTCCAACTATAACTTCCAGGTGACAGTAACGGATTTGAAATTACTGTTGGCGTAATACATGGATGATAACAATCTAAAGTGTAAGAATTGCTTGGTAAACCGGTAAGTACACTTGGTGAAGGTCGAACTGTATCAATAGAAATTGTTATCATTTGAGAAATCCTACAGAAATTTCCATCCATAAATTCGGCCAAATAATTTCCTGGAGTACAAATGGTATAGCCTCCGGTTGGAGGAGTGGTGGTGACCGTTGTACTCATATTCGTCCACGAATAAGATTTTGGAGCTAAAGTAGAACTGGTGGAAATATTCATCACCAAACAAGGCTTTGAACAAGTAATCACATAACCGTTTAAAGCATTAATTGTCATTGTAGGAATAGCAGAATTGGAAGTTACAGTCACAGTTCCGGTTCCAACACAACCATTGGTAATATTTACAAACGAGCAGGTATAAACACCGGGCTGATTGGCGCACAACAGAACAGGCGAATTACTTAAGGCTCCTATTGGGGCAATGCTCGGATCGAACCATTGTCCTTGTACGTTAACGGTTGGTGAACAAACTGCCGTAAAACAAGCCGGAGCTCCGTTACACGATAAGTTTCCGGAAATCGGGCTAACCGTCACCGAAGGTACCGCAGCATTTTGAGAAATATTAACTGTAGCTGTTCCCACACAACCGGTAAGGGTATTAGTTATAGAAACAGAGTAAGTTCCTCCCATGTTGACAATGGCACTTTGTAAATTATTAGGACCAACAATACTTGGGCCGCTCCAGTTATAAGTATATGGCGCGTTTACAAAATTGGCGGTTAAAGTGGCACCGGAAGTACAAGTTACTGTTCCGGTTGGTGTAATAGTTGGATTAACCAATGAGTTTACAGTATTTACAGTTGTTGAATATGTACAATTTCCATCGCTTGCGGTAATGGTATAAACACCAAACGCACCATTGGTAAAAACAGGATTTTGTAAATTTGAATTAAATGCACCAGGGCCTGTCCATGTATAGGTGGGTGTTGAAGTAAATCCGGTTGTGGTACCAAAATTTAATGAAAATGTTGTATTGGCTCCGCTGCATCCGGTTTGTGCGAATGCCACTCCCGCACAAACGGTAATACAATTAACATTTACAGTACCGCTGTATATTGGTCCGCACGGTGCGTTTACTTTTATGGTAACGGTGTAAATGCCATTGGTTAAACCCGTAACTGTATTGGTGGCCGAAGTGGTATTATTGGTTACCGACACTGTTCCTCCACCGTTAGACCATAAATAGGTATATAAAGGCGAAGCTAACGTAGTGGTTACACTGGCAACTGCAGTACCGTTATTATTTCCCACACAATTAGTTGTAATAACAAATTGATTGCTGGTACAGGTTAAACTCGATATAGCCGAATACGTTCCCACAAATCCGCTTCCTGTAATGTAAAGCAAATTATAATTTTTATCGAGTTTAATGTCGTAAACGTACTTAAACGGATTGGCCACTCCCAGTGCAATACTTGGTAATGCGGTAAAAGAAGTACCGTTAAAATGATAGGAATCAATATTTCCGTTTCCTCCAATGTAAACATTATCACAATCGTCAACGGCAATTCCTCCTTGCGTTTTAATAACGTTTCCGGGAATGGTGGTAAAACCAATTTTTACTCCGGTGGTTTTACTGAAGGCTGCTAAATTAAATCCATCGTAATAATAAATAAAATTACTATTCACTGCTAAACAATTAAATCCATTCGAAAATAATCCGCCTGCACCGGCGTAATTATTTTTATTCTGGCCTTCATTTAAAGAATTGTATGTGCAAAATGCGCCCCAAACTGTAGCGGTAAATGCTGCATTTACTCTGGCTATATTATTATTTAATGCCGGATTACCGGAAGCATAATAAACAAACACATTACCTGCATCATCAATGGTATTGCAGGCAATATCTTGTCCCGCCACCGGACCAGTAGGGTGTAGTGTAATTGGAGCACAACTTCCCGTTGTGGTATCAATTAATCCTACTGATAAATTTGAATTGGTTCCACCTCCTAAACCATACACTTTTCCACTTGCACAATGAAAGCCCATATCCCAAATTTCCTGCCAAGTGGATACTTTTGTACTGATAAAAGTATTATAGTTACCGGCACCATCAATTCGTATGGCCTGAGTGCCTGTACTATTATAACCTTCGCCCACGTATGTTTTTCCGGTAAGTTTATCCACCACAAAATTTCCCACAATTTTTAAACTCGGACCGAAATTACCCATAGAATTCCAAGGTGGTGCAACTACTACCCCGCCAAAGGTCCATAACAAAGTTCCGATGTTGTCGTATTTAGAAACTTTAGGATTAAATCCTCCGAAAACATATAAATTTCCATTCAAATCATAATCTACATCGTAACCATAATTATTGGTTGATAAAGTGGTGATATTAGTTACCCAGGGATCAACAATGAGTGTTTTATTATTCTGATAACCGGCAGGGAATTGAAAACCAATACTATTATCCGACATAACAAAATTGGAAGCTACTTCTTCTCCACCCTCATAAAAACTGGAAGGTGCATGCTCTATAATATCATCTAACGGTGTTTTAACAATGACATCATTGCCCCGCTGAATTATTTTTTTCACATCGCCCGAATAAATTATTTGTACATCGGCCGGATTAGCGCCCGGATGTAAGATAACTGAGTACTTAACTCCGCATATTTTATTTTCAGGAATGGTATATTCAATATCAATCCCCTTATACACATTTTTGTAAGTAATTTTTTTAAAGCAGGAAGAATTTAAATCGGAAGGTCCGTAAGTAAAATAATGTCTTTGTTTATCGCTCTCTTCAATTTGAATGTCAGGATTGGCATTGGCCCAACTCATATTTACAAAATAAACATCAGCAGGTTTTAATTTTTTCCCTTGCTCCATGGCCTCCATTTGCTTTTCAGTGACTTCGGCATATTTTATTAATTTATAAATAAGTCCCTTAGCGGTAAAATATATTTTCTCATCACCATTATCGAGGGCGTACATTATGGGTTCCGAAGTTTTTGCTTCGTGGTTGAATTGGCCTTTGTTTTCAATAAACACGCGGCTTCCAAAAACATCATTTCCTTTTGTAAAAGGATTGTTCTTTGCCGAAAGGCCTAACGACAATAGGAAAATAATTCCTGTAACGATAATTTTTGATTTCATAATGAAAATATTAAATTAAACAAAATTTATTTTATCTATACAAACCCACGGTTCCTTTTTCTTCAAATGTTTTACTATCTTTTCCGGTAGCTTTTATAATAAAGAAATAGGTTCCGGCAGGAGCATCTTTTCCAAATAATGTTTTTCCTTCCCAACCAATATTTCCTGTTGCAGAAGTTACATCGTACATTTTAACTCCCCATCGATCAAAAATTACACAAGAAATATCGGAGAGATTAGTGGTTAGTAATTGAAACACATCGTTAACACCATCGCCATTAGGGGTAAAAATATTTGGAACATTCATTTTAGAAGGCAAATCCACCACAATTACTGCAGTAGCAGTTCCCGTGCAACCTGTAGTATTTCCTCCAGCAGTAACCGATTGAGTTACCACCAGCAACACCGTGTAAGTTCCGGCTGTGGGGTACGTTGCTGAACCGTTAGGTGAACCTGTTAATGATGTATTTGTGAAAGAATTAGTAGCACCATTACCATAACCCCACCAGGTATAAATAATTCCTGTTCCGACAGCGCCTAGTACACTTGTATTATTAAAACTAACAACAAGCGGCGAAAAACCCTGCGAAGGATTAGGTGTAAAGTTTACATTTAATCCGCCCATCGAAACATTTACTTCATTGGTACTTCTGCATCCGTTTACTGTATTGGTGATGGTAACTAAATAATAACCCGCAGTGTTAACACTTGTGGTGTAACCATTAGGATTGCTCAATCCCGCACCAAGCGGACCGATCCAGTTATATTGATAAGTTGCCAGATTACTTGTTGTGCCCGCACTCAATACAACCGTATTTGAACCACAAGGTATAGTTGTTGCTGATAAAACAACAGTGGCGGGCGGTGTTGCATTTAACGGAACATTAATATTGGTATAAGTACCCGGACAACCATTGCTAACATTTGTGTAGTTCATAGTATATGCTCCCGGAACGCAAAACTGTGCGCCCGCAGTATTGTTAGTTGTAGTTGGTGCCGGCGAAACAAATGTAAATGTAACTGCTACCGAAGTTGTAGTTTGCGGAGACATGGCCACACATTGATTTACGCAAGTAATTGCAGTTGGTGTAAGCACTGCCGTGTATGGGGGAACATAAATGTTTTTGAAAAACTGAATATTTGCCTTTCCTATACAACCGTTAGCTCCAATTGCTATTACTGTGTAATTAGTAGCTGTTATACTTGAACTTATATTTGCCAAACAAATAGAAACGGTATTAGAATTTACTGTTAAGTTAGGCGGTGTAGTCCAGCTATAACTTCCCGGCGACAATAATGGATTTGAAATCGCCGTTGGAGTGATACAGGCGTGATTACAATCTAAAGTATAACTATTGCTTGGTAATCCGCTTATAGCCGAAGGCGAAGGACGAAGGGTATCTATAGAGACCGTTATCATTTGCGAAATACGGCAGAAATTTCCATCCATAAACTCTGCCAAATAATTTCCGGGCGTACAAATAGTATAACCACCGGTTGGAGGAGTGGTGGTAACCGTTGTACTCATATTTGTCCATGAATAAGATTTTGGAGCCAGTGTTGAGCTCGTTGAAATATTCATAGTGAGGCACGGTTGAAAGCAGGTAATTACATAGCCATTCAAGGCATTGATAGTCATGGTTGGAACTACTGATGCTGAAGTTACTGAAACACTTCCTGTACCAACACATCCATTGGTAATGTTAAGCAAAGAACAGGTATATACACCGGGCTGATTGGCGCATAATAAAATTGGTGAATTACTTAAACCACCAATGGGCGATAAACTAGGATTGTACCATTGTCCTTGTACATTGACCGTTGGTGTACAAACAGCCGTAAAACAAGCCGGCGCACCGTTACAGGATAAATTTCCGGTAATAGGATTTACAGTAACTGTTGGAGCGGTTGTATTTTGAACAACCGAAATGGTTTGTGTTGCAATACAAGAACCAACAATCTGATCTTGCCCCGTAACAACATAAACACCTGGTGTATTTACTATGAAAGAATTCCCAACGAAACCGCCCGGAGTCCAAGTAAAAGTCACATTGGTTAAAGTGGAAGTATTTACAGCGTTTAAAGTTTGAGTGTTTGGATTACAAACTAATGTGTAAGAGCCTGAAGTTGAATTCACCGAAAATGATATTGGTGCCGGAGCCAGAATATTAGTGGAGGTAACGGCAGTACAACCTAAGGCATCAGTTACTTTTACAGAATAAGTTCCGGTGGTAAGACCGGAAGCATTGTTGGTTACACCGCCAACTGGCGACCAGGAATAAGTATAGCCGGGCGTTCCTCCAGAAGGAGTAACGGTAGCAGAACCTAAAGTTCCTAAAGCGCAATTTCCATTTGTTGCGCTTAACGACAAAGCTAACGGTGGAGAAACAAAGACAGAAGTAGTTCCGGTTAAGGTGCCGCAAATATTGGTGGCTGATAATGTATAAATGGTGGTGGAAGCCGGAGAAACATTAATGGTTGTACTATTGGAACCACCGGGCTGCCAGGTATAAGTAGTTCCGGGCGATAACGCAACGGAGAGTGTTGCAATACTGCCCGGACAAATGGAAGCGCTGTTAATTGAAAGTGTATTTGAAACCGGGCTACATGAAACAATAGAAGTGCCAAAAAAATTGAGAGGCACCAAAGTAGTTACGCCGCTATAATTTGAAAAACACATAATGTATTTATCGCCGCAGTTTACATTTAATGGGGCACCAAAATCTAATGCACTTCCTCCGGCCGGTAAATTAGCGGCTGATGCTAATCCGGTACCACCAGAACAAAGCGAGTTCCAGCAGCAACGAACAGGCGGTTGTGTATTGGCATTTATTCCACTACATGTAGTGGGAAGATAAGCCCACATAATCCAATCGTAACAACCCGATTGCGCTCCTGCACCAACCCCTGCTCCCATCGAAAATTCTAATGTACCAGCTGTTTGAATATTGATAATCATCCAGGTTGGATTTAATTCTCCTGCTTTTAAACAACCTTGTCCACCGGCCGGCACCACGCCTACAGGATTACCAATTGGATTTGAAATGGTGTTTCCGGTAGTAAAATCAACAAATCCTCCACCCGCAGGTGAAACCGAAAATGAAGCATTGGTACAAACGTTAACCGCTACTGTACAATCCTTTGCTGTAACCTGCGCGATGGTTCTAAAACTAAAAAAGATTAAAACGCCAAGAATTAAAATATTTTTTTTCATTTTATCGAGTTATAAGTGATCTGAATAAATTAAAGCAATTTTCTTTCTTTACATCTTTGGAAACTATTTCACCATTACTGTTTACGATTCTGCTCCCGGTTTTATTCCCAAAATACTTAAGCACCTCATCAAAACGTTTCGAATCGGTATTAAAACTGTTGTGGCTCATTACCGAATCTTTCTTTAAACTAATTTCCCAAATGGTGTTATCGTTATCTAAAGAAATATTTATATAACAAACTCCTTTTAAACCATTTTTTAATTTAGCGCCCTTATAAATTTCGCTCACCCGCAAAAACTCCTTGTTGTTTTGCCGTGACAAAAAATCGCCTGATTGCCAAACATTGATAAAAAGTATTTTATTCTCGAGATTTAAATCTGGAATTGCGAATTGAATTTTATTTCTTACTTCTAAGCCTTCGGTTTGAGATTTAATGAATGGTGCAATTAAAAGCAACAAACATAAGTGTACAATTTTTCTGATTGAAATCATGGTTAAAAAAATTAATATTTAAATCAAACTTATAAATTATAAAACAATATTATCTATACAAACTCAAGCTTCCTTTTTCTTCAAATGTATTTCCATCTTTTCCGGTAGCTTTTAAAATGTAGAAATAAGTTCCCGAAGGAGTATCTTTTCCAAATAAAGTTTTGCCATCCCAAGAAATATTTCCTGTAGTTGAACTTACATCGTACATTTTAACTCCCCAGCGATCAAAAATCACACAGGTAATTTCGGCCAGATTGGTGCTTTGAACAAAAAACACATCATTAATTCCATCACCATTAGGCGTAAAAATATTTGGAACAATTAATTTAGAAGGCAAATCCACCACAATAAGAGCGGTAGCCGTTGAAGTACAACCTGTGGTATTTCCTGCCACGGTTACCGATTGCGTTACTACTAACAAAACAGAGTATGTTCCTGCGGTAGGGTACATAGCGAAACCGTTAGGTGACCCACCCGCCGAAATGTTTGTATAAGTGTTTGTGCTTCCATTGCCATAACCCCACCAGGTATAAACAGTGCCTGTAGAACTGGAACCCAAAACACTTGTATTATTAAAATTAACACTCAACGGAGAAAATCCTTGCGATGGATTGGGTGTAAAATTTGCAGTAATTGTTCCGGGTACAACAGCCACCGAATTCAATGCTGTACAACCATTTATTGTATTGGTGATAATTACATTATAATTCCCTGTCATATTTACACTTGTGGTGTATCCGTTCGGATTACTTAATCCTGATCCGAGTGGTCCTTTCCAAATAAAAGTACATGATACACTCGACACTAATCCGGAATTGATCACCGCTGTATTAGAACCGCATGGCAACATTATGGGAGGTAAAACAACCGTTGCAGGAGGGGTTGCATTTACCTGGACATTAATATTTGTATAAGTGCCCTGACAACCATTACTGACATTATTATAATTCATAGTGTAGGCACCCGGAACACAGAACAATGCTCCCGCTGTGTTGGCTGTTGTTGTAGGTGCCGGTGACACAAATGTAAATGTTGCAGCTACTGATGTGGTTGTTTGTGGCGACATTGCCACGCACGGATTGGCACAAGTTATTGCACTCGGTGTAAACACTGCTGTATAAGGTGGCACATAAATATTTTTAAAGAATTGAATCTTCGCCTTTCCAATACAACCGTTAGATCCAATTGCAAGTACCGTGTAATTTGTGGCAGTTATACTCGAACTAATATTAGCCAAACAAATGGATACTGTATTGGAATTAACTGTTAAGTTTGGTGGTGTAGTCCAGCTATAACTTCCGGGTGATAATAATGGATTAGAAATGGCAGTTGGTGTAATACAAGCATTATAACAATTTAGAGTATAACTGTTACTCGGTAATCCACTAATGGCCGAAGGCGAAGGACGAAGGGTATCTATTGAGATCGTTATCATTTGAGAAATACGGCAGAAATTTCCATCCATAAACTCCGCTAAATAATTTCCAGGAGTACAAATAGTGTAACCGCCTGTTGGAGGAGTGGTGGTGACCGTTGTGGAAAGATTCGTCCATGAATAGGATTTGGGTGCCAATGTTGAACTGGTACTTATGTTCATTGTTAAACAAGGCTGATTACACGTTATGACGTAACCATTCAATGCATTAATCGTCATAGTTGGAATTACAGAAGATGAAGTTACAGAAACAGTTTGTGTACGGGAACATCCATTTGTAATATTTGTAAAAGAAGCTGTATAAACACCAGGTTGATTTGCACACAATAATACCGGCGAATTAGATAGGCCTCCAATAGGCGACAAACTCGGGTCCAGCCATTGTCCTTGTACGTTAACCGTTGGACTACAAACAGCGGTAAAGCAAGCCGGCGCACCGTTACAAGTTATATTGCCACTAATAGGATTTACAGTAACCGATGGAACAGTTGTATTTTGAGTAACAGTTATTACTTGTATTGCCTGACAAGCACCCGCCGTTAAATCATTTCCATAAACTGTATAGGTATTGGTTCCGCCGAGTGCAGTGGCATTAATGTTTGTGCCTGTTGCAGTTCCGGTGGTTGCACTTGTCCATGTAAAAGTCATGTTCCCAAGTGTGGAAGTATTTGTTGCTACAAGAGGCAAAGTTGGCGGATTACATCCTATAACGGTCCCCGAAGGAGCACTTAAACTAAAACTCGAGACCGGAGGTGCTCCTGTTACATTTACTGTTGCGGTATTAGAACAACCTTGCGCATCAATTACCATAACAGTATTAATTCCGATTGTTAATCCGGTAACCGACCAAGTATTAGCAGTAGAACCGCTAAATGCCGCAACAGGCGACCAATTAACTGTGTATCCCGGTGTACCGGAAGTAATATTAATACTTCCTGCATTAGCAGTAGGACTTGCACAAGAAAACTGCGAAACAGTTGAAGTAATTACCGGAGGAGGATTAGGACTCACACTAACGGTCACCGGAGAAGTATATGTACTTGTTACACCTGAACAACTTGTTACGTTCATTGTGGCGGTGTAACCTGTTGTTGAAGCCGGACAAACTGTTTGTGTTAAACCAGAACCAATGTATCCGCCAGGGCCGGTCCAATCCACCGTGTAAGATGGGATTCCGGTTGGAACAAAACGCCAGGCTTCGTTGGTGGCAGTCCAGTTAGAAGGAAAATTACGTGCAGGCGGACAATAGGCAACAGTAGCAGGAGCATTTTGAATACCAATAATTCCTTTTCCTTGCTGCCAGGATACGCAGCTATTTGAACTACTCTGTAAATAAATATCGATGTAATTTGTGTTTTCATATAACACCGCTTCAAACGTTGAATTAGGAGGGCCGCAAGAATATAAAGGAATGTTTGCCCAATAAATAACTAATGCCCGGCAGGGAGCAGTACCGGTAAAGTAATATCCGACAGTGCCTCCGAAAGAAGGATCGATATCTCGAAAAGCGGCGCAGATTGTATTACCCGGCATATCTACTAAACTTGGAAGTGCAGTAGTAACAGGCCAACCATCGTATCCACCTGCTGTTCCTAAATTAAAACAAATCTGTCCATTAGAACCGATAATACATTGCGTATAGGTGTTTCCGAAATAACAAAATTTATAAGGAAGATTAATAACTGTGCTCCAAATATCATCTGTTCCTACAGAAACAGGAGTTCCGCCTGTATAGGCGTAAGGAACATACGGTATGGCTTGAATTGAATAATTAGTGGTTGAATTTACAGGAACCACATTCGCAGTAAGCGTGCTGCATCCGGCAAGGCAAACGGGCGACGGAGGACCAGATGCAACTATGGATGGGCAGAAAGGGGCACCCTGAGAAAATGATTTGTTTGCAAAAAAAATAAGAAGAACAATTATTGGAAAATTATATTTGAAAAACTTTTTCATCGGGGGAAATTATTTTAGTTAATACTTAATTCAATTTCTTTTAATTTTTGAGCGTTGAGAATGTCTAATTCATCGATTTTATTTTTTTCGTTATCAGTCAAATTATTTTTCGATAAAAGTTTTGCATTTTCTTTGGGATTGAAAAACAATTTTTCTTCTTCATTCAATTTAAAATATTCGGCGCTTGATTTTGAAAGATTTTCGAGTAGTGTAATGGATTGCAATCTCGAATTGTAAGAATATTCAACAGCTTCTTGTAAGTTACCGGCTTTGTAACTTTTTACCGCCGCTGCCTGAAATTGAATGGCTTGTTTAAAATCTGCTGCCGAAGTTGTTTCAGAAGCACGAATCATTTCTTTCTGAACTTTACAAACGGCAATATTGCTTTTATTAATAAACCCTTTTGCTTGCTCGCTAGTTTGGGATATTGTTACCAGCGTTGAAAACAAAGCTAAGCTTAATAAACTTATGGTTTTGAATAATGACATAGGAATGGATTTAGTTTATCTCTAAATTTATAAACTAAAAGGCAATAAACGTGCCAAAGTTTAAAAAATGTTAAAGAAAAAGCCTTCTTTCTTAACGAAAGAAGGCTTTTCCATTGTATTTTCAGATTTTTCGCCTTATTTTTTGTCTTTGTCCTGTGCGTCGAACATTTTTATCATATCCGGAATTTGCTCCTGAGCTAAGCGTTTTGCTTTAATAATTTTATTTTTATCCAATAAATAAATAACCGGAGTAGAAAAAATATCGTATTTCTCTTTTAAATTATTGATATGAACCGGGTCGTAAATATTAATAAAATCCAATTTGTTTTCAATGACATATTTGCGCCACTTATCAAATTCTTGTTGAGTGTACACCGAAAATATTTTTACATCGTATTTTTTTCTAAGTTCATGATACGTTTCTAAAAGTTTCGGGATTTCGGTTTTACAATGTCCGCAATCCACATCCCAAAAAACCAGCACTGTAAATTTTGCTTTTACGCCATATAAAGTGGTAAATAATGGAGTTAATTTTTGTGCATTATCGTAATACAATTTGGTAACCCCTGTGCTTGATTTCGCAGTATCAAATCCCATTTTATTTACAATTTTGGCATTTATGGTATCAATCATTAATAAATCGGGTGCCTGACTGTCGAGCAACAATGGCTTTAAAATTTCGATGCGCTTAATAATATTTTCCGCTGTTTTATCATCGTAAACTCCTTTTGCCAAACCGGTTCTTACATATTTATCGGCTAAATTCACAAATACTTTATCGAAGCCCATAATTTTACTTTGCTCGTAAGTAGGTAAAAAATAGGCCAACAAAAATTTATACATATCTGTTCCTGGCGTACACTTTGCCATTACCCTATCAATTTCGTTACTGATGGTATCCGGTATTTGAATAATTATTTTATCGAAATAACGTTTTACACGATCGGCGAAAAAAGGTGTACGCAATACTCTATCATCCTTAAAATTTACACCTTCAAAAAAATGTGTTTTGTAATATAAATAAGCAAAAACACTATCGGGGCGACCATTTTTTGCTTTGGGAATTTCTTTGGCTTCCTTTTCGGTTTTTAAATTGAGGAAATCTGCTGTGAATGTATTCAAATGCGCTTTTACGAAATCAGCCTCAAATGTTTGAACTTCGGCGTTAAGCGTTTTCATTCTATCCGCCATAAACTTTACTGAATCTGCTTTTGAAAGTCCTTTTGTTTTACCTCTCAATTCACCAAATTCTTTATTTTTCTCAGTAAGAAAACGCATGTAAGTGAATATGTCGTTGTTTTCTTTTGAATCGATGCACTTCAAACTTTTCACTAATTCGTTCATGTCGGAAGTAATCGAAAACTTAGCACTTTCATTCACGAAAAAATCGAAATACTTTACTTTATCCTGACTCACCAAAAAATAAACACCCTTATCCAGTTCACGTTTACCTTTTAAAACAATATTTCCATTTTTTATTTTTTTGCAGGTGTCAACGATATACTGTTTATCCCAGGTATATTTAGCCAGATACACCACTGTATCTTTACAATTTTTAATATTTACTTTAATATCGTAACCGCCCTGAGAAAAGCAATGGGCACTGATAAATACTGTTAGAGAAAGGATCGTTTTTTTCATATTCAAATTTAGTAAAATATTTTATACTTTAGTTATGGCTTATTGCTTATAGGCAACTTAATTCGTAAATTCGTAATCCTCATTCGTATATTCGTAGTAATTCGTAATTATTTGTAATTATTTCTTATCATCAGCTTCCATCATTTTAATTATTTCAGGAATCTGTTCTTGCGCAATTCCTTTGCTTCTTATTGTTTTATTTTTATCCAAAATATAAATTTTTGGCGTCGAAAAAATATCATATTTCTGTTTTATATTATTAATATGTACGGCATCAAATACGTTAATAAAATCATACTTTTTCTCAATAATAAATTTACGCCATTTATCAAATTCGTGTTGAGAATAAACCGAAAACACTTTTATATCATAAGTCTTTCTTAATTCGTGCCACGTTTGCAATAGTTTAGGAATTTCAGTTAAACAATGACTGCATTCAACGTCCCAAAAAACTAAAATAGTATATTTTGCTTTTAGTTGATGAAGAGTGGTATATAATGTATTTATCTTATCCAAATTTTTGTAATACAAATGTGAAACTGCCGCACTTGTATTGGCGCTATCGAATCCCATTTTATTGGCAATTTTACCATTGATAGTATCCATCATTAATAAATCGGGAGCTACACTTCCTAAAAGCAAAGGCTTTAAAATATCGCCGCGGTCTTTTATTTTTTCAATTGTTTCATCGGTATAATACCCTTTTAACCAACCAGCCCTTATATAACGGTCGATTAAATGAACGAATACTTTATCGAAACCAACAAACTTGCTGCTTTTTGTTTCGTAATCAAAAGTAATTTGCGCTAAAAATGCTTTTGTTACTTCCACATCCGTTTTACATTGAATCAATATTTTATCGAGTTCCTTGATTACTGTATCGGGAATCATGTACACGCACTGATCGAAATAACGTTTAAAACGGTCGGAGAAGAATGGCGTTCTGTAAATTTTTTCATCGGCAAAATTAACACCATCCCAAAAATGTGCCCGATAATAATTAGAATAAAAAATGCTATCGGGTCGGCCGTTTTTTGATTTGGGAACATCCACTGCGGTTTTTTCGGTTTGCAAATTTAAAAACGCCGCAAAAAAAGAACCCTCATTTGTTTTTCGAAAATCGGCATTGAATTTCACCACTTCTTCGTGAAGAGATTTTGTTTTTTCGCTTACCAACTTAACTGAATCCGCTTTGGCCATTCCCTTTGTTTTTTCGGCCACCTTTCCAAATTCCCTATTAATGTTGGTCATAAATTTTAAATACCCAAAAGCCAATTCATTTTCTTTGGAACCAACGCACTTAAACGAATTTACCATGTCCATCACATCGCTGGTAATGGTAAATTTTGAATCTTCATTCACAAAAAAATCGAAATATTTTGCTTTTCCCTCGCTAACTAAAAAATAAACACCTTTATCGAGCGATGCTTTACCTTTAAAAATAATAGTGCCGTTTTTTACTTTTTTGCAGGTATCTACTACATATTGTTTGTCTAAAACGTATTTAGCGAGATAAACTATAGAGTCAGGTGCATTTTTAAAATTAATTTTGATTTCGTACCCTTGTGAAAAAGATTTTGCACTAAAAAATAGAATAAAAGGAAGTATCAATTGTTTCATTTTTTATTTTTAATATTATTATTGGTAAATGTTGCTTTTCAAATATAATTAGATGTAAAGCTATTCCCAAATATTGTGCCAAATTTGTGTCCCTAAATTAATAAATTTTGTTAAAACCAAATTTGAAGGCGAAATACCTCATTTCACAAAAACTTTTACTCTTATTTAATTATTGCTACTTTCGGGCTTAAATGTTTTTCTTCTTCTCAAAAATATTAACCTTTTTATTATCGCCCTTAGTTTGGTTTTTCATTCTCATTTTATGGTCGCTTAAAACTAAAATTGATAAGAGAAAGCGCCGTTTACAAATTACCGCTATTGCTATTTTGTACATTTTCAGCAATCCGTTTATTATTGATGAAATGGCGCGTTCGCTCGAGCCTGTTACACCCGATTATTATTTAATGAGCTCAAAATATGATGTGGCCATTGTTTTGGGTGGGATCGGAAGAGTGGATGAAAGACAAAAACGTTTCGATTTTTTATTTTCGGGCGACCGATTATTTCAAACCATTGAACTTTATCATTTGGGAAGAGTAAAAAAAATATTATTCAGCGGTGGTTCAGGAAGTTTAACTTTTCCGGATCACAAAGAAGGCATATATATAAAAAAATATTTAAATAACATCCACATAGCTGATTCTAATTTAATTATTGAATCTGAATCGAGAAACACCTATGAGAACGCTGTTTTTTCAAAAAAAATACTCGATAGTTCAAAATTTAACGGCTCCGTTTTGCTGGTAACTTCTGCTTACCATATGCCACGCGCAATAGCTTGTTTTAAAAAAGCAGGGTTTAAAAACATTACACCGTATTTAACCAATCGTTTAAGTGGCGTAAGAAGATACGAACTCGATCATTTGTTTGTTCCCAATTTTGAATCGCTTTATAATTTTAATTTTATTATTCACGAATGGTTGGGATGGATCGTTTATAAAATGAAGGGGTATATTTAGGATTTGGGATTTAGGATTAAAAATTAAGATTAGGAACTGAACACGAAATAATTAATACCAACAATGCAAGAAGAATTACTTCACTTCATCTGGAAGTATAGATTAATAAAACCTCAGGAATTAATCTCTGTTAATGGAAACAAAATAAAAATTATTCATCCAGGTGAATTAAATTCGGATTCGGGTCCTGATTTTTTTAATGCTAAAATTAAAATTGGTAATATAACCCTTGCTGGGAATGTGGAGATTCACACAAAATCATCCGACTGGATAAAACATAAACATCAAAACGATAATTCTTATAATAATTTAATTTTGCATGTAGTTTATGAGCATGATAAATCCATTTTGCAAAACACTAATCATAATGTAGAAGTTTTAGAATTAAAAAAAATAATTGATAAAACTATTTTGCAAAAATATAATAAACTGCTTTCTTCCAAACAAAATATCCCCTGCTCTAACCAAATAAAATCGGTTCCCCTAATAAAATTAAATTCGTGGCTACAGCGAATGCAGATTGAACGTTTACAAGTAAAGACCGAATACATAAAACAAATATTTGAAATATCAGGGCACGATTATGCTCAGACTTTTTATTTACTCTTCGCACGTAATTTTGGTTTTAAAGTAAATTCGGAAGTGTTTGAGTTATTGGCTAAAAATTTACCATTAGAGATTTTATTAAAACACAAAGACAGTTTATTACAATTGGAAGCCTTGTTATTTGGCACCGCCGGTTTCCTCGAACAATCTTACAAACACAAATACGCGCAACAATTGCAAAACGAATTCGAATTTTTAAAAAATAAATACCGATTAAAACCTATTAAAAAAAATTTGTGGAAATTTTTAAGGTTACGTCCTGCTAATTTTCCTACTATAAGATTATCGCAATTTGCATTAATCATTCATCACGCTGCACAATTGTTTTCAAATCCAATTCTCTATAAAGATTTTAAAGTTTTAAAAAAATCCATTTGCGTTGAACCGAATGGTTATTGGTTAAACCATTATAAATTTGACGACGAGGCCACAAAAAACACGAAAGCTTTGGGAGAAAGTTCGGTGCAAAATATTGTAATTAACACCATGGCGCCTTTTTTATTTTTTTACGGACAACAAACCGCCAAAGAAGATTTTTGTGAAGCGGCTTTAAATAGTTTCGATAAATTAAAATTTGAAGACAATCATAAAACAAAGCAATTTGTTAAGGCCGGCTTAAAATTTAAAAACTCCGGCGATAGTCAGGCCCTCATTAATTTATACGATAATTATTGCAATAAGAAACAATGCATTAAGTGTGGTGTGGCGGCAAATTTATTAACCAAAAGCTGAATTTATCCTCTTTTTATAACAATTAAGTATTATAACAACAATAAATATTCGGATTCATTCGTATATTAGTAAACAATTCGATTCGTTATGGTAAACAAAATTGCATCGTGGTTTGAGCAGCAGGCATTCGGAGTGTGCGAATGGTGGGGCAAAAAACTAGGTATAAGAACCACCAAGATTCGTATGTATTTTATTTATCTCAGTTTTTTTACATTTGGCAGTCCGGTTATTATTTATTTTATAATGGCTTTTATTTTAGAACATAAAAACTATTTTAAACCGCGCTTTTTAAAAAAACGTAAAAGCGTTTGGGATTTGGATTTTTAATTTTTATTTATTCTTTAATTTTTTATTATGAAAAAAACTCTAACACTTATCGGGATCATTTATTACGGATTTTCATTTTCACAAGAAATAAAAGTGAGCGACGGCAGCGAAAATTTTTCGAATGGAAGTCACCCTGCAATGATTGTTACTATTTACGAAGCCGGTAAAAACGATGCGCAGAAGGGATGGAAAGATAAGATGAATGATTTTAAGGACAATAAAGTAAATATTAAAGGTGATGAAGTAATTGCCGATAATATTTTAATTAAAGATTGGGGAAATAATACGGTGGATATTTACGCGCATTTTGAAGAGAACAAGGGCGATAAAACCCTTAAAATGGCCGTGGCTGTTGATTTGGGAGGAGCGTATTTAACTTCGTCTGACAAAGCAAAATACGATTATATGGCAAAATTAATGAAAGAGTTTGCTATAAAAATGACCAAAGAACCAATGGAAGATCATGTTAAGGAGGTAGAGAAAGCTTTATCGAAATTAAACGATAACCAAAAAGATTTAGAAGGCACCAATAAAAATTTAAAACGCGACATAGTTGATTACCAGGATAAAATTAAAAAAGCGGAGGCCGATGTAAAAACCAACGAAGAAAATCAGGTGAAGAAAAAAGCGGAAATAGAAGCTCAGAAAAAAATAGTGGAAGAAGCGAAAAAGAAATTGGGAGGGGTGAGGTAGGATTTTTTACCAAAAAAAAACTGCGATGAATGCTCTCTGATTGAAAGTTTGATTTTAATTAATTTACATTAAACCCTTCCCCATTTTTTCAGTCTAATTATTAAGCTATATTTATACTGTGAAATATTTCTGTCTCAAAATAAAAAATTTCAGTTCTATTATTTCTGCAATAGTATTTTTTATTTTCTTTTCATTTGTTGCGAAATCCCAAACCAACAACGATAGTTTAGTAAGTACCATTAATAAATTAATTAAAAGTAACGATAGTCTCCTAAAAAAAACAAATACTTTAATTACCAGAACCGACAGTATCACAAAAAATAATTATGTTTTGCTGAAAAATTACGACAGTTTGGTAAAAAAAAATATTCCTGAACCGGCGATTCCTCAAAAAAAATGGAATTTCGATTTACAACTCGATCAACGAACGTCTTATTATAATTCTACCACAAGCGAATTCTCTTCCTCCGCAGTTTCTATAATAGGATTAAGTTTAGGTTGGACCCATAAAGGAAGATTTAGAATTGGTGCCGGGGGTTATTTTTCAAATGTAGGTGGGAAGAAAACCATTTTATATAAATATAATCCAATAATTCAACAACAGGCCCCTAATGCGCAAATATATACTTTGTCGCAAGGAAAAGTTTATTTAGTTAATTACAACATGCAATTATATTATATTACTCCCAGTTTTGAATATGCTTATTATAAATCTAAATGGTTAGATTTAAGTATTCCTTTAGAAATTGGAGTTGGATACAGTAAACTTCTTTTAACAGATAATACAAGCGGAGAAAATATTCCTCTCATTACAAAATCTGGTCAGTTAGGGAAATCAGACAGTTATCTAATTCCATCTCAAATTGGGGCAGCAATGATGATAAATCTTTCAAAAGATGTTGGTTTGTCTGCTGCCTTTGGATACAGATATGTTTTATATGAAAGTGCCGCGAATTTAGGTGATGATTTTAACGCTTTTTATTGGCAAGCCGGTTTACAATTATTTCCGGGAAATATAAAAAGTGATTTGAAACGGGATTTCGACAAATGGAAAGCGAAAAAGAAATTAAGAAAAGAGGAGAAACTGGCGAAGAAAATAAAATCTTAAAAAAATTATTTATCAGGATTAAAATCTTTTTTGCGGCGTAATTTTTTCTCTTTCATGTTAAAGAGTTCTATTAATAAAGCAAATCCTAAAGCTAAATACGCGTAATTTTTATTTATTTCAACACGGTCAGCCTCGTTTATAACGGTCGAGTTATAACTATCCACCATTGCCTCTCCCACCAACAAACCTCCTATCACTAATAAAAATGCTAGCGCTACCATTTTTATGCCGGGATTTTTATTGATGAAATCAGAAACCACACCCGAAAACAACATCATTAATATCATCGAAATTATTACGGCCGAAACCATAATTAAAATATTACCCGATAATCCCACCGCTGTTAAAATTGAATCGAACGAAAAAATAATATCAATAATTACAATTTGAAAAACTACCGAGTTAAACGTATTTTTTCCTTTACTGCTGAATTCACTTTCATCGCCGCTAATTTTTTCCTGAATTTCTTTCCAGGTTTTGTATAATAAAAATATACCTCCAATAAATAAAATTATTCCCCTGCCCGATGCGCCGTAAATACCAATATGAAACAAAGGATCTTTCATGCCGGCAATCCACGCAATCGAAAAAAGCATAATACATCTTACAACCAAAGCTAAAATCAAACCAATTGTTCGGGCCTTGCCCTGGAAATTGCGCGGTAATTTATCGGCAGTGATGGCAATAAAAATGATGTTATCGATGCCCAGTACAATTTCTAATACCGATAAGGTTAAGAGACTAATTATTCCGTTTATACTTAAAAGACCCTCTAAATTCTGCTGAAAAGTGTTCATTGAATACAAATTTACGCTTTTTTTAAGGACCCACATTAAAGGCACTTATCCCCTCAGAGCATTTTCAAAAAAATAAAAAAAGTTCTTTTAATAGAACTCTTTAAAAATAAATAATATTTAATTTTTTCTATATGTTATCATCATCTAAATTATGCCGATTTACTTATAACTTTTAATTTAACTCCATTAATTTGTGGTTCAAAAAATCCCATATAATCGTTCGCTGATAAATACATTTTATTTGATAAATCGATTTTAGTGTAATTTAATTCATTTTTTAATAAATTTATAATTGTTGATGTAATTTGCGGAGGATCTAAGTCTACGTATCCTAATTCATTTTTTCTTTCTCCTTTTCTTCCCAGTTCAATCATTAAATATTTGAATGTCTCCGCAGTAATTAAATTTAAGTCTTTTGCACGATGAATAATTGATGCTTTTGAAATTCCCCAGTAAGATTTTAAATTTGCTAATTTATTATAAGAAAGTCCGCGCAAATCACCCACGCAATCATTTGCGGGCATAAAAAACTCACCAGTGGCTAAATTAGCTTCTGCTTCATAATCTCGCCATGGCTGTATGTTACAGGGAATATGTAAGACCAAATGAAAAAGTTCATGTACAACGGTAAATTTTATACGATCATTTGGTTTGTTTTTATTAACGAAAATTACTGGCACACCATTATCGGTATATGACGTAAGTCCGTCGAATTCCGAATTTGGGCTATCGTAAAAGAAAACAATTATTCCTAATTCCTCAATACGTTTAATTATATCTTTTACAGGTTTTCCATTAGGAATTTGCAGTATCTCTCTCATGCGAGAGGCAGCACTTTCAGGCGTCCAACCCTCGGTTATGTCAAATATATATTTTGGATATTCTTTAATTTCAACATCTTCAAGTAACGTGTCTATACTTTTCAAAATAATACTTATTTCCGCCATTATTTTATTAAAATCGGTGCCGTTCAATGCCGCTCGTTTTCTAAAATATATATTTGAAACTGGCGTTTTTGTATCCACCTGATAAAAAAAATCAACCGGATACTGTAATGCATCAGCTATAGCTTTTAATATATCATCACTAACACGAAGCTCTCCTCTTTCAAGTCTTGAAATCGTCGATTGATTTACTTTTGGCAAAAGGTTTATTAACGCCTTTTGCGTAAGACCGCGAGAGTTACGCGCGATTGATAGCATATGAGGATTAAAAACTTTCATTTAATTAATTGACTTTCTTTTTTAATTTTAATAATCCATCTTTCAGTTTTGTTTCTTTTTTCACAACCTCCATAACCATTGTGGTTTTCTGTTTCGCGGCTAAACTACTTAGATCAGAAACCCATTTTATTTCATCGCCATCCTTACAGATAGCAAAAACTCCAATAGCATCTGTCATTTCATCATTCGCTACATAACCAATAAAAATATTTGGAGATATATCCGCCGGTTCATCAGAACGCTGATTATATATTTTTTCGTTATTTTTTGAATATCCGTTTTTAGGTGTGTAACCGCCTTTACATTTAAAGAGTTTTTTTACATAAATCCATTCGCCATTATTCGGACTTTTTAACTTAAAGCGAGAAGGGGTAGCCTCGCCGCAATATTCTGGAAACGCCTTTATTAATTCACCCTTTAAATATCCGCTGATTGCATCTGCTGATAAGTTTTTTTCACGACTTACTATTTCAGTAATCGCTAAAATTTCTTTATTAAGACGTTCAAAACTGCGTTTTACCATGTCGGGCAATGCGGTTAATAAATGAAAATTTTTATCTTCAAATTCTTGTTGATTGGATGTTTTTCTTTTTTCTAACTCATCGAGATTAAACAACGTATAATTCTTATTCATAGGCTTTTATTTTGGTTTCTGAGTACAAATATACGGCACACGCATAAAAAAAACAAATTTATGTGTATATTATTTTGTTAAAATATGTGCATATATTTTGTTAAAATATGTGTTTTATTATAAAAAGCCCTATATTTGTGTTGTAAAATTAGAACGCTATGAAATACACAATAATGCAATTTAGAAAAGATTATCCGAATGATGCGACCTGTTTAGATAAATTATTTCAATTACGCTATGGGAAACTCGAATGTTGTCCTAAATGTGCGGTGGTTAATCCTACTTTTAAAAGGGTAAGTAATAGGCGAAGTTATCAGTGCCGTGACTGTTATTATCAATTATATCCAACCGCGGGAACAGTATTTGAAAAAACTACCACACCACTTACGTATTGGTTCTATGCAATGTATTTAATGACGGTAACTCGCAACGGAGTTTCTGCAAAAGAATTGGAGCGAGTTTTGGGCGTGACTTACAAAACTAGTTGGCGAATGGCAAAAATGATTCGTGAATTAATGGGGAGAAATAAAAAAACTCAATTATTCGGTATAGTGGAGGCGGATGAGTGCTATGTCGGCGGATCGCCCGGAAAAAATTTAGGGCGAACAGTACCCGATCGTCAGCCGGTATTTGCTATGGTAGAACGATTAGGAAATGTTATCGCTCAAAAAGTAGATAACTCTCAAAAAACAACTTTGCTTCCAATAATACAAGAAAATATTGATAAAGCTGCGACAATAATGACTGACGAATTTAAGTCATATGTTAATCTAAGAGACTTAGGCTATATTCATAAAACAATTATGCACCAATTAAAAAGATATGTCGATGGTGAAATTTCAACGAATACTGTTGAGTCGTTCTTTAGCCAACTTAAAAGAATGATTAGCGGAACGCATATTTGGGTTTCTAAAAAACATATTCAATTATATATTGATGAATGTGTTTTTAGATATAATAATAGAAATGTGCCGGAAAAAATGTTTGAAATAATGCTTAACGGCGTTTCTTAACCGTTTTTTTTAATAGTTCTTCAAATTTTTCTTTTGCGTTTTCATCCTCTTCTTTCCTGTTTGAATTACGACCTTTCATAAACTCTTCATGGTCTTCAGTTAATTCTTTCATTGACTTTTTATCTCCCTCTTTAGGATGTTTTTTTGGTTTGCGACCCATGTAACAAAGATTATAATTTTATTCTATTTTTTTACCATTTCAACATTAATAATTTTATCAGTTTTTAATTGAGCACCATACGCCACATCAACATAAGCCCATATAATTCCGCAACCAAAAGCAAAACATAATGGAAGATTTAAATAAAATGCAGGATTGGTTCTAATGTCAAGTTCAAATTGTTTATCGTGATAACCTTCGGCTTTAACGGTATAAAGTTTAACAAGGTCTTTTCGCCGTACTTTAATTACTTGATTTGTTTTGCCAATCATAGATAAGTTTTGGTAAACGGTTCCTTCGGCAATGGTATTAAAGGTTATTTTTTGTTTTGTGCCAGTAAACATCGTTGCACATCCCGTGGTGATAATTATGATTATACATAATATACCAAGTACAATACTTTTTATCATAGTAAATTGGATTTAGGTTATTTAGCTATAAAAGTAAATAAATTTTCAAACTTATCATATATGATAATCTAAATTTTGGCTAAAAATTTGATTATTGAGTAATGGCTAAAGGTGAAGAGGAAAAATATATTATCAATTTAGGTTATAATATCGGGCGCATCCGAAAACAAAAAAACATTTCACAAAAAAAGTTAGCTGAAACAATTGATATAGAACCGCCAAATCTACGCCGGATTGAAGCCGGAAAAACTAATCCTACAATTAAAACTCTCTATAGAATCTCGAAAGCTTTAGGGGTTAAAATAGAGTCTTTATTGGAATCAATTTCTTAAAAATTTCCGAAAAAACTCAAAAATGTCTTGAGGGGATATACCCCACATTAAAATTATTCCTATTGATTTTCAATAACTTAATAAATTATTTAGTACTATGTGTTGCATAATACCTTTAAATACACTTATCTTTGTATCACCAACTAATAGCTATAGCATAACAGGGTTGAAAAAATTAAGATTGAAGAATTAAAAAACAAAAGAAAATTAAAAAATTAGAAATGAAAAAATTAAAAACTATCCCGAACAAAGTCATAAAAGTAACTGCGGTGGTTACTTTAACACTTGCCTCCTTTTTGCTTAAAGCAAATAACGGAAACGAAGTTGCACTGCAAACCGAAAAAACAATTAAACAACACATAAAGTTTTCGAATCCTATTTTAACAGAAACGCAAAACGAAAAGGTAGAAGTTGTTTTTACCACTTCCGAAAACGGAAATGTTGATTTTGTTTTGGCAAAAACAAAAAACGAATCTTTAAAAAAAGATATCGAAAAACAATTTTTTGGCTTAACGCTTAATAAACTTAAAGCAAACGTTGCTTACAGTATTGTATTTAAT
>JAHEYG010000086.1 GCA_023251725.1 Sphingobacteriaceae bacterium | reverse complement strand
ATAAAAAATAAAGTGAAACTAATTCTAATTGGTTTATTCGTACTGTCTTTTTCGAACCAAACCGGATACACCAATTGCAATAATACAATGCTCATTAAAAGATACATGGAAAAATAACTTGGATGTATGAGCGATGAAAATGCATTATAGAAAAAATAATTTTGTCCGTCAGTAAAAAAATAAAAAGTGGCACGGCACAAACAAAAAATCAAAGCAAATAAACAACCGCTTACAAATGCAATGAGAAGTTTTTTAATCGCAGACTTTTCTATATTATATAAAAAGAAAAAATACGGGAAAGCCAAAAAACTAAATTTTACCTCCACATTTGTAGAAGCCTCCGGATAATTTTCAGACAGCCATCCATTTATAAAATGAAAAACAAAAAAACCAAAGAGCAACAAAAACCATTTGTTTTTAAATCCGGCTCTAAACGTTTTCCCATCGAAACAAAACCACGAAACAATGAACCATAAAATTAATAGCAGCGATAAAATTCTTCCGCCGAAAGGTAATAAAAACGCCAAAAGAATTGGAATGTAATTAAAAATTATATGAATTATTTTTTTCAATTCTGTTTTAAAGTTTAATTAATTCATCGTAAAATTTATTGGTAATGTCATCGCGATTAAAAAATTGCTGCACATAATTTCTTCCATTTGTACCTAACTGCTTTGCCAAATCAGGATTCGAAAAAATTTCTAAAATTTTATTCACCAATTCATTTATATTCTCGGGTTCATAATACAAACCACATTTTCCTTTCTCAATAAATAATTCCCTGGCCTCACCATCTACTCCCAACAAAACAGGGAGCTTCATAGCCAAACTCTCAAATATTTTTGAAGGAATGGCGCCTTTAAACAAATCTAATTTCTTTAAAGAAATAATAACCGCATTAACCGAACTTAAAATTTCGGGCATTTTTTCTTTCGAAACCGCTTCCATGAAAAAAACATTGCCTAACTTTTCGCTCTGTTTTATCTGAATAAGCTTTTCCTTAACCGGACCGGCCCCTAGCAAAACAAATTTACAATTTTTATTTTGCTCAACTTTTTTAGCTGCTTCTAAAATAATTTCTAAACCTTGCGCTACACCAATAATTCCAGCGTACAAAAAAATAAAATCAGTTGCCGAAAAATTATTTTGCTCGCGCCAATTCAATTTTTTATTTTCTTCCGGATTATAATAATTTAAATCTACCCCATTTGGTAACCAATAGGTTTTTACTTTAGGAAATCGTTGATTAATGTTTTTACAAATGCCTTGCGTTTGACAGCTTACCAAGTCAGCATTCTTATATAATTTTTCTTCCAGTTTATACGCTTGCTTCAATAAAAAAGAATTGGTAACCACTCCCAATTTTTCGGCCGACTCCGGCCAAAGATCCGAAACATTAAAAATTAATTTTGCTTGTTTAATGCGTTTCAAGTACAATGCGGTATATCCCAAAAATAAAGGGGGCGATTCACACAAGATTACATCTACAGGTCCCACTTTTTTTCTTCCGCACGAGCGACTCGAAACCACAAACGAAAAGTAATTTAGCAAACGACTAATTATGGATTGGCTTTGTGCAACATAAATATGGCTTCGGTGAATTTTGAGTCCGTTATTTTCCTCATAAAAATATTTTTTACCGGCGTACTCTTTATGCACTTCCATTTTTGGATAATTTGGCATGGCGGTAAGTACGCTCACTGTAATTCTCTTTTTTTGCAAACGAACAGCCAGTTCAAACAAACGGTTTTGCGGAGCACCCACTTCGGGGGGGAAATATTGCGTGAGGATAAGTAGGTTCAAAGTATTTCGGGTTTCGGGTTGCTTATTTTTTGTGTTTCAGATAACTTATATTCTTTTTTCTCTGATTCATTCAATTCAGCTAATGCCTCCTTAAAATTTATAAATTCAATCTTATTTTCATCTAAATATTCGGTTAACCAAAAGTACCAATCGAGCCAGGTTTTAAAACTATTACTAAAATACCGGTCGTGAAACACTATTCCTAAATATTTAAGATGATGTTTTTGCGCCTTCTCAATTTGCTTTTTGGTGCGTTCTTTTGCTTCACTAAAATTTGAGCTTTGCCATTTTTTTCCATTTTCTATTATCCATCCATCCATAATCTGAAAAGGCATTTCCCACATATCTCCCACCTTATACGGATTTTCAAAAGCATGCATAGTGCTGTCAAATTTATATCCCGCTGCGTTTAAATTAAAGAGCGTGCTCTGATTATTGTGCAAGTTATGAATACGAATGCCTGAAGGTTCCAGTTTAGAAAGTTTAAAAAACAATTCTCTTTCATTTTTAATTTCTTCCTTCTCCTCAAAATTAATTCCATACAAATTTAATTCGCAACCACGGTTAATCACCTGTTCCATCCAAATAACAGCGGCCGCATTTGAATAATTTAGAGTAAATCCCTTATTTACTCCAACAAAAAATGAAGAAGGAATTTGTTTTACATTATTGTAAGTAACCAATTCATCAATGTTTTGCCATTTATCCTTAAAAAAATCAGTCCAGCGGGCCATGTATTCTTTCATCGCAATTTTACCCATCAGTAGCTCAGCATTTGAACGCAGCAGAAATTTAGGAACACTTAAATCTCTTAATAAGTGTTCGGAAACCGTTATGTGATTAATATCGTGCGAAATTATTGCTTTCATTAAAACCGGTTTCTTAATTTAAGTTTTAACAGCATCTCAATTGGTAAATTAGCTTTATTAACGGTATAGTATGGTACTAATTCTCCTCCAAACTCCCTGAAATATTTTTCCACTTCCACCAACATGCTGCCTTCAAAATCAAAAACCTCGATTCCTAATTTTTTGGCATGCAAAATACTTTGCCACATACAGCTTACTCCTGCTCCGTGATGCTTATTGGAAGCGTCGTATCCGCCAAATAAATAAAAGGCGGTTTTATTATGATGTATGCAAAATGTGGCCGCCGAAGGTTTACCGTTTTGCGTGGCCAAAAAAGCAAACGAATTATCCGGCCTTGAAAATTGAAATAATATTTTATTCAAATACTTATCACTCACTTTTTTTTCCTGCCGGTCAAATGTTTTTTCAATAAGCGTTTTAACAGTTTTGTAATCCGTGGTCAACTCAATTTGTAACGCATCCTTCTCCGCTTTCTTAATACTCTTTCGTTTTTCGGAAGTTAAATTTTCAAATAATTCCTCTATCGTTTTATTAAGATGCAAACGATACGTGTAATTGGGAACCACCTTAAATTTATCCCAAAAAAACGGCTGTGTATCTTTTATCGTAAAAGGTAAAGCCACCATAAGCAATTTTGGCTTAAGAGAAATAAAATAATCTTTTAGTAAGGTAATAACTTCTTTGTCGACCGTTAGTCCGTTAGCCTTACTTTGCGCAGGATTAACATAACACAAACCAATATGCGGCGTATAAGGGGGAGTAATAATAAATTTCATTCCCAGTTTAGTGCCTTTAAATAAAAAAAAAGTTCCTGTTAATTCATTATTGGCGTTAAAAATTCCATTGGTTATTATGTTTTTTTCAAACATATCGAGCCATTCGGGCAAATTAAATACCGTTCCTACCGAATTTATTACTTTCTGATAGACCGGGTCATTGTATTTAATTTCTTTGATGTACATCTTAATTAATGTGCGTTTTATAAATATGAATCATTTTATCGAGACAAACATTAAAATCATATTTTTTTAAAACATGTTCGCGCGCTTTAATGATTATTTTTTTTGTATTTTCTTTATCGGCTATCACTTTATCAATTCCGTTTGCAATTTCCAAAGCATTTTCTTTTTTAATAATCATTCCAAATTCGCCGTGTTCAACCACTTCAATTAAACCTCCAACATTCGAAACAATAACCGGTGTTTCACACGCCATGGCTTCAACCACCGCTACACCAAAACTTTCGCTGTCATCTACCGATACGTTTAAAAAAACATCAAGCATATTATGGTAATTGCTCACCTCAGCAAACGGAATTCTTCCCGGTATTTCAATCACCGATTCTAATTTTTCTTTCTTAATTAAACTTTTGTAATATTCTATTTTAGTGCCCGGACCAATTAATAAAAATTTAAACTTTTGTGTCGGGTGCCGTTGCGTTAAAATTTTTGCAGCTTCAATAATATATTTTATGCCATACTTATCTTCAATAGCCTTAATGGTTCCGATATAAATAGTGTCTTTTTCTTTATTTACCTGCTTTTTGCAAAACACTTTTGTATCTACACCAAACGGGGTAATCATAATATCTTTATGCGTGTACTTGCGCGTTTCGTTACGCATTATATCGCTGGTAGATAATATTTCGTCGGCTTTTTTAAGATTGAATCTTAATAAGGATTTATGTAACCACGAAGTATTCGGAAATTTATATACATCCTCACCCCATACCGAAACCACAAAAGGATGGAAGCCGGATAAGGCACCTATTAATCCGTAACTGGTTGCATAATGGGCATGAAGTATATCAGGCTTAAATTCGTTGATTGCTTTTTTTAAATCATTAACGTATTGAATGTATTTAAATTTGGTTTTTGTTTTTTTTGCATTAACTGTTTCGTTGGTTTCGTGTAACAAACTAATATTCTCGATATTTGAAAACCATTTATAGGAAGCTTTATTAAAACTAAATAAACCTATTTTAATGCCTCGCAATGCCAAGCCCAAAGCCCATTTTTCGGTATGCTCCGAAGAGGAGTCTGACAATAACAAAACTTTTAATGTCATAAAGGAATTCGCATTTTAGAATATTGTAAAAATAACTTCGTTTTTTTGCTTTAGCAAGTTTGTATAACGTTTTGTAGAATGATTTATTATTGGCTTATAGTTCAAAAAAAACGCCCTTCCTGATTTGGAAGGGCGTTTTTAAATATTAGGATTAGAAATTTATTCAATAATTAGTTTCCTTGAAATATGCTGTCCGTTCATTTCAAAATTTACAATGTAAATTCCGGTTTTTAGTTTCTGATTTTCGTTTACCGGAAAAGTATAATGTCCGGTTGCAAGAGTAAGATTTTTCTCTTGTTCAACAATTCTTCCTACAATATCGCTCACCGAATATTTAATTGTGGAAGCATCGCTCAAATTAAACTCGATGTTCGCAACACCTGTACTTGGATTTGGAAACAAATTAAATCCGATAGATTTAGTTAATTCATTAATTCCTAAAGGAGCAGTAAAATTAATTTCGTCTAAAAACATATTATTTCCAAAGCCTCCCACCGAACTTTCGGCAAAGTAAAAACGGATTTTTACGTTAGGTTGCGTTTTGTAAATGTTAAAGGTTGGTATTGATGTAAGCGTGTATAATTTAAATTGAGCGGCAGTAGGAATAAATGGAGTAGTTGTTGTTCCGCCCGAACCTGTACATAAAGTTACATTGGAAGGCAGATAAATATTTTGCCAGCTTCCTCCGCAATCTTTACTCGCCTGAACAATAAATTGGTCAACGTTAGTGGCGTTTTGACGGGCATAAGCATATTTAAAGGTATAAGTAGCGCCCGGATTATTTAAAAAATCGTAAGAAGGGCTTTCTAAAATATCAATGGCATTAGCAGGATCAATTGAACCGTTAATATAATATGAATTACTTCCTAAAGAAGCAGCAACTGTGCTTTGTTGCCAGGTAGTTCCTCCGGTAACGTTTAATACACTCCAAAAAGCAGGTAAACCAACTCCTTCAAAACTTTCCTGATAAGTAGTAGCATAATTGGCAACTCCGTTTACAACAGTTACAACTTTACTAGCGCTTGAAGAACCGGAAGCATTAGATGAAGTAATTGTTATTGTTACAGTACCAACTGTTGGAAAAGTTATGCCCGTTGAAGCGTTGTTAGGATTTGCAATGGTTGCAGCTCCAATGGAAGTCCAAGTTCTTGAGGTTACAGCAGCGTTATAAGAAATATCATTAAAAGTTAAAGTTCCGCCTGAACATACAGTATATACATTTGCCACAGCGCCGGAGAGTGCATATAAATCTGCTATTGGTGCGCAAGTTGTAACGCCATTTACATCAGTAGCAGTTAAATTACCGGCCGAAATTAAATTGTTTCTCCCGCTAACCGCTGAGCCCAATGCGGTTCTCATAGCGTTAGTTTGCATGGTAGTAAACATTTTAGGGCAAGAAGAATAATCCATAATGTTTTCAATGTTTTCTGTGGCGGTGCATCCTGAAAACGGACCGGCGTTATTACCAGGACAAGTAGAAAAATATCCTTTTGTTACAGGAGTATCAGATAATCCATCATCACCACAAGTGACACCTGGATTGTTGGTATTCCCAAAGGTGTGCGATAAATTCAACCAGTGACCAATTTCGTGAGTTACCGACCGCGCGCTGATACCTGCTAAAAACTGATAGTTATAAGTAATAGCATCTTGCGCAACACCCGATGGCCATGTTCCAGGCTTATAAGTATAACCAACAATTGTTCCACCGGCGGTCGGACAAGTGGCTGTTGATGCACAAATTGATCTTACAATATAAATATTTAAATATTTTGTAGGATTCCAGGTATATGGATAAGGTTGTGCCGCCTGATTCCAATCGGTATTAGTATTGTAATGATGAACAATACCTGAAGTGCAGTTTCCACTCGGATCTTTGTGTGCCAACATAACCTTAATATCAGAATTAATATATAATGGCGCAAAAGAGGCATGGATAGTCGGAACATCGGCACCGGCTTTTGCAAAATCACTATTAACAGAAGCCAAAACATTTATACAAGTAGCGTCCGAAATATTTTCAGGCCCGTTTAAATGCATGATATGAAAAACAATTGGAACAGTATATTGAATTGCAGCACCGGGTTTATGAAGTAATAAACTTTGTTCATACGCTTCGTAAGCGGCTTTTAATTCGGCCTGTTCTTTTTCGTATCGAATTTTTGCAGCAGGATCTTTTGCAAAAACCTGATCCATGGCATCCATGGTATTACAAGGCTGAATAGATTGTGCTTTGATAAATGAGCCTCCTACAAAAAGGCATACTGATAATGCGAGTATATTTTTTTTCATAATAAAAGGTATTTTATTTTTATTAAAGTTAAGAAATTCAAATTAAAAAAGCAAATTATCCTTATTTTTTGTTTTGAACATTTAATTGATTGATGGCCATCATTTCTTTCATGGTTCTTTCCATGCCTTCGGTGCTTCCATCGAGGAATATGACGTTCCCTTTACCGTGTTCGGCGAAATTTTTAACCGATTCGGTCCACATGCTGAACAAAATAAACGATGCATCTAAATCGGCCTCTTTCATTTGGTTGGCCGCAGCTGCCATACCTCTGGCCACTTCTTCGCGAAATAAGGCGATTCCTTGTCCGCGCAACTTCGCTGCTTCTTTCTCGGCTTGAGCTGCAATTTTAATGGCATTTCCTTCGGCTTCGGCGCCTTTTGTTTTTGTAATTAATAAAGCCTGACCCTCGTTTTCGGCTGCTGCTTTTAAATTATTACTGGCTACCACTTTTGCCATAGAGCGCATTACTTCTTCATCAAAAGTAATATCGTTTAATTGCAAATCTATTAAATGATAACCCCATCCTTCCAATGTAATATCTAATTGCTCTTTTACGGCTTCTACAATTTCTCTTCTGGTAATTAAAACTTCCGATTGTTTTTTAGTGGCCACAAATGCTCTAACCGAACCTTCAACGGAACGAACCAGAGCCTGCATAAAGTTTCTTTCATCAATAAATTTAAATGCAACATTCTTAATGGTTTCTTCATCGTGATTTAACACTGCGTAAAGTAACATAGCAGTAAAATTTACATTGGCCTGATCAACAGTTACCGCTTGAAATCCTAATTCGGCACTTCGGTTTTGAATGGAAATTTTTTTCGTTACTTTTTCGATAATGGGAATTTTAAAATTTAAACCCGGTCGCAATAAACGGCTATATTTACCAAAAACTGTTATTACTGCTACCATTCCCTGCTGAACAGTAACAAACGATAAAAAAAGTATTAGGATTCCCAATACAATTAAAACAATTAACAATGGACCCATGATATTTATTTTTTTTTTAAAGGTATAAAAATTCGTTTTGAAACAAATTTATTTTATTTTTAAGGTGATGTTTTTACACAAGCGGTTGATTAGCGGTTTATTTCTTGTTTTTTGTTCTTTTTTCTGTTTTTCTCAGAATGAAGAGCCTTCTGTTCAGGACAGTGTGGAGCTTACCGCTGAACAAAAATTGTGCAAGGAAGCTATTAAACTGATAGACTCAAGTCAATATAAACAAGCATTAGTTCCTCTTAAAAAGGCCATTAAGATAAATCCGCTTTATGCGGAAGCGTACACAAAAATGGGATTGGCAAAAATAAAAACGGATGATTATAAGGGGGGAGAAAAAGATTTGATTACCTCATTAAAATTGGAACCGAGTAATTTTGAAACTTTAAAATTATTGGGAACATTGTGTTTTGATCAGGAAAGATTTGCCGATTGTAAAATGTATTTCGACAGCGCTGCCAATCAAAAAGTAGATGATGCCGGATTTTATTATTTGCGCGCGCAATTAATGTTTAAAGGAAAAAATTACAAGGGCGCTCTTGATATGGCTGCATATGCTATTGAATTAAAACCAAAATATGTAGAAGTAATGGAATTTAAAGGCGAAGTTCGCTTTGCGCAGAAAGATTATAATTACACCATTAAAGAATTAAACGAAGCCATTAAATTTATGGACGCCACCAAACCCGTTTACAGCGCCTACAAATTAAGAGCCAAAGCCCGATTTGAGGTAAGCGATTTTAAAGGAGCAGTTACCGATTGGAATGTTTACATTGATGCTTTTCCGAAAGAAGAAGAAGCATTAATTTCGAGGGGGGCAGCAAAAATAAATGCGAACGACAACAGCAGTGCTATTGTTGATTTGGATGAAGCTTTAAAAATAAATCCGAAAAATCCGGTGATTTATAATTACCGTGGTGTTGCAAAAGGCGGCAATAAATTATATGTTGAAGCCTTAAAAGATTTTGATTACTCTATTAAATTAAAATTTAATTACGCCTCGGCTTATGTTAACCGCGCAGCCATAAAATTAGCAAGTAAAGATAAACACGGTGCTTGCGAAGATTTAAAAAAAGCTGAAAGTTTAGGAGACGAAATGGCCATTAAATTGGTATTGAAATATTGCGGGGAGAAATATGGGAAGTAACTCGGTTCGGAGTTGAGGGTTCGGGGTTTGGAGAAAAAGATTAAAGATTGAAGACAAAAGATTAAAGAAGCCAAAAATAAGTATTGACTATAAACTATCAGCTATAAACTATTTACTTTTACTTAAACTCCCAACACCGAACCCCCAACACCCAACAAATGAAAACATCCGTTATAAGAAAAGTCATCTTCCATTCGGCACACCGTTTGCACAATCCTAAATGGAGCGATGAAGAAAATAAAAAAGTATTTGGTTTGTGTAATAATGCGAATTATCACGGGCATAATTACGAACTGCATTTTAAAGTTACGGGCGCCATTGAAGAGAGCACGGGTTACGTAATTGATTTAAAAGTGCTGAATGAAATTTTGGATAAAGAAATTGTTGAGCGCTTCGATCATAAAAACCTCAACTTAGATGTTAAAGAATTCGCCAATTTAAATCCCACCGCCGAAAATATTGCGAAAATTATTTATGAGTTGATGAGAATGAAAATTGATAAAAATTTAGAGATAAAAGTGACTTTGTACGAAACGCCTAAAAATTATGTTATTTATCCGGATTAATTTTACTCAATAATTAATTTACCGGAACTAACTTTTTGTTTATCCTCCAACAAAATATAATTGTAGAGCCCCGTTGACAGACCGTTAGTTGTAATATTATTAGTTCCCTGAATTACTTTTTGTTCATGAATTTTTTGTCCGAGTGCATTCATTAAAATTAGTTCTCCCTTATTAATTTCATTGGAGATTTGTAATTTAAATGAACCTGTGGTGGGATTGGGATAAACTGAAACATGATAACCATTGCCTAATATTTCGGAAATTCCTTGCGGTATGCATGTAGGGACAAAATAAGGTACAACATGAAATGGTGTTTTAAACAATAGTTTTTCTGCAATGGTAAAACTATCGGTAACATTTCTAAAAGTATTGTACATGGCAGGTTGGTTATGTCCCACACCAGCTACACTATCATAAGGCCATTTAAGTGTAGTTCCTCTTGTAACAGCATTAGTTGTTGAGAAAGCATAAAACTTTTTTGTTCTGTCAAAACGGTCTGTACCTTGAGCACCAGGGCAAAATCCTGTAAAGACCTGGGTATCGGCGGTTCCAATAAGCAAACCATAATTTTCATTGTAATATTGTTTAATATGCTCATTACAAATAAAGTTTTTTACAGGGA
Organism: Sphingobacteriaceae bacterium; assembly: GCA_023251725.1. GTDB lineage: Bacteria > Bacteroidota > Bacteroidia > B-17B0 > Aurantibacillaceae > JAHEYG01. The sequence continues at coordinate 1,676 of JAHEYG010000086.1, read as the reverse complement.
TATTCAAGGTTTGAGCACAACCCCAAACGAACCCACCACTGCCTGCTAAACCACATCTATAGGATTCCCATGTCATTTGTACGTTATTAAATGTATCAGTCATCAAGGTATAATTGGCTGGGTTGACAGACATAGCCATTTTAATAGGAATAGAATCTGGGGAGAATTGTCTGATTAACATATAACGGGTTACAAATTGTCCTCCTGCGGAAAAACCAGTTAAATAGGTATTAATAGACGTTCTTGCTTCCCGAATCAAAACGTGCCTATATATTTGTTTAATTACCTGAGTATACCAGTATATTTGATAACAACTTGTAATATTGTTGTAAATCGCTTCAGTAGCATATGCCCAACCTAAAGGTCCATTCTGCATTGTTGGTGCGACAATCAAGGCTTTCTGCCTGTCAGCAATTGATTGTAAATCTGCACTGGAAGAACCATCACCACCAAGACCATGAATGAAAAATAATATTGGACTTGTTGCAGGATTATAACTAGTTGGTTTGTAATAATGAATACCAAAGTTTCCATCATAAAATGAAGTATTCGCTGGAGTAGTTATAGCAAGAGAATCTACCGAAGTGCCAAAAGGAATTGATTGTGCTTTAATTCCGTTAACATTACTAAAACAAAATAGCAACGCTAAACTGTATTTAATAATTATTTTTTTCATTCCAAAAGGATTAAATCAAAAATACAAAAATTAAAACGAGAAAAGAAATAAAGACACTAATTCATCTTCGCAGGAACAATCATATTAAAACGCGGAATCTCTGCTTCCATTTCACTTTGGTCTGCCATGTTTTTTATTGTGTAATAACCTTTCATGTAACCAATTTCGCTTACCAAATTACAACCGCTGTTGTACTCGTATTTTTCGCCGGGTTCTAAAATGGGCGTTTCTCCCACTACACCTATTCCATCCACCATTCGCTTTTCGGTATTACTGTCAAAAATATCCCAATGCCGTTTAATTAATTGTACCGCCTGTTTACTATTATTTTGAATGGTAATGTAGTAAATAAAAAAATATAAATTGTCTTTCGGACTCGACTGGTCGGGCCAGTAATTACATTTTACCGAAATCTCTATGCCGTGGGTTATGGTTTTTGTCATAGGAGGTGGTTTTAAATAAGTTTAAAATAATTTAAGAAATCATTCTTTTAATTTGCTTGGTTGTATCGTTATCGGTTATCGGTTAACAGTTATCGGTTATAAGTATTTGGTCAACTTTATAACCCTATAACCTAATAACTTTATAACGGATAAGAGATAACGGTTAACATTCTTCCCCACCAAAAGTAATGCCAAAAACTATCCTTTCACCCTTCTCCGCTAAATAATTCATTAACAATCGGCTGTTTTTATCAAAATTGACCGCTTTTTGTCCTTACAACGGTAAAAAACTGCTATATTTGTACCCCGTTTTTTAAGGGAAGAACGGCCTAAAAAATTAATTATAAACCTCTCAAATAAGCCCCTAATTATTTGATACAAGTAAAATAAAATGACAGAACAAACCCTCGTTGGAACTCCTGATTTTGATTGGACTTCCATTGGTAAAAAACAAGACAATTACTCAATTGATGAGCGTATTAAATTAGATGATTTATACGGTAAGTCGCTGAGTACAGTAACCGACCTTCAGATTATTGAAGGCACAGTAGTTTCAA
>JAHEYG010000085.1 GCA_023251725.1 Sphingobacteriaceae bacterium | reverse complement strand
CTATAACGAAAGAGACGTGAAAGTTTAATGGTCATTTCTTCTGCTTTCTCGGGGTTTTCGTGAACAAGCGAAGTAATTGAATTAAGCGCGTTGTAAAGAAAATGCGGATTAATTCGTGCCTGCAAGGTTTTTAAATCGGCAAGGGTTTTCATTTCATTCAATCTTACCAACTGAACTTCCTGTTCTTTTACTTTTAGGCTGTAATTATCGCGCTGTAATTTTATGCCTCTTAAAATAAAAAAAATCAGCAAAAGCAATAAAACCGAACCGCAAATAATAAAAATAGTTTGTGTTTTTTGCTGTTTAATAGTTTTTAAAGAAAGGTCATTTTCTTTTTGCAATAATAAATTTTCTTTTTGCTTGGTATCGGATTCATATTTAGCCAACATTTCGTTGATGACTTTAGTATTTTCAGCGTTATAAAGCCGCTGATTTAAAATTTCATAAGCAATCCTTTGCTTATAGGCCTTTTTAAAATCTTTTGTCTTTTCGTATAAAACAGAGGTTTTAAGATAAAGGTCTTTAAGCTCTGAAACGTCGCCTTTTTCCGTCATAATTTTAATGGCTTCAGAAAGGCAAATCTCCATTTTATTATAATCACCCGTTTTTTCATAGAACGAACACAAATCGTTAAGCACATAGGATTTACCTAATTTATTATTTAGAACATCATATAAAGTCAACGATTTTAAAAAAAACTTTTCAGCTAAAGCGAAATTGTTTTTTCTGAAATACACTACGCCGATTTTGTTATAGGCCATTGCCAGAATTTTTGTAAAATTATATTTGGAGGCAAGGTCAATGGTTTTATTAAGACAGCTAAGAGCCGAATCGTTTTCATTCAGGTCAACATAAATAGATCCCATGCTTAAGAATGTTGCCGACATTCCGTAAAAATCTTTTTCTTTTAACTGGTCGTGGTAAATGCGATGGTGTAAAGTAATTATTTTTGCGTAAAGTTCCATTGCTTTTTCAGCCTGCTTCATTTCAGTGTAAACTAAGGCAACACCAATTAAAGCAAACGCATATTCTTTTTTTGGTTTTAGAGTATCGAAAATCTGAATTGCTTTTTGAAAATAACTTACAGTTTTAATGCGATCGTTTTTTCGCCAGTAAATAATGCCGCGTTCCGAAAATGAAGACGCTAAAGCATCCATTGCTCCTGCTTTTTTTGCTTTAATTTCCAATTCATCATAATATTTTAATGCTTCATCAAATCTGCCTGTGGTACGGAACAATTCGCTAAGAACCTTTAATGCACTTACTTCCGAAATTAAAAGTTGATTTTGTTTTGCAATGAGAAGGGCTTTTTTTAGAAAAAACTCGGCACTGTCGGGTTTTCCAAGCTGCGTGTAAATAGGGCCAAGTAGTGAATATAAGTTACTTTGTCCTTTATAAAATTTTATTTTATCGGCGAGCTTTAATCCCGTGAAGGCATATGCGAGTGCTTCTTTCGGCGATTGCGATTTTAATTCTTTTATTAATTCTTCATAATTTTTTACAGATGAAGTATCGCTGGAATTGTTTTTTAGTGCGGCTTTTAAATAATCGGTTTTACTATCCGTTTGAGATAAGCAAATAGCAAAAGAAAAAAAAGATAATATATATATAAATGTTTTCACGATTTTTTTAATTAAAAAATTCATTAGAACCAAATTTACAATTTTCATCAATATAAAAGAATTGTGCCTTTGTTTTCGACAAAAATAAAGGGAAAATAAAATAAAACGATGGATAGCTGACAAACTGCAATAAATGAAGGATGAACTGCATTATGGGTAAACCGGACTCAAAGGTTTAGATTTAATTTTTTATCAAAATACTCTTTCACAATTAAATCACTTTTACTGATAGAAACTTTTAACCACTCTAAATAAATTTCTTCTTTTTCGGTTTCAGTTAATTTGTAATTTATTTTTTCGCTGCGCATTCGCGTGCTTAATTCGTACATGCATAATGCGGCGCACACGCTGATGTTAAAACTTTCAGTAAAACCGTACATTGGTATTTTTACAAATTCATCGGCCATTTCTTTTGCTTCTGCGGTAATACCGTCAATTTCTGTTCCAAAAACCAATGCAAAAGGTGTACTCACATCTAAATCCTGTAACGTTTTATCGTTTTTATGCGGCGTAGTGGCAACAATGCGATACCCTTTATTTTTTAATTCCTGCAAACAACTTTTTGTATTTTTCTCTTCGGTAGAATGCCGGTAAATACTTAACCATTGCGAAGCGCCCATGGCCACATCTTCACTAATTTTATAATTATTTTTATTTTCTATAAAATGCACATCCTGTATGCCAAAACAATCGCAGCTACGCAACACCGCACTTGCATTGTGCGCCTGATAAACATCTTCCAAAACAATTTTCATGTGCCGCGTTCGCTCATTCAATACCTCGTGCAAACGGTTTTGTCGGCGTTCACCAACAAATCCTGATAAATAATTAATTAGGTCTTTTTTATCTTCCGACATAAGACAAATATACAACACAATAATTTCTAACAGTAATAATTTGGAAGCAATAATTATGTAAATTTACCTTGATGCAAACAAAGAAAATAGATTTAGCCCTACAGGGCGGAGGCGCACACGGCGCGTATACATGGGGAGTGATTGACAGATTGCTTGACGATGAGCGAATAGAAATTGAAGGCATTTGTGGAACCAGCGCAGGAGCAATGAATGGCGTGTGCACCATTTACGGTTTAAATAAAGGCGGCAAAAATATGGCCAAACATTTGCTCGTAAAATTCTGGCACAAAATTTCGGAAGCCGGAAAATTATCAGGCTTGCATCCTTCGTGGTTCGATACGATGCTAAGCAAAGGCAACATGGATTTTTCGCCAATGTATAAATTTTTTAGTATGACAACGGAGAATATGGCGCCCGCACAATTTAATCCGCTCGGCCATAATCCTCTCGAAAAAATATTAAACGAATTAATTGATTTTGAAGAATTGCAAAAATTAAATCCGCCAAAATTATTTGTGTGCGCCACCAATGTGAGAACCTGTGAAGCAAGAGTTTTTGGTCCCAAAGAAATTACTGCGAAAGCCATTTTAGCTTCGGCCTGTTTGCCTTACATTTATAAAGCCGTTGAAATTGATGGTGAATTTTATTGGGACGGCGGCTACATGGGAAACCCTCCTTTGGGACCGTTAGTTGAAGGAACCGTTGATGCCAATGATATTTTACTGGTGCAAATAAATCCCATAAAAATAAATAAGATACCTTCTACGCTCGAAGAAATAAAAGACAGAGTAAATGAATTGAGTTTTAATTCGTCATTAGTATTAGAATTAAAAATGCTACAGTTTCAGCAGGAGTTGGTGGCGAAAGGAATTACGTTGGATGGAAAGCTGAGAAAAATTTGTCTGCATAATTTAATGGTAGATGAAGATTTAGCAGATTTAAATATTTCGAGTAAATTAAACACCAGCTGGGATTTTTTAATGCATTTGAAAGAAGCCGGATATAAAGCTTGTGACAATTGGCTAAAAGAAAGCTTTGATAAAATAGGAAACGAATCAACATTTAGAATTTAAATTTATGCAAAGAAAATTTGTACCGAAAGATTTTGAAATTGCCGCTTGGAATTTATTGAAACCGTATTTCGACGGATTAGAAAAACGTGAGATTAATTCAGTTGCCGATTTAGAAAAATGGTTAATGGATTATAATGAACTGGGCGCGGTGGTGAGCGAGAACATGGCTTGGCGTTATATTAAAATGACTTGCGACACTACAAGCGAAAATTTGAGAAATAGTTTTAATGATTTTGTAACTAACATTGAGCCGAACATTTCTTCCATTGCAAATAATTTGAATAAAAAATTAATGGCTTCACCTTTTGTGAATGAATTAAATAACCAAAAATATTTTGTTTATCTACGCGGCATTAAAAAAAGCATTGAATTATTCAGGGAAGAAAATATTCCGTTGTTTACCGAGATGCAGCAAAAAGAGCAGGAATTTGCTTCTACTTCGGGCGCACAAACAATCGATTACAATGGCGAAACCATGACTTTGCAAAAAGCCGCCGTGTTTTTAAAAAATGGAGATAGAAAAATACGGGAAGAAGTGTATCGCAAAATTCAAACACGCCGCGCACAGGACGAAACAACTTTAAATAATTTGTATACTGAATTAATTGAACTCAGAAATAAAATTGCCTTAAATACAGGATTTAAAAATTACAGAGATTATAAACATCAGTCGCTCGGAAGATTTGATTATTCAATTAAAGATTGTCAGAACTTTCATGAGGCTGTTCAAAAACATTTGGTGCCTTTAATTACTGAGCATGAAAAAAACCGCAAAGCAAAATTAAAATTGGATGATTACCGTCCGTGGGATAAAGAAGTGGATGCCGAAGGAAAACCGCCGTTAAAACCATTTGAAACGGCGCGCGAATTAATTGACCGCACAGAAACTTGTTTTAATACTATTGATAAATATTTTGGGGAGTGTATTGTTACAATGGATAAAATGAAACGCCTCGATTTAGAATCGCGCATTGGAAAAGCGCCGGGCGGTTATCAATATCCCTTGTACGAAACAGAAGTGCCTTTTATTTTTATGAACGCTGTTGGTTTGCATCGCGATATGGTAACTATGGTTCATGAAGGCGGACACGCCATTCATTCATTCTTGGATATTAATTTGGAACTGGTAGATTTTAAATCGCCGCCCAGCGAAGTGGCTGAATTAGCAAGTATGAGTATGGAATTAATAAGCATGGAACACTGGGATTCTTTTTTTAAAGACAAAGAAGATTTAAAGCGTGCTAAGCGTCAACAGTTAGAAAGTGTGCTCGATGCATTGCCATGGATTGCGGCAGTTGATAAATTTCAGCACTGGATTTATGAAAACCCGAAGCATATGGTGGCAGACCGTTATACAACTTGGATGCAGTTAATGAAAGAATTTGGCAGTGGAGTTGTAAATTACAATGGACTCGAAGATAATTTAAAACGTAGATGGCAAGTGCAATTGCATTTGTTTGAAGTGCCTTTTTATTATATTGAATATGGTTTTGCACAGCTCGGTGCTATTGCTGTTTGGCGAAATTATAGACGCAATCCTAAAAAAGCCATTGAGCAATACAAAGCGGCTTTATCTTTGGGCTACACAAAAACCATTCCCGAAATTTATAAAACTGCAGGTATTGAATTTAATTTTTCGCCTGAATACGTAAAAGAGCTGGCCGATTTTGTGAAAGAAGAGTATGATAAATTGTAATTAAATTTTTTCGTTAATTTCTGACTCACTAAGCCAGACAGCCTATTCACTCAACCAAAATGATGCTCCCCCCATTTTTAAACGTATTAGCTATAAGAATTCATTAATATAATTGGCTAATGCTATCTTTGCATTACAAATCACGCCATGTTAAGTTCTGCGAATGTACTTTACATAAAAAAATGTTTTTCAAATTTTAAATTAATTTGTTTTGGCGCAGCTATGTTTGCTTTAACAAATTTAAATTCACAAGTCACCAACGTTACATTTGTTTTTACCGGCGCCATGCAAACTTTTATAGTTCCTGCCTGCGCTACACAAATGACTATTGCTGCCTATGGTTCGCAAGGCGCTAATGGTTTTGGAGGAAATATCGGTATCGGTGGTTTGGGCGGATTAGCGCAAGGAGTTTTAGCAGTTGCGGGAGGACAAGTATATAATATTTTTGTTGGAGGACAAACCGGATTCATTGGCGGTGGCGCACCGGGTGCAGGAACAGTTACAAACTCTTCGGGCTTCGGTGGCGGAGCATCTGATGTTCGTTTTGGAGGTGTTGCATTAGGCAGCAGAATTATTGTTGGAGGAGGAGGAGGAGGAGGAGGAGGAGGTCCACAAGTTTCTTGTGTTGCCGGAATTGGAGGAAACGGCGGAGTGGGCGGAAATTTAACTGGAGGAAACGGAACAACAGGCACTGCCGGATTTTGTGGTCCGGGTGGAGGATTTGGTAGTGGCGGAACTCAAGTTGCGGGTGGCGCTGCCGGAGCAGGAAATTCTAATTGCGGAGGAACCGCAGGAAGTGGATTTCCCGGAGCGCTTGGAATTGGCGGTGCGGGCGGACAAGGAACAATTGGTTGCGGATGTTATACCGGTTCGGGTGGTGCGGGCGGCGGCGGCGGATATTACGGCGGCGGTGGCGGCGGTGGTGGCGAAGGCGGTTGCGGTGGAGCCTATTCGGGCGGCGGAGGTGGCGGAGGTTCTTCGTATACCGGAGTTCTTGCGAGTCCGTTATTAACGGCCGGAACGCAAGCCGGAAACGGAAGAGTTATTTTATCTTACAATTGTGGCGTTTTGCCAATAGAATTAAAAAAGTTTACAGTAGGTTGTTCGGGTAATTATGCACTTCTTAATTGGAGTACAGCAATAGAAAAAGGAAATAATTATTTTACTATAGAATATTCATTAAACGGAATAGAATTTTTACCGGTTGAAATTATTAAGGGTTCGGGAAACAGCACTCAGGAAAAAAATTACAATTACATTGATAAAACTAATTATAAAACAAGCGCAAATATTATTTATTACCGCTTAAAACAAACCGATTTTACCGGTGCCTATGAATACTCGCCGGTTATTGTACATGAAAAATGTTTTTGGGCCGAAACAGATATTAGTGTTTATCCAGTGCCGTCGAGCGGAGAAATTAATATTTCATCCACGCATTCTTCTTTTTCAAACGCAGAAATTAAATTATTTGATGTGCGCGGAAAAGAAATTCCAATCGTTTTAAATTCTAAAGATAAAAATACAACAACTACAGATATTAGTAATTTAAACAAAGGAATGTACATACTACAGATTTTTATGGATAATAACATTATCAATAAAAAAGTTGTTCTGCATTAAATCTTTATTCCTATAAAACAAATATCGTCCACCTGCTCTACTTCGCCCTTCCAATCATTAAAAGATTTTTCTAAAATTTGTTTTTGCTGTTCCATTGATAAATGACAATTGTTCCTTATAATACTTTCAAGTTGTTTGTATTTGAATTTTTTTCCTTTTGGTCCTCCAAACTGATCGGCATAACCGTCGGTAAACAAGTACAGGATACTTCCTTTTTTTAAGGGGAGACAGTGCGTAGTAAATGGTTTGTGATAATCGTGTTTCCCTACAGGTTGTTTATCGGCGGCAATTTCTTTTAATTGTTTTTCCTGAACGTACCATAAGGGGTTGTTGGCGCCCGACCAACACATTTCGCCCGATTTAAAATTAATGGCACAAAGCGAAATATCCATTCCGTCCTTTACATCGTGTTTGCTTTTTTTAAATGTTTCAATTACAAGTTCAGTTACTTTATCCAAAATTTTTCCGGGAATAATTAAATTATATTCCGAAACGGCACGGTACAAAGCATTACTGCAAACTACCGAAACCAAAGCACCGGGCACACCATGCCCCGTACAATCGGCCGCAGCCACAAATAAATAATCGCCTTTTTTCTCAGCAAAATAAAAATCGCCCGCCACAATGTCTTTTGGTTTGTATAAAATAAAATATTCTAATAAACCCGAATGTAAATCTTCTAATGGCGGTAAAATGGCTTCCTGTAAACGTTTTGCATAAGTAATGCTGTCTATAATCTCATTATTTTTATGGGAAATAATAAAATTTTTTTCTTCCAATTCTTTTTCATAATCTTCCGAATCGTTTCTAAAATATTGCAAAACAAAAAAGATGATTCCGAAAACGGTAAGCGACGAAAATACCCAATATTCTTTTTCAATAAATTCAGGAATTATTTGAGTAGCTTGGTGACAGGATTGGTACCACACAATAAAGAAAAACACAGCCACATTTAATGCAAACAAAACATTAATAATCCATTTTTTACGAAATATTATTAAAGGAATGGTGGCTGTTGTAAAAATAAAATATTTGTCACCAAGGTGCTCACCGTTATGAATGCAAACTCCCACTAAAAAAAATAAAGGAATGATGGAGAAATAAAACCGGCAGAATTCTAACTTTTTAATTTTATTAAAATAAGGCGGTAACGCAAATGCAATGGCAAACGGAATGGTGAAATACAAAACGTCGGTTAATTGTATGAGCGGACCAACAATCGAAAATAAAATCATAAGCACGCTATTGAGCATGCTTAAGCGGTTAATGAATAAAATACATTTTCGGTCATGGGGTGTTTTACCATTTCGTAAACCCGAAATAGTAATTTTTTTCCATAGGGATGCAATGTAGTTTACAACCATTGCTTAGTTATACTCTAATTAATTAGCTGGGTTACGGAAATTGGTGGTAAAATGGAACGCGGATGACGCGGATTGGGCAGATTAAAGCGGATTTATTTACTTTATCGGAACTTCTTCGTCGTTTTTGAATTGTATTTTTCGAATTTCAATGCCGTTTTCATCATAAAAAATCCAAAGACTATCACGCAAATCGTTTTTGAACCAGCCTTTGTATCGGGGTTTTCCATTCTCATAAAATACATTGTTGGCGCCGTGTTTTAAGCCTTTATCGTAATAACATTCGCTCCATAAAAGTCCGGCGGCGTAAAAGGCCATCCATTGTCCGTGCCGTTTTCCGAATCTGAAAAAGCCTTTAAATTTTACGTTGCCGTTATCGTATTTGTCTAAATATTCGCCCGAGTAACTGGTATCGGGCGGCTCAATTAAATACATATTTTTTTCTTTTTCGGTTTGTTGTGTTTGTGTTTTTTCAATTGCCTTGAGCGAATCCTGACTTACTGTAGTTTCAGAATTTCCACTTTTGCAGGAAACGAGAACAAAAGTGGAACCAATCAAGATTCCTAATAATGTTTTTACGACTTTCATAATTCAAATTTTAAAAATTAATTCTTCCTCTCAATAGAATAATTCACCAATAACTCCAAACTATTTCGTGAAGGCGATTCGGGAAACTCTTTTAATACCTCAAGCGCTTTGTCTTTGTACTGATGCATTACGGTTTCGGCATATTTAATTCCGCCTTTTGCAATTACAAAATCAATTACAATTTTTACTTTATCGGCTTCGGTATTGTGATTTTTAATAATGTTTATTATTTTTCTTTTTTCGCTCCACGAACTTTGGTTGAGGCTGTATATTAACGGGAGCGTCATTTTCTTTTCTTTGATATCTATTCCCGTGGGTTTACCAATTTCTTCGCTCGAACCAAAATCAAATAAATCGTCTTTTATTTGAAAGGCCATTCCGGTTAAAGTGCCAAACTCTTTAAATTTAGCAATGGCTTTTTTATCATCAATAACAGAAGCCACACCACTGGCGCAGCAAGCCGCAACCAACGAAGCAGTTTTCTGACGAATAATTTCAAAATAAATATCTTCCGAAATATCTAATCTTCTTGCTTTTTCAATTTGCAAAAGTTCTCCTTCACTCATTTCTTTTACTGCGGTACTAACAATTTTCAACAAATGAAAATCATCGTTATCCAATGATAAAAGCAATCCTTTGGATAATAAAAAATCGCCAATCAACACCGCAATTTTATTTTTCCATAAAGCGTTCACGCTAAAAAATCCGCGACGCTCATTGCTGTCATCCACTACATCATCGTGCACTAATGTTGCAGTGTGCAATAATTCTATCAATGCCGCCGCGCGATAAGTACTCTCATTTATTGTTCCCACCGTTTGCGCGCTTAAAAAAACAAACATCGGTCGCAATTGTTTACCCTTACGTTTTACAATGTAATTTGTAATTTTTTCGAGCAAAGGCACAGAACTTTTCATCGAATCTTTGAACTTGCTTTCAAAGATATCCATGTGCTCTGCAACAGGGGCTTTAATATTTTTGGTGATGCTTGACAAAAATTATTTCGGGTTTATTATTTCGGGTTTATTATTTCGGGTTTATTATTACAGGAGTTTAAATTAAAAAGAATTAATCATTAAAAAAAATAAAAACATTTGTGTTAATTCGTGAAATTCGTGGCGGCTAGTTTATTTTTATTTGCCAATTGTCCGCAGGCCGCATCAATATCTTTTCCTCTGCTTTTTCTTACATTAACAATTATTCCGTTTTTTTCTAAATGCGCCGTAAATGCGTTTAATCTAATGGTGGTTGTTTGTGCAAATTCTCCTCCATCGATGGGATTATACTCAATAATATTTATTTTAGATTTTACCCGTCTCGAAAAATCAACCAGCTCCTGCGCATCTTTTATACTGTCATTAAAATCTTTAAAAACAATATATTCAAATGTAACACGCGTGCCGGTTTTGTCAGAAAAATAATTTAATGAGTCGGCTAAATTATCCAATGTATTTGTTTCGTTAACCGGCATTATTGAATTTCGCTTTTCATCATTAGCTGCGTGAAGCGAAAGTGCGAGATTAAATTTTACTTTATCATCTCCTAATTTTTGAATCATTTTAGAAACGCCTGCTGTAGAAACGGTAATGCGTTGCGGACTCATGCCCAAACCTTTTGGTGACGTAATTTTTTCGACCGACAATAAAACTTCGGCATAATTTAAGAGTGGTTCGCCCATTCCCATATAAACAATATTGGTGAGCGGCGTATTATATTTTTCCTTAACCTGATCTCTTATTAAAACTACCTGATCAAAAATTTCATCAGCGTTTAAATTTCGCATGCGTTTTAATTTTCCTGTAGCGCAAAATTTACAAGTTAAACTGCATCCCACTTGCGATGAGATACAAGCGGTCATTCTTTTGTCGGAAGGAATTAAAACACTTTCTACCACAAAACCATCGTGCAAACGCATGGCGCATTTTATGGTTTTGTCATTGCTGATTTGAAGTTCGTTAATTTGAACGGCATTAATTACAAAATGTTCGTTTAGTTTATCGCGCAATGGTTTTGAAAGATTGGTCATATCATCAAAATTTACCGCACCTTTTGTCCATAACCATTCGTAAATTTGTTTGGCACGAAAAGCGGATTCGCCAAGATTTACAACCTGGCTTATTAACTCATCGAGCGTAATTGAACGGATATCTGTTTTTGTAGTCAGAATGTAAAGATAGGGAATAGTTGATAGTTTATAGTCAATAGTTGATGGTGTTTTTGCTATAAGCCATAAACTATCAGCTATAAACTTATTCCCTATCTTTACAAAATGCGTTTCGTATCGGCTACAAAAATATTTAACGGTCAAAAATTTCTTGAGGAGGATGCGCTAATTGTTCTCGACGATAATAATTGTTTTAAGGAAGTTATTTCAGAAGATAAAATCAATTCAGGCAAAATTGAAAAGCATGCGGGAATTATTTGTCCGGGTTTTGTGAATGCGCATTGTCATTTAGAATTGAGTCATTTTAAAAATGTGTTGGAAGAAAAAAAAGGAATGCTGAACTTTGCGAAAGGCATTATTAGCCAACGAAATACTTTTAATGAAACGCAAATTCAGGAGGCAATTGTTGCGGCGGATAAATTAATGTGGGAAGAGGGTATTGTGGCCGTGGGAGATATTTGTAATACAAAAGATTCTTTTTTGCAAAAATCAAAATCAAAAATATTTTATCATTCGTTTATTGAGTTAATCGGATTCAATCCCGAATATTCAGAAGCAATAATTACCATTGGGAACGGGTTATTAAACGAAGCGAAAAAATTAAATTTAGAAACGTCTTTGGTACCGCACGCACCTTACAGTGTTTCCGAAAATTTATTGCGCGCAATTGTAAGAGAATCTGAAAAATTAAATTTTCCAATTACCATTCACAATCAAGAAAGTGCAGATGAGAATAAATTTTTCATTGAGAAGACAGGGGCTTTTGCTGAACTTTATGAATTTTTAAAAATGCCTATTGATTTTTTTAAGCCTAGCGGACTTTCATCCCTTCAAACGTATTTAAAAAATTTACCAAAATCCTCCAATACAATTTTAGTTCATAATACTTTTACTTCGCGCGAAGATATTATTGGGGCCAATAAAATTAATAAGAAATTATTCTGGTGTTTTTGCGTGAACGCCAATTTGTATATCGAAAATAAATTGCCCGAAATAAATAATTTTATTTCGGAAAATTGTAAAATTGTTATTGGTACCGATAGTTTTGCAAGCAATCATAATTTATCTGTTGTTGATGAAAT
>JAHEYG010000084.1 GCA_023251725.1 Sphingobacteriaceae bacterium | reverse complement strand
GGCTCTGTAAACACCGAAGCACACGATGCGGTTACTAGTTTGTCGGCCGACGGAAAGCAAATTTACATTTACAAAAACGATGTAAAAGGCGAATCGCGCGGCGGTGATATTTATTTATCTAAAATTGTAAATGGTAAGTGGAGAACACCGGAGCCCATGGGAAAAGAAGTGAATACTACTTATTGGGAAGGCGGCGGCTGCATTTCTTCGGATGGAAAAACATTAATTTTTACCAGCGAACGCAAAGGCGGTTTTGGTAATGCAGATATCTGGATTTTAAAACGCATCAGCAAACACGAATGGGGCAAGCCCGAAAATATTGGTGCGGAAGTAAATTCGGCATTTGATGAAGTGGGAGTTTTTTTAGCACCCGATAATAAAACTTTATTCTTTTGCTCTAACGGAAACGGTTCGATGGGTGGTTACGATATTTTTAAAACTACACTCGAAAATGGTAAATGGACCAAACCCGTTAACCTCGGTTACCCAATTAACAGCGAAAGAAAAGATGGTCCGTTTGTATTGAGTGCAGATGCGCGTTTCGGTTATTTTGCGAGTGATAGAACGGGTGGTTTGGGTGAGAGTGATATTTACAAAGTAGATTTAAAAGATTACGCGGTGTTGGAAAAAGACGGTAAGAAAAAAGAAAATAACGGACTAAGTATTTTAAAAGGAATTGCGCGCGATGGTTATGAAGGTTACGGTTTACCGGAAGTAGAATTAGATTTTACAAATGCTGCGGGAGAAAAAGCGGGAAGCACAGTTACCAATGAGAATGGAGAATATTTTATTACGCTCAAAGGCGGAGTAAATTATTCGGTAACGTTAAAGAAAAAAGGATTTAAAGATTTGAATGAAACTTTCGAATTAAAACTTGGTGCGAGGGAAGCGTTTGTAATGGACAAAGAATTTTTATTGAAAAAATAAGGTTCTCGCAGAGTGGCGCAGATTAAACTCAGAGTTTCGCAGAGACATTCTGCGTACCTCCGCGAAACCTCAGCGTAAATCTGCGAGAAACAAAAGAAATGTTATTAAGAAAACACATAATCTTTCTTTTATTTTTTGGCTCTTCATTTATTAATTTATTTTCTCAAACCGATTACCCCTTTAAAATCGGATTAAGTACAAATGCCAATATTCCTATTGGAGAATATTGGTTCAGTAAAGAACACATCTATGCTTTTCCCGGTTTGCCGCTTCCTCTAACCATAAATATAAAATATAAGCGGCACGAATTAATTGGTGGACCCGATTTTTACAGATTTTATGTTGAGGAGAAAAGTAGAATCATCGGTCTTGATTTTTCTTACCGTTACCATTTTTATAAGCCCAACAAAAAACCAAATTTTTATCTTGACATTAGTGCCTATTATGTTGAGTTCGCTTATGGTACAGCATTACCTGTCTCCTATTATTTTTCCTCATTAGTTCCTAACAATGATTGCATCTCTATTTATAAAGTGCAAACTCCTGCAGCGTCAACTTGCATTGGTATCGAACTTCCTTTTCTCAAATATATCACATTTTTTTCATCAGTTGGAGTAGGATTCATTTATGTGAAAACTGATATTGATCCAAGTTGTAAAGATTTTATTCTACCCGTGAGGGATAAATTTATGCCAACAGCAAATGTAGTGATTGGTTTAGCTTGTTATTTTTATTCGAAATCGGCAACCGAGAAAAAACTGGAAACTACAAATAAATAAAATCCCAGGCCGATTTATAAAATTTATTCTTTTCGCAGTACTCGATGAAAGCTTTGTAGAAAGGATGATTACCAACCGTTGAAGTATCCATTATCACCACTAATTTTTTCTTTGCACGAGTAAGCGCTACATTCATTCTACGAACATCACTTAAAAATCCAATTTCAGAATTGGGATTACTTCTTACCAAAGAAATATAAATTACATCCCGCTCTTCCCCCTGAAACCCATCAATTGTTTTTACGGAAATATGGCTCACGCAATTATTTGAATAATTTTGTTCTTTTAATTTTTCCGAAAGCATTTCAATTTGTTCTTTGTATGGCGAAATAATTCCCACACTAATTTTATATTCTTGTTTTGAATTTTCGTAATTCTCCAATAAAATTGTTAAATGTTTAAAAAGCAAATCAGCCTCACCGGTATTGGATAAACTGATGGTTTCAGGATTCTGATATTCATCAAAACTACAACCGGCAGTATCTATTAGTTCTATTGGCGTATTTAAAATATCTGCATCGCTCGTGGCCTCCAGCAAAGCATCCTTCACCGAAATATCAGCTTCCAGTTCGTTCTTATAAAAATACGAATTACTAAAACTCATAATAGCATTGTGCATTCGATACTGACGGTTCAGCAACACCGACACGTTTGCTAAAGGAATACATCTGTCGAGCATCGTAACATCCAATCCTTCTTTTTTAGCCTGCAAGCTTTTTACCACCGGCGGCAACTGAAAATGGTCGCCACTAAAAATTACTCGGTTGCATTTTAATAATGGTATCCACACCATTGGTTCCAATGCTTGTGATGCTTCGTCAAAAAATAAAGTATTAAAAGTTTTTTTCGTTAATCCCCGATGCGTCGAAGCAACCGGTGTACAACAAATGGCCTGCGCATTTTCAAATAAAGAATTTACCACATGATCTTCCAGTAATCGTGCTTCCTTAATACAGTTTTTTGCTTCGCTGTAAAACGCCGCACGCTGCTGTGCATCTTCTCTCCCAAAAACTCGTTTGTATTTTCCGGCCATTCTAAAATACTCTTCAGCCGTTTTTCTTAAATGCTTTATGTCTTTATAATAAGTGTTAGATTGTATTTGTCCATCGACCGTTATGCTCATCAATTCTTCCGAAATCCGGGCAGGATGCCCTACTCTTAAAACATTTATCCCTTGCTCTAATAATTTTTCGCTCACTAAATCAACCGCTGTGTTTGTTGGCGCGCAAACTAAAACCTGTTTTTCATTCTGCAAAACCAAACGCACTGTATTCACCAATGTAGTAGTTTTTCCGGTTCCGGGCGGACCATGAACCACGGCAATATCATTGGCCGCTAAAGAATGGCGAACTGCTCGGTTCTGCGATAAATTTAATTGAGAGATTAAAATGGATTCGTCAATTTTCTCGAAAGATGGCATTTCAACTCCTTCAATAATTTCTCTTAGTTCCGCCGTTTTGCAATTTCTTGCATTAATAACAATATCCAACGCCTTTTGCATTTCGGTATAACTGTTATCATCAAACTGAATATTTATTCCGAGTTTGCCATCATAGCACCAATCGGGCAAATCTTCGGCGTGCATTATTAAAAGCATTTTATTTTTGTTCACGCGCTTTATCGTACCAATTAATTCAATTCCCTCATCGGCATTTTTACTTGAAAATAAAGTAACATTTTTTCCGGTGCTGAATTGGTGTGGTGTATCGAGCATTGTTGTCCGCTCAACGTCAATTTGCAGCAAATCACCGTAACCTATTTCCCGCGATAAAATTTGGATGGGATACCAGGTAACACCATTTTGTTTTCGTCTTTCTATTCCTGCTTTTAAAAACTGTTCTTTATACTGAAAATAATCTTCTTCGCGCTCAATAATAAGCAGTTCTTTCAGTAATTTTAATCGTTTTATTGAAGGCGAATCCATATATTTGATTATTGAGCTATGATATTTAACACCATTGAATTTCTCATTTATTTAGTCGTAGTATTTTTTCTGTACTGGACTATCTTCAGCAAAAGTAATCTTAAACAAAACATCTTGTTGCTTTTTGCCGGATATTTTTTTTATGGCTGGTGGAGCTGGAAGTTTTTGTTTTTGTTTATTGCTACTTCGGTAGGCGATTTCTATTGGGCAAAGCTCATTAACAGCACCGAAGATCAAAAAAAACGCAGACTTTTTTTATCGCTCTCCATTTTTGTTAATCTCGCCGTTTTAGGCTTTTTCAAGTATTTTAATTTTTTTGTTGCCGAGTTTTGTGCTTTGTTCGGAATAAATTCCGGAAATCTCGCCATAAATATTGTTCTGCCAATTGGTATTAGTTTTTACACGTTTCAAGCCATGGCTTATGTAATTGATGTTTACAGAAGAAAAACTCAAGCAGAAACAAATATTTTGACGTATTTAACCTTCAGTAGTTTTTTTCCGCAATTGCTTTCGGGTCCGATTGAACGCTCCAATAATTTACTCGAGCAATTTAAAACCAAACGTGTTTTTAATTACGAGTTTGCTGTTAATGGATTGGAGTTAATGTTAATGGGATTTTTGAAAAAAGTGGTGCTGGCCGATAACTTTGCAATAATTGTTGATAAAGCATTTTCTTTTCCGGATAATTATCATGGTGTAGATTTAATTATTGCAGTGCTGTGTTTTACTTTTCAAATTTATTTTGACTTTAGCGGCTATACAGATATTGCCAGGGGAATTGCCAAATTATTTGGTGTGCAGTTAATAAAGAATTTTAATAACCCCTATTTCTCCGAAAATATTTCCGATTTCTGGAAACGCTGGCACATTTCTTTAAGTTCGTGGTTCAAAGATTATTTCTATATTTCTATTGGGGGAAACAAAAAAGGAAAATTCAGAACGCAGATAAATTTATTGCTTACGTTCGCCGTTTCCGGTTTGTGGCATGGCGCCAATATTACATTTGTAGTTTGGGGCTTGTATCATGGATTGCTTTCCGTAATTTCACGAGCGTTCAAAGTAAATATTTCTACTCCTAAATTCCTAAAAATAATATTCACTTTTTTATTGGTGATGTTTGGTTGGATTTTTTTCAGGGCCTCAAATATTAATGAGGCTTTTAAAATAATAATGAGAATGTTCGAATTTAATTTACAAAGCTTCCCTATTTTAAATTCCTTTCCGCTAACTAAAATAGTTTTTTTAATTGTAACTCTTTTTTTGGTTTTGGGATTAGAAAGATTTAAAGAAACAAAATCCGAGTTTATCAATTCCATTTTCAAATCGCGTTTAATAAAATATTCAGTGTATTACGGAATTTTATTTTCTATAATTATACTCGGAGTTTTTGATAATGCGCCTAACTTTATTTATTTTCAATTTTAGTGGGAAAGTTTTTATTTAAAATATTTTTGTTCATTATTCCGGTGGGAATTTTATTTGTAATTATTTTTTTCGTTAAAACAGAAAGATATTTCGCTTACCATTACACTAAAGGCGATTGCGACGGACGAGGATTATTTTTTTACAACAAAATTTATAAAGAAAAAAATAGTATCGATTATATATTCATCGGCTCTTCCAAAACCATGAACGGGATAAATGATTCTATGATGCAAAGAATAATTAATACAAAAATTACAACACCCATTAATATTTACAATGCCGGTTATTGCAGGTACGGAAGAAATCTGAATTTCATTTTTCTAAAAGAATTTTTAAAAAATCATTCTATTAAAAAAGTCTTCTTCGAAGTGTTGCCCGATGAAGCCACTAACAGTCACCCCATGTTTCCATTCATTGCAACATCGGATGAAATTATTTCAAGCGCTAATGGTTTTAACCCCTCCATCTTTTCCGATACTTACAATCATTTTTTAATGAATTTAAAATACGAACGCTGTAAATTTAATTTAGATTATTGTGATTCTATTCCTGTTCAACAGTGTAAATTCGGTTATAATAACATCCCACAAATAGCCGATTCAAAATCGCTCGCTAAATTTATAGAAATAAAAACCATTGAATGGAACCATTATAATTCCACCATTGATAAAACCGCTCCTGATTACAAATTTTCTAATTACTATTTAAACGAAATAAAAACCATTTGTGAAAAAAATAATATCGAACTTAATTTTATTTATTTGTCAAGCTACGGTAACATTATTAAAACACCTGCCTGGAAAGAAGAATACGAAAAAATGGGGAAACTAATTATTGCGCCCGACAGTATTTTTCTTCGTAAAATGTATTGGAAAGATAACAGCCATTTTAATTCTTATGGCGCTGATGCATTTTCGAAATTTTTAATTACGCAAATCAGTCCCTAAAATATCCGTTCTGCCTTTTTATTATTATACATTATTTCCAATTTACAATTCTCGGCCGCAATAACAGGAATTTTAAATTCACTGGTCTTTATTTTCCCTTCAAATAATATTTTAGAACTACTATCGAATAATTTAATATAACAATTATCCGTTTTATTTAAACCGTTACAATAAATTTCTATAAAACCGGCACTGTTCTTAAAGGCAGAAACAAAAATACCATCGTTCTTGTGCTCGCTCTTTTTTCCATACAACATTTTTTCAACGTGTTTGCTTTTTACATCCGCTATCGGATATTTCTTTTCTCCCTCTTCAGCCAAAATAGTTTTTATCGCAAATTTATTTTCCTTAGTCCACACCCGAATGTAATCAATAACTAATGGTGAAAAATTTACCACATTGGTATCCGGACCGGGATGAAACGGTCCGTTATTATCAGCCAACGCCACATTGGCCACTAAATTTTTTGGTTTATCAAATTTAACTTTCGAAACAGCAAGGCATCTCCCGTTTAAATAATATCTAACTTCATTATCTTCCCACAAACCCGAAACAATATTAAAACCTTCGTTTAGTTTTCCATTTAAATTTATCCAGCCACCGAAACTTCTTTTCAGTCCAATTACATTTCTTACCATGTCGCAATTGCCACAATGTGTTTCAACGTGAGTTTGATTGTGCCGTTCGCCTTTCAATTCCATAATATCAATTTCTTCATTGGGCGAACCGCCGTATAACCAAAATGCCGACCACAAACCTTTATCTTTTGGTGCTTTAAATTTTATTTCGAAATAGCCTTTTAAAAATTGTTTTTTGCTGGTAATTAATCCGCCCGTATATTTAAAATTGCGTTTATTAACTCCGTAAAACCGATTTCCGTTTTTTATAGAATCATTGTCTCCATATTGGTCAATAATTCGTGCGTTAATGTTTTTTTTAGATACAAATAAATTCAGAGCCCCGTTTTTTACTTCGTGATTTTGGTAATCGGTATAATATTGTTGTTCTTTATTGGTATAAATACTTCGTGCCCATCCATACCAACTTCCCCATTTTTCTTTCAAATTTTTCTCATCACTAAATTCATCTCCATCATTATAATAAAAAGTAATCACTGTATCTTTATTCATTTGCCAAAGAACCTGCGATTTTATTTGTGAAACATAAATAAATAAAAGCAAAGTAAGAATTGAATTCCTAAATTTTTGCCACGAAGACGCAAAGTCGCTAAGTATCACAAAATATGTTTTGCAGAACCTTCGTGACTTCGCGCCTTTGCAGCATATAAAATTAGATTTATGCAAATTATCTTTCTTAAATTTTTTTATTGGTTTCAAAAGTGGTCGAAGCCTGCCTGCAGCTTGTCGGGATTGCTCGATGGAAGGCAAGGATGAGTTGACAAGAAAAACTATTCCCCGAACAAACTTAATGGTCCTTTTGCTTTTTCGCTCTTACCATCGGCCGTGGTATAATCAATCAAATAAAAATATGTTCCGTTAGGCACATTAATTCCCGATTTTGATTTTCCATCCCAACCTCCGCCAATGCCATCCCACTCGTACATTTTTAATCCCCATCGGTCAAAAATAGCGCAATGGAATTGATTAATGCCCGTACCGCTAATTTTAAATACATCGTTAGTGCCATCATTGTTTGGCGTAAACACATTTGGAATACTAATACTGATTGGCAAAATAATATCAACGCATTGTGTGGTGGAGTCTTTGCAACCACCTATGGCTTCAGTTATAACTAATTTGATGCAATAATTTCCGGCGCTAGAATAAATATTAGAAACCGTCGATGGTACAGAACCGAATGGAAAGTTTAATATTGTTCCATTTCCTAAATTCCAAATTGCGCTATAACCGGAAGTCGGTAATGAATTATCTTGGAATGCAACTGACGTATTCACATACTGAGGGGTTCCATTGATAATTGAAAAAGCAGCGGTCGGAGTTTCAACTACAGTTATTGCTAATGTACCACTGCTATTTACTAGGCATCCTGTACTATATGTTCCAGTTGCATTAATTAAGTAACTACAGAATGAAACCCCGCCTATTGGTCCACCATTGCAAGTATAACAATGCGAAGTTAATGTTGAAGTAAATGGACTATCTCCATAATTATACAATACAGAGCTAAACCCTGCGTTGACAGAGAAATTAATACATCCCAACGAACAAATTATATTATTACTTAAAGCAATCACCAACGGTGGTGCTGAACTTACAATTACACTCGTTACAATTGAAGAAGCACAATTTCCATTTGTACCATCTAAAGTATAAGTTGTATTTACTGTTGGAGAAACTACAATACTGCTGGTGGTTAATCCGCCGGGTGTCCAAGTATAATTTGTGGCGCCCAATGCAACCAATGTAGCTGCGCCCCCACAAATGGTTGGCGAGTTTACACTTAATGTCGGAGTGGGTGTAACCGTTAGGTTGTAAGAAGTGGTATTATTGCAACCTGCTAATGTTCCCGTTACTGTATAATTGGTGGTGGCTGTTGGCGTATCGGTTAACACACTTCCGTTAGTTCCGCCTGGCAGCCAAGTGTACGTTGCAGCACCCGATGCCGTTAAGGTTACAGTTTGTCCCGAACAAATGCTGGCACCGCTTATGGTTAATGTAGGAAGCGCGTTTACAATTACTGTTGTGCTGGCTGTCCCGTTACACACACCGTTAGTTCCATCCACACTATAAGTTGTAGTAATGGTAGGAGTAACACTAATACTATTGCTCACTGTTCCTCCCGGGTTCCAGGTATAACTTATTGCCGTACTTGTTGCTGTAAGAACAATACTTTGCCCCGCACAAACAGTAGGAGAATTAATAGAAATTGCTAATGCAGATCCCACCAAAACAGATGTTGTCGTTACCGAAGTACAAGTTCCATTAGCACCCAACACGGTGTAAGTGGCGTTCGCCACCGGAGCGGTTGTATAAGTTGTACCGGTTACTGCTCCCGGATTCCAAGTATAAGAAGTTGCGCCCGCCGCAGTTAAAGTAGCAGTTGCGCCTGTGCAAATGGTGGCACCGTTAACTGCTAAAGTTGGGGTTGCAGTTACAACAACCGAAGTAGAAGCTGTGTTCGTACAACCAAAGGCATCTGTTCCAGTAACCGTGTAATTTTGCGTAGCACCCGGACTAACGGTCACCGAAGTACCGCTTAATCCGCCGGGGTTCCAGGTGTACGTAGTCGCGCCGTTCGCCGTTAATGTTACAGTTTGCCCTGTGCACATGGCGGCAGGTGCACTCGCGGCAACTGTTGGCGTGGCTTTTACAGTAACTGTACTTGTATTAACACCGTTACACGCGCCACTGGTTCCGCTAATAGTATAAGTAGTGGTTACAGTTGGCGTAACTGAAATTGTATTTGTATTAGCACCCGTATTCCAGGTATAAGTTATGGCGCCGCTCGCTGTTAAAATAATATTTTGCCCTATACAAATGGTCGGACTATTAACAACAATTGAAATAGCTCCTCCTAAAGTTACACTAACGGTCTGCTGAGAATTACAATTTCCGTTGGTGCCGATTACAGTGTAAGTTGAGTTAACTACAGGCGCGGTCGTATAGGTTGTTCCGGTAACAGCGCCTGGGTTCCATGTATAGGTGGTAGCTCCGGAGACCGTTAGAGTAGCTGTATTACCAGGACAAATAGTAGACGAAGGCGCTACCAAAGTTGGTGTCGCTGTTACAGTAACAGAACCCGTTCCTGTACTTATACAACCAAATCCGTTGGTACCGGTAACTGTATAATTTTGTGATGCGCCCGGACTAACGGTCACCGAAGTGCCGCTCAATCCTCCGGGATTCCAGGTATAAGTTGTAGCTCCGGCTGCAGTTAAGGTCGCAGTTTGTGTAGAACAAATGCTCGCTGTATTGGCAGTTACAGTTGGTGTAGGATTTACAATAACACTTGTTGTTTTTGTGTTGCTGCAAGTTCCGTTATTCCCGGTAACGGTATAATTGGTATTTATTATTGGTGAAACAGAAATGGTGCTTGTTGTTGGCCCGGTATTCCAGGTATAAGTGGTGGCGCCGCCAGCCGTTAGTAATGCATTTTGTCCGACACAAATAGTAGCCGAAGTGGCGGTAACAACCGGCAATCCGTTTACAGTTACAGAAGTGGTTTGTGTATTAGAGCAAGTTCCGTTGCTTCCTGTTACGGTATAATTTGTTGTTATAATTGGAGAAACAGAAATGGTTGATGTAGTTGGACCGGTATTCCAGGTATAAGTTGTTGCGCCTCCGCCGGTGAGTATCGCGCTTTGTCCGGCACAAATTGTTCCTGAAGTTGCTGTCACTGTTGGGAGACCGTTAACAATTACAGAAGTTGTTTGTGTGTTAGAACAAGTTCCGTTGCTTCCCGTTACGGTATAGTTTGTTGTAATAATTGGAGAAACAGAAATGGTGGATGTCGTTGGACCCGTATTCCATGTATAAGTCGTTGCGCCTCCGCCGGTGAGTATCACGTTTTGGCCCGCACAAATTGTTCCTGACGTGGCTGTCACTGTTGGCAGACCGTTAACCACAATGGAAGTTGTTTTTGTATTAATACAAGTTCCGTTATTCCCAGTAACGGTATAATTAGTAGTTACAGCAGGTGAAAGTGAAATTGTTGATGTTGTTGGGCCAGTATTCCAGGTATACGTTGTTGAGCCGCCTGCGGTGAGGATCGTACTTTGTCCCGCACAAATAGTGGCTGATGTTGCAGTAACTGTTGGTAATCCATTTACAATTATAGAAGTTGTTTGTGTATTAGAACAGGTTCCGTTATTTCCGGTAACAGTATAATTTGTAGTTGACAAAGGAGATAAATTAATAGTTGAAGTTGTTGGTCCGGTATTCCAGGTATAAGTAGTAGCTCCACCTGCAGTAAGTGTTGCTACCGATCCTACACAAATAGTTGCTGAAGTTGCAGTAACGCTTGGCAATGTGTTTACAGTAACAGTTGTTGTTTGCGGGGAAGAACAAGTTCCGTTACTTCCGGTAACAGTATAATTGGTGGTTACTGTCGGAGAAACTGAAATTGTTGCTGTAGTTGGTCCGGTATTCCAGGTATAAGTGGTGGCACCGCTTGCGGTGAGTGTTATTGTTTGTCCGTTACAAATTGAAGCAGGAGGAACAGTGAGCGAAGGAATTGCATTGACAGTTACAGTTGTTGTTTTTGCTGAAGAACAGGTTGCTAACGTTCCCGTAACAGTGTACGAAGTAGTGATAGTAGGAGTTACTACAATAGTATTTGTTGTTGGTCCTGTATTCCAGGTATAAGTTGTGGCGCCACTTGCAGTGAGAGTAACGCTTTGTCCCGCACAAATTGTCGGTGTGTTAACAGTAACAGTTGGTCCGGTGATTATTGTGATGATGGAAGGAGCGCGATAAGTTCCGTTGGGACAAGAACCGGCGTATAAAGTATAAGTTCCTGCAATGGGAAAAGGAGCAGACGTAAAAGAGCTTCCGCTTCCTAGCGCCGAACCGCCTGCATTTACATTGTACCAATAAATGGTTGCAGGTGCTGTACTTGTTGAAGCGGCAGTGAGTGTTGCAGAATTATTGGTACAAATAGTTTGTGTTGGAGTAACTGTAATAATTGGTGCAGCGCCAATAGTTGAAACAGTTCCAACTGCCCCCCTTGTGGCACCGTTAGGCGGAAAATTAGTTACAATTGAGCTTGAATTTCCGGATACAATCCCGTTAATGCCTGCTACTATTGAGTTTCCGGGAAGAGCTCCTGAAACTGCAATATATCCTCCTCCACCGCTTGCACCAGGACCATACGCTTCGGTATTAAAACAGGGCGGGCCAAAATTTTGGTTACCGCCGTCGCCACCTTTTGCACTTAATGCCGGTACAGCAGTTAAATTAGTTATTCCCACTACATTTAAAATTATTGTACCGCCGCCACCACCGCCGCCGGCCCCGTCTTTACCTGTACAAAAACCAGCCATAATTGTGTTTGCTGCTTTGGCACCATCAGCTACGATTGTTCCAACACCGGTTAAACTTCCGTAACATAAAATATAAACTAAACCGCCGCCATTACCACCACCGGTTCCATAACCATCATTAGAATCGCCTGA